>NZ_AP019368.1:3332500-3520134 GCF_004295685.1 Fluviispira sanaruensis
GAGGACTTGACGTCATCCCCACCTTCCTCCGGTTTATCACCGGCAGTACCCCTATAGTTGCCAACTTAATGATGCCAAATAAGGGAAAGGGTTGCGCTCGTTGCGGGACTTAACCCAACATCTCACGACACGAGCTGACGACAGCCATGCAGCACCTGTATCCGTGTGTATTGCTACTATTACGCATCTCTGCGCTTTTCACGGTATGTCAAACCCAGGTAAGGTTCTTCGCGTTGCTTCGAATTAAACCACATACTCCACCTCTTGTGCGGGTCCCCGTCAATTCCTTTGAGTTTTAGCCTTGCGGCCGTACTCCCCAGGCGGATAACTTAGCGCGTGAGCTACGGTACTGAGGGGGTCAACTCCCCCAACACCTAGTTATCATCGTTTACGGCGTGGACTACCAGGGTATCTAATCCTGTTTGCTCCCCACGCTTTCGTTCCTCAGCGTCAGTATTTAGCCAGGTGGTCGCCTTCGCCTCCGGTGTTCCTGCTGATCTCTACGGATGTCACTCCTACACCAGCAATTCCACCACCCTCTCTAAAACTCAAGAAAAACAGTCTCAAATGCACGTCCCAGGTTGAGCCTGGGGATTTCACACTTGACTTGTCTTCCCGCCTACGAACCCTTTACGCCCAGTAATTCCGAACAACGCTTGCACCCTTCGTATTACCGCGGCTGCTGGCACGAAGTTAGCCGGTGCTTCTTACTCTGGTACCATCAAATGTGAGACTTATTAACTCCCACACCCTTCTTCCCAGCCGAAAGAGCTTTACAACCCGAAGGCCTTCATCACTCACGCGGCGTTGCTGCGTCAGGGTTTCCCCCATTGCGCAATATTCCCCACTGCTGCCTCCCGTAGGAGTCTGGACCGTGTCTCAGTTCCAGTGTGGCTGATCGTCCTCTCAGACCAGCTACCCATCTTCGCCTTGGTGGGCCGTTACCCCGCCAACAAGCTAATGGGACATGGGCTCATCCTTTGGCAACCGGCCTTGCGGTCCCGGCTTTTCCAAAAACCTTTCGGCTTTTGCTTATGCGGTATTAGCTACAGTTTCCCGTAGTTATCCCACACCATAGGGCAGATTCCCATGCATTACTCACCCGTGCGCCACTAAGGTATTGCTACCTCCGTTCGACTTGCATGTGTTAGGCACGCCGCCAGCGTTCGTTCTGAGCCAGGATCAAACTCTTAGCTCTAATTACTTACTCCATAACTCGCGTTATGAAGATTTTTTTTCTTTTGACGGCTCGTCTTTTATCTCGAGCCCCGAAGCTTCCTTCTCTCTCGACTTGCGCCGATTGAGTCAAAGCCTCTAAGGACCCGCACTCTGTTTCTGCTCTCTTCTCTTGTCAAATAACTTCTCTTTGCTTCACTCCGTCTTTCCTTTTTCAGAGAGACTTCGCTAGCAGCGAGAACCTTTAGCTACACAACCCACATTCGCTTGTCAAACCTTTCTTGGAAAAAATTTTAACTTTTTTTTCAGATCATTTAATATGTTGAATTTATTAAAATTTTTAAAATTCATCCTTGCAAAATTTTAGCCTATTTTTTGCGCATTCAGAATAGAAAAGCAATTGCCCTAGAATCCTAGGACTTTAGCTTTCATCTTTCCCGGCATATCTCAAACCTTCTTGTAAATATTTGTATTTACAAGAAAAAAAAGAGTCTCTCCTTTGCGCGAAACTTTGTGACTCTTCTACTTAAAAAAAACGATTTTTTTTACTGAAATTTTTTAATTTACTAGATTAAGAAATCTTTATTTGGTAAAGCTTTCGCACTACTTTTACGAGCCGTGAGATTTCACACCACAGAAAAGAATGGAGTACAAGATGAATACTAATTTTACTAAAGAAAACTCATTATTTTCTAAAAAAATTGTCTCAGACGCATTAACATTCGATGACGTCCTTTTATTACCTGGTTACTCAGAAACCTTACCGCACGAAGCAAATGTAAGTTCATATATTTCAAAGAATCTAAAACTTCATAGCCCTATCGTTTCTGCAGCAATGGACACGGTGACTGAGCATGAGCTTGCGGCAAGCATTGCTCGCCAGGGTGGACTTGGAATTATTCACAAGAACTTAACACCTGATGATCAAGCAGAAGAAGTTAAACTGGTGAAACGTTCAGAAAGTGGAGTTGTTTTAAATCCAATTCAAGTTTCTCCACTCGATACAATTCAGTCCGCTAAATCCATAATGGAATCGCGTAGAATATCTGGACTCCCTGTTGTTGAGAATGGAAGACTCGTCGGCCTTGTTACAGGACGCGACGTTCGCTTTGAATCCGATCCCGCAAAAGTTATAAAAGATATAATGACTGAACGCAGTCGTCTTATAGTTATGAGGAAAGAGCACAGAGACGCACCTTGGGAGCAGAATCTGTTTGAACAAGTTAAAAATCTTTTGCAAAAACATAGAATTAAAAAGGTTCCGATTGTTGATGCCGAAGATCGTTTGGTTGGTCTCATCACAAGAAGAGATATCGAAAGTGCAATCAAATATCCAAATGCATCGAAAGACTCCTCAGGCAAACTTCTGGTAGGCGCAGCCGTTGGCGTGACTCCTTTTGATGTTGAGAAGCGCATCCCAGCACTTGTTGAAGCAGGCGTTGATGTTCTTGTCATTGACACCGCACATGGACATAGCAAAGGCGTGATCTCAACAGTCGCTGCTATTAAAAAGCAATATGGCAATAAAATAACTATAGTTGCAGGCAATATTGCCACTGGCGAAGCAGCAAAAGCACTTGCCGATGCAGGAGCTGATTGTGTGAAAGTCGGAATTGGCCCAGGTTCTATCTGCACAACTCGTATCGTAGCGGGCATAGGAGTTCCACAAATCAGCGCTATTATGAGCGTTGCCGAAGCTCTTGCAGGAACCGATGTTAAAATCATTGCTGATGGCGGGATCAAATACAGTGGTGACATTGTCAAAGCACTTGCCGCTGGAGCCCACTTGGTCATGCTCGGTGGACTTTTTGCTGGTACAGAAGAATCCCCAGGTGAAAGAGTGAGTTTTCAAGGAAAAGTTTACAAACGCTACAGAGGAATGGGTTCTTTAGGCGCTATGAAATTGGGCTCTAAAGATCGTTATTTCCAAGGCACTCAAAGTGATAATAACAAGTTAGTTCCAGAAGGAATTGAAGGTCAGGTTCCATACAGAGGACCTCTCTCCGATGTTATCCATCAACTCGTTGGTGGAATTAGAGCTGGCATGGGTTACACAGGAGCAAAAGACATTCTCGATCTTCACGAGAAGGCTAAATTTGTAAAGATCACTGCAGCAGGCTTAAAAGAAAGTCATGTGCACGACGTCACAATCACGGAAGAAGCTCCAAACTACAGTCTCCACAGATCATAAAATCTAGCGCTCGCTTTTTAGCGGGCGTTCATGTTTTACATTATAAAAGGGAAAAGAAATGATTCTCGTTATCGATTTTGGTTCTCAATTTACACAACTCGTTGCAAGAAGAGTAAGAGAGCTATCTGTTTATTCTGAAATTGTCCCATTCAAAAATGGAAAAGAAAAAATTCTCGAACTCAAAAAGCAAGGTAAATTATCGGGCGTCATATTTTCCGGCGGACCTCATAGCGTATATGAAGAAAATGCCCCTAAAATTGACATTAATATTGAAGAACTTGGTGTCCCACTTTTAGGTATTTGTTATGGTCTGCAACTTATAAATTATATGCTTGGCGGTAAAGTTTCTCCTGCAAAAAATAGAGAATATGGCTTCGAGAAAATTAAAATTGAAAATAATATTAATAAAAATAATCCTCTGTTTAATTTAATCGGCAGAGAAGAAAATATCGTATGGATGAGTCATGGCGATCAAATTCAAGAACTCTCCAGTAAATTGACAATCGATTCTCTGACAAGAAACGGTGTTATATCTTCCTTTCATCATAATGAACTTCCTATTTTTGGTCTCCAATTCCATCCAGAAGTTGAACATTCACTCTGTGGAAAAGAAATTATCAAACATTTTGTAGAAGAAATTTGTCAAGATAAAAAATCTTGGGACAGCTCTTCACAAATTGAAAATGCTGTTAAATCAATTAGAGAAACTGTTGATAAAGAAGGAAAAGACACAAAAGTTATCTGCGCTCTCAGTGGCGGTGTTGACTCTTGTGTAGCAGCTGTTCTTGCACAAAAGGCTGTTGGGGACAGATTACTTTGTTTATTTATTAACAATGGTTTGTTACGTAAAAATGAATACAATGAAGTTCTTGACCGCTTTAAAAAAGATCTCAATCTAAATGTCAAAGGCGTAGATGCATCGGAGCTCTTTCTTGGCAGACTCGCAGGCGTACAAGACCCAGAACAAAAGCGTAAAATAATTGGCAATACTTTTATAGATGTCTTTGAAGCTGAAACAAAAGAAATTCCAAATGCAAAATTTTTAGTTCAAGGCACTCTTTACCCCGATGTTATTGAATCTATTTCTTTGCATGGAACAAGTGTGACGATAAAAACCCACCACAATGTGGGTGGATTGCCTGAGAAAATGAAGTTTAAACTCATTGAGCCACTTAGAGAACTTTTTAAAGATGAAGTGAGAAGATTGGGCGCCGAAATGGGTATTCCGCAGGACATGCTTGCTCGTCATCCTTTTCCAGGACCAGGTCTAGGTATTCGCGTTCTAGGAGAAGTCACAAAAGAAAGATTAAATATTCTGCGTGAAGCAGACGCTATTTTTATCGAAGAACTCAAAAAGCAAAATCACTATCATTCAACTTGGCAGGCATTTGTGGTGCTCTTACCCGTTAATTCCGTAGGAGTGATGGGCGATGGGCGGACTTATGAAAGCGTTGCTGCAATTCGTTGTGTCAGTGCAACAGATGGCATGACGGCTGATTGGACAAAGCTTCCATATGACTTTTTAGCACATGTTTCTTCAAGAATTATAAATGAAGTTAAGGGCATAAACAGAGTCGTGTATGACATTAGCACCAAGCCACCAGCGACGATTGAGTGGGAGTAGTCTTTAAGAAATAACAGTTATTTAACTGCACAAGATCCGCGCCTAAAGTATTCGGCAGAAAAAACGTCGCATTCGGGCGAATAGCAATATGCTGGATATGAATAACTTGTAAGCATTTTTTTGCGAAATAAAGCGAGAATTTTACTTGCCTTCTGGGCTGCCGCTCTCTGATCCAATCTTTTATATAAATAAACGATTATTTAGGCTGTTTTATTAGGAATGCTAAACCTTCTCCGCCGACCCAAAATCCTTTACAATCTTAAGCTTTGAGAATCAAAGTATTGTTTTCCGTTCCATTACCAACTCCAAATTCAGCAAAAGTCACTCATCTGTACAATTTAAACGCTTAAGAATTTCAAGAGTAATGCCACCTTCATTTGCCTGGGAAAAGCATTTTTTACCAAAGCTATTAAGCAGATTTAGATTTGATTGATGCCGTTGATTTACTTGAAAAGCAAGGATTATATCTTGAATTTCATAAACATTAGATTGTGTACTTATAATGGATCGCAAAATTGATAATAAAGATTTTGGCAGAATGGCTTTTATTAAATTTTTTTCTTACATGGATGCAAAATCCTTATTTAAATTTAAGATCACTTCATTATTAAATTATACAAATAATTTTGAGCTGTGTTCTCTTCTGAAGCAGGTACATAATGACAAATTAATGAGAATATTCAATTATTTTAAGATAATAACCTTTAATCTTTGCAACTTTTTTAATCTAAATAGATCGTCGTGATAAAATGCAAATAGACTTTTTGAAATGCATAGATAATATGAATAAGTGTATGTTAAGGAGAAAATTTCGTTGATATCGCTCATACGACGAAAAATTACACATGGAAACCTATGCTTTTTAAGAGGTGTAAATGTATAATATAGTTGACAAAAAAACTTGGGTGCCCATAAGATGGAAGTAAAAGAAATCTACGAACAATATCAGAAAAGTCAAAACTATGACATTTCAACTTTTGTTCCAGAGCCTGAAAAGCTCACAGCGATCGTTATCACCAAAAATGAAGAGAAAAATATTGCAAGATGTCTTTCCTCCCTAGATTTTGTTGATGAAATAATTATCGTTGACTCGGGCAGCACAGATAAGACGATTGAAATTGCAAAAAAATTTAGCAAAGTCTGTGTCATTCAAACAAAATGGTATGGTTTTGTTGAAAATAAAAGAATTGCTGTCGAAAAAGCTGAGCACGATTGGATTCTTTGGGTCGATGCCGATGAAGTGGTACCTGTAGATCTTGCAAAAGAATGGGATGAACGTGTGGCAGAAGGAACTTTTCATGAAACTGCTGGGATTGACGTCGCGCGCAAAACTTTTTTCTTAAATCACTGGGTAAAGCATTCAGGTTGGTATCCAGGTCGGGTTACGCGATTTTTCCATAAAAAACGGGCATATTTCAATGACAACATTTTGCATGAGGGTGTCGTTGCCAAACAAGGATATATTGTTGAAAGTTTTAAAACAGATCTTTTACATTACTCATATACATCTATTTATCAATATTTTGATAAAATGAACAAATATGGATTTGCAGGAGCGAATGAAATTAAAAGAAAAAGAAAAATCGTTTTTCTTCCACAATTATTTTTACAGCCAATGTGGACATTTTTTCGTTTTTATTTCTTAAAAAAAGGCTTTCTTGATGGCCGAATTGGTCTTATTGTTTGCATTGGTGCATCCTTTTCAAATTTCATAAAATATGCAAATTATTTTTTCCTAAAAAAATATAACTATGTAGAAATCAATGAAAAAGAATAATTTTAATCGAGCAATGGAATACTTATTATATGAAAGATGATTCATCCAATAGAATCTTAATTAGTAGAACTGATAATATTGGTGATGTTATTTTAACTTTACCAATGGCAGGAATCATCAAAAGTCAAATCCCAAATACAAAAATACTTTTTTTAGGGAAAAAATACACTAAACCAATTATAGATTGCTGCGAATATATTGATGAATTTTATGATTGGGATGAAGTAAAAAAAAATAATGAATTGATAGAATGCGACACAATAATTCATGTTTTTCCAAACAAAGAAATTGCGAAATATTTTAGCAAATTAAAAGTTTCAAATAGAGTTGGAACAAATAGAAGGCTATATCATTGGATATATTGCAATAAAAAAGTAAATCTCAGTCGCAAAAATTCTTTATTGCATGAGTCTCAACTTAATATCAAATTACTCTCTCCACTTAACTTTAAAAGTGAATATAATCTTGAAGAGATTATTAGTTTTTATGGATTTAACAGAACTCAAGGCTTAGACAACGAATATTCAAAATGGATTAAAAAAGACAAATTCAATTTAATTTTACATCCTAAGTCCAAAGGAAGCGCCCGTGAATGGCCACCAGAGAAATTTGTTGAATTAGCCAATACTTTGGATAAGAATATTTATAATATTTTTATTTCCGGAACAAATACAGAAAAAGAATTCATTGAAAAGCAAATCGTAAAATATGCTCCGCATGTGAAAAATATTGCAGGTACACTGAACTTATCTCAATTTATTTCATTTATTAAAGAATGTGATGGTTTAATCGCTGCCAGTACGGGTCCACTGCATATTGCAGCTGCTCTTGGAATTCATGCGCTCGGTTTATATCCACCGATAAAAACTATGATTCCAGAAAGATGGGGGCCACTTGGAGAAAAAGCAGAGTTTTTATTAGCTACGACAGAAAATAAAAATAATTTGTGTATGAAAAATTGCAATATTTTAAAAATTTGTTCTTGTATCAAAAAACTGGAAGCACATTCTGTTTTAAATTTAATTCTTAAATGGGGTAAAAAATCTCCTAGTTGATAATCTATTACCAATCTCGTAGTCTCTAAATGTTAAATCATCATTTTTGAAAAATTTTGGTGGTTCAATTTGACTTTATTTTCATACGAAAATTAAAATATTTTTTTTGTGTATATTATTTCTCAATTAGATACTTTTTCCTACTTACGAAATGGAGACAAACATGGATTATAAAGTAAAAGATATATCTCTGGCTGAATTAGGCAGAAAACAAATTGAAATTGCTGAAAAAGAAATGCCTGGCCTTATGACTCTTAGAGAACGTTATGGCAAATCTAAACCTCTCAAAGGAGCTCGTATAGCAGGCAGTTTGCACATGACAGTAGAAACAGCCGTTTTGATAGAAACCTTGTGTGTACTTGGAGCAGATGTACGTTGGTCAAGTTGTAATATCTTTTCTACAGTTGATGCTGCTGCAGCTGCCATTGCAAAAACAGGTGTGCCTGTCTTTGCATGGAAAGGCGAAACTGAAGAAGAATACATTTGGTGTATTGAGCAGTCATTAAAATTTCCAAATGGCAATGGCCCAAATATGTTGCTCGATGATGGAGGAGATCTCACATCTTTAGTGCACAAAAAATTCCCGCAGCTTCTAAAAGATATTAAGGGAGTTTCTGAAGAAACAACGACAGGAGTTCATCATTTACACCAAATGGTAAAAAAAGGTGAACTCAAAATACCAGCAATTAACATCAATGACAGCGTAACAAAGAGCAAATTCGACAACCTCTATGGTTGCCGTGAATCATTGCCAGACGGAATCAAACGCGCAACAGACGTTATGATTGCTGGTAAAACCGTTGTCGTTGCTGGATATGGTGATGTTGGAAAGGGTTGCGCTCACGCAATGAGACATCATGGTGCACGGGTTTTAATTACTGAAATTGATCCGATTAATTCTTTGCAAGCCGCTATGGAAGGTTACCAAATCGTCACAATGGATGAAGTCGTAAAAGACGCTCATATTTTTGTCACAGCTACAGGCTGCTGCGATATTATTACTGCAGCGCATATGGCGAAAATGCGCGACCAAGCCATTGTTTGTAACATCGGACATTTTGATGTGGAAATTGACGTTGCAGGTCTCAAAGCAACTAATGGAATTAAGCATATAAATATCAAACCACAAGTGGATAAATATCAATTCACTGATGGGCACGAAATTATTCTTTTAGCAGAAGGACGTCTTGTTAACTTAGGCTGCGCAACAGGACATCCTGCTTTCGTTATGAGCACAAGTTTTACGAATCAAGTCCTTGCCCAGATTGAATTATGGCAAAACCATGGGCAGTATAAAATAGATGTTTATACCTTACCTAAAAAACTCGATGAAGAAGTTGCAAGATTGCATTTAGAAAAACTAGGAGTTAAATTAACAAAACTCACAAATAAACAAGCAGAATATTTAAGCATACCAGTTGAAGGACCATATAAACCTGATTCTTATAGATATTAATAATTCAAAGTTTATTTAAAGCATCGGATTGAATCCGATGCTCTTTTTGTTTTTGCATTGACACCAAATAAATAGACAAAATTATCAATACAATTGATAACCATTCTGTCAGACTAATTGTCTCATTAAAAATAATATATCCCCAAAATAATCCCACCATAGCAACTATACAACCAACGAGGCTATAATAAACGGGACCAGCAATTTTTAATAATTCAAAAAAGATAACATAACCTATACTAGATAATATTATTTCAATAATAATAAAAAAATTTGGTAGATCGAGTGGAAACTTAATAATATGAAAATTATCCGTCATGATCGTTATTGGAGCAATAATCATTGAGGAGGCCAACAACATTCCTGCACTGAGAGCGAGTGAAGAGGCATGCACAGGCCTTAGTTTCACCATAAAGATAGTGCATGATGCGAGGAGAAAAGGAGTTAATAAAGCAAACAACATCCAATTAAAATCTGCATAAATCGTTAACTTAGGATAAAAAAGAATAACAAGACCAAAAAATCCTATTATAATACCAAGAAATCTATAGACAGAAAATTTTTCAAGAAGGAAAAAAATAGATAATACGTAAGTAATAATAGGTGAAGTATTTACTATCAAACCCAAAATACCAGAGGGCACATGAGTTGCAGAAAAATACATCGTTATATTTGGCAAAACGATTCCAAGTAATCCGCAAATAAAATAAAACAAAATATGTTGAATGCTAAATTCTGGAAATTTTTTATCTCTCAATAAAGTTACTATAAGAATAAAAACTGCTGGCCCAAAACTTTGCCAAAAAGAATATCCGAGAGGTGTCACCCCGCTTTCCATTGCGAATTTAGCAATAGAAAAGCCTGTCCCCCAGCACATTCCTAAACTTACGAGCAATAAAAGAGATTTAAAGAACATCTTATTAAATGTGAACAGCATTTAGACGCCTCAATTCAAGCAATTAAATTTCCTTAAAGAAAATCCTTCAATAGAAATTTTTGGAATAATAAGAGCAATTTTCACTCCTATTTTTTTTGCTTCTTCTAACAAACTTGCGTATTTTGCATCTATTTCATGCGCTGTACGGAAACCTTTGAGAAGAATATTCTCATCTACTTCACTTCCACGCATAAGTACGAAAAATAACCAAGCTTCATCTCCAGCGTGTTTCGCATTCATAAGTTCAGTAAGATGTTTTTGCCCCCGAGTTGTGACAGCATCAGGAAAGATCCAAGTATTATCAATTAATTTCATACTCACACTTTTTACTTCTATCCAGCATTTTTGATCACTTTTTTCAGATGATAGACAGAAATCAAAGCGTGTTTCCTTGGTAAAGACAGCTTCACGTTTTACCTTTTGCCATTTTTCAAAGCATTCATAAGGGAAGTTTGTAGAAATAAAATATTGTTCTCTACTTTTTCCCACAGTTTTATTTAATAATTCTTCAACAAATTGATTGGCTCTTGCAGTGTTTAAACAGGCGTAACCATCTTCTAAATAAAGCAATTCTAAAGAATGGCGTAATTTACGTTTAGGGTTTTGTGAATCTAAAATATATGCAGGAGCATTTTGCACAAGACAGCTTTTCATACTTCCACTGTTTGCGCAATGAACTGTTTTAACCTCGTTTTCCGCTGACATGACGTCAACAAAAAAGCGTTTATATCTATTTATAAAACTACATTTTTCCAAAGGAAAAGAATATTTTAATAAATTCATTCTTAATTAATTTCAGATGAATTGTCTTGCGTATAATTTCTGCTTGCAAACATTTGCATTACTTTTTCAAAGGGAACTTGATAATTTGTACTGCAATAATGACATTTCATTTCTACGCTTTCAGATTTTTTAATAATATCTTTTAATTCATCCATAGGTAAAGTCACAAGCACGCCTTCGACTTTTTCCTGTGAACAACTGCAAACGAGTTTTGGATTGATACTTTTGATTGCCTTTAACTCATCGGGGATCAATTTTTGTGCTAATATATCTGGATCATTATTTTCTAAAAACAATTCACGCATAGACGGCAAATTTTCAATATGATTTCTTAATTTCTCTGAAGCTTCATCAGAAATATCTGGCAATTCTTGATAAATTACTCCAAAAGCATGAATTTCGCCACTTTTCTCATCTATCCAGCTGCTCAATTGTAATTTCGTGTTCATTTGAAAACTTGATTGCAAATGTTCATTCAAAGCATCTTCAATCGAGCTTGTTTTTGACAAAGTAAAACCTTCTGAGAGGCCCGCATTATTGCGCTGCGAACGTAATGAACGCACTTGCAATTCAGAAAAGCATTTTTCACCCTTATCTAGACTTTGCACTATAGGAGTGTCATCCGCACACTCAATATAGCCCTTTGTTTCTGCTTGAAAAGTTGTTTCCGCCCCAATTGTGAAATCACCACCACATTGTATTCTTAGATTAATTCTCTCTTCATAGTCGAGCACAGAAGAAAGCAAAACACAACCGAGCATAGAGTCTGAGAGGAGAAGAGTTCTTGGGGTATTTAAGCTATGAATTTTTTTGACTTCTTGCATTAAATTGCTCAGATGCAACATGCGATAGCAATATTGCACCTTTGTATCCACAGCAAAAAATAAGTAATCTTGAAACATGAAATTGTCCTTACTTGTAAGAAATTCTTAGGCAAAATCTAACCTAAGCGAAGCATTCATCTCTATACTAAACTTAAGTATTTTACGACAAAATATTGTGTGATACCCTTGGCTCAAATTAACTTTTTTAGATCGATCCTGTATAAAATGAAAAATACATTCATATCCATTCTACAGAAGAGGAAAAAAAATGAAAGTTCTCGTAACTGGGGGTGCTGGATATATTGGAAGCACAATATGCTCAGCATTAGAAGATGCTGGGCACACACCCATTATTCTAGACTCACTTGTCACCGGTCGAATCGAGTTTATAAGGGATAGAGCTTTATATAAAGGTGATATTGCAGATGTGAAACTGCTCAATAAAATCTTCAATGACCACCCAGATATCAACTGCACAATTCACTGCGCTGCACTTATAATTGTTTCAGAAAGTGTGCAAAAACCTTATGAATATTATAGAGAAAACGTAGCTAAATCCAACGAATTATTTGAAAACTTAAAATCACTGGGATGTCATAAAATTGTATTTAGCTCATCGGCCGCTATTTACGATGCTGTTCCTAATTTTATGGTCACAGAAGATTCTCCTTTAAAACCGCTCAGTCCATATGCAAAAACAAAGTATATGATGGAAATGATACTACAGGATTATTGTACATCTTTTGAATATTTTAAAGCAATTTCATTAAGGTACTTTAATCCAATTGGCGCCGATCCTAAAATGCGCTCAGGTTTATATATTGAAAACCCATCTCATGTTTTAGGCAAATTGGTTGACACCGCAACAGGTAGGAACAAAGAATTTCAAATTACAGGCGTCGAATGGCCAACACGTGATGGAAGTGGCATTCGCGATTATATCCATGTCTGGGATCTCGCACAGGCGCATGTAAAAGCAATTGAAAACTTCGATTTTGCTTTTTCAAAACGCGAACCTAAATTTAAAAACTTTCATATAATTAATTTAGGCACAGGTCGCGGTGTGACAGTAAGAGAATTATTAAGAGAATTTGAAAATGTATTTGGGCGTGAAATCCCCAAAAAAGTTGCTCCATCACGTCCGGGTGATGTAGCAGGAGCCTATGCAAATGAAAATACCGCATTGGATTTGCTAGAATGGAAAGCTACTTTGCATATTAATCAAGGTATTGAAGACTCTTTAAAGTGGCACAGCATACGAGAGCAAATTATAATATATAATCCCAATAATAATAAGCATAATTGATAATAATTTATTTATATTAACACTTCAAATAAATAAAGCAAATTTAAATTAAATTTTATAAATTATTGATTTTTATGACAATTTAATTTTAATCAACATCCCTTTTAATAAAATATAAATATGATATTTTATATTTAGATCCAATTTATTAATAGAATTGGATTTAGGACTAATAATTAAACCTCTTGGAAAAGGATTTCTAATGAAGAGAAATGGATTTATCTTATCAAGTTCCGCCCTTTTAGCAATTGTTTACAGCAGTTCTGTATCTGCTGCAGAATACAAAGTTGTAGAATTCAAAAAAAATATCATTTATCTTGACCCCAATGCACAGGGTCATTCTGAAAATCCAAAATCTTTCCCAATTACTGTGAAAGATGAGAATAAAATTTCGAGTGATTTGGCAGCAAAGGCTATACAATTCAGTCCAGATGAAAGTTTATTAACAGAGTTTAATCAAAAAGTATTTTGTAGAAAAGTTAAATTTGAAGTAAAAAATAACCAATTGCAAATTATTTCTATGCCAAACGAAATTTCTACTTTGATGACTTGCTATTATAAACCACGCTCAACAGATCGAAATATTACTTTAACAGATAAGCAAAAAAGTCTTGAAATAAAATTCAACTACACCTTCGACTCATGGCGGAACTTAATAAAAAAAGATTACAATGGTAAAGAATATTTTTTACCAGCTACTAAGTTTGCAAAGTATATACATTCAAAAATTAATTCTGGCAATAATATTAATTATGCAACAGACATTCTTCTCGATGGGAGTGATCTTTGGGAAGATGAAAATTATGGCATTTTAGAAAAAGAAAGAACTGGTGTTTGGAACCAAGGTACTTTATCATATAATGGTGATACTTATTTAGACATGAGTGCTATTTATCAAAGTGAAAAATTTCCTAAATTAGAAAAATTAACTATCAGACAATTTAAAATAGAAAATCTAAATTCCTTTGCATTTCCAAAAGCAAAATCTTTAAAACACCTAAATTATTCTCTTAATAAATTCTATGTTGTGAAAAAAAATTCTTTCAAAAGACTTAAGAATTTAGAAATTCTCGATCTTAATGGAAACAGAATCAAAACAATTGAAGGTAATTCCTTTGAAAGACTAAAAAATCTTAAAAAATTAGACCTGCAAAATAATTACATTAGCGCAATATCAGAAAACACCTTCGCAGGGCTTGTTAATTTACAAGAACTTGATTTATCGAATAACAAACCACTAGATAAAGATGACAATTTGATTCAAATGGAGCTTAACGGAGAACCTAAACTGCCTAAGTTAGAAAAATTGACAATAGAAGGAAGTAATGTTGGCAAAATAGATAAAGTATTCTTTCAATCAATGCCCTTACTAACTTCTCTTAAGCTAAAAGAAAATGCATTAACAGATATTCCTGAAAACGTTTTCGCGAATAATCATGAATTGAAAGAAGTTGATTTAAGCCAGAATAAAATTCAAAATATTTCTTCATTAGGCAACACAAATATCGCCAATTTGAATTTGAGTGACAATAAAATTGAATCACTAAATGATTCTTTCTTTAATAGCATTCAAAATATCGAAGTTCTAAACCTTTCTCAGAACTCTATTCATTCTATTAATAAATCACATTTATCTCCAGAATTAAAAATTGTGAATTTAGGAAATAATAAATTGACATCTATTCCAAACGCGCTCTCAAATAACTTAGAAGATCTTACCATCTCTATAAATAAAATTGAACAGTTAAATGGCAATGAACTTGCTCAATATTTCAATCTTAAATCATTAAACTTATTTGACAATCAAATCAAAGAGATTCCAAGTGAAGCTTTTAAAACTCAAAGCACACTTATAAAACTTAATCTAGCTAAAAATAAATTTACAGAAGTTCCCACAACCTCATTTCAATATTTAGCGAGCCTAGAAACTTTAGATCTCTCTAACAACTCTCTACAGAGCATAAATCAAAATTCCTTTGATGGATTGAAAAGTTTAAAATATTTATTTATAAACCACAATGAAGTACCGTTAGCATTTAATATCAATCATAATATTAGACTTGATTCTATTTCTATCCTATATTCATTAAGGGAAGATGAAGTAAACAGAGTAAAAAAATTATTTGAAGGCACTCCCAAAATCACAATTCACAATGAATACGATTATTAATTTTTATCTTTATTTAATGGGATTGCTATTTTCATAGACAGCAATCCCGTTGACTTTCCAGTATGCGTCTTTCAACATTTTATCAATTTGAGCGCTCTGTGAGCCATTCGCTAAAAATTGCATATTGCGTATCAAAATAAGTGAATCAAAAACCTGTGACTCGGTGCTTAAATTTTTAATATTTTCTTGCAATATTTTTTCAAAATAGTCATTAAATTTTCCTTTTTCAGACAAGCGTTTTATTGAACTTAAATCATTACTATCACGAGAAACAACTAAAAATTCTTTTTTATCACTTGGAATAAGTAAAGGAATAGAAAATAATTTCGTCAATTTACTCAACTCACTCAAGTCCTCAAAACCCTCCCCAATTAAAAGAGTATGAATATGCTTCTTAAAAATGAGCTCATAAGCTTCTCCTGACAACCTCCCACCGTCATTTTTAGATTCAACTATATAAAATTCATATGAAACTCCACTTATGGCAGAAGAAGATAAAAAAGCAGCCACTCCTCTCAAAAAATTTTGCTTATACTTCTGATTTTTTCTGCTTTTTTCTAAAATAATCCCTATGCGCATCTCTTGGGGGTTGTCGTTTATGAGATGAACTAAGCGATTTCTTATCGCAGAATTATTTATAGAAATCCCTGACAGAAGTGTTAGGCTATCAGAATTTTTAACTATATTTTTTTCTAATATTTCAAGAGCAGTAGAATAATCTCCATCTTTTATTTTTGTCAAAAAAACATTCGCTACAAAATCATTTGAAAATTCAGAAGCAATATTTTCATCAAAATTCAAGACTGATAATCTTGCTTCAACATCAAAAAGCGTTAATTTTTTTGTGTCCTCTTTATCTAACGAGACAGTTTGAAAATTATTTTTCTTCATTAAATCTTGAAGTTTTTTTAATTGAATTTTTTCAAATTCCTTATTAATTGAAAATCTTGCTGCTTCAGCTGCCAATGCATAGTATTTTACTAAATAATTCGCTTGTAAATTTGGAAATTCAAGAACCTTCACGAGACTGACTGCAAGAGAATATTTTTTTACTTTTATATATACTTGGAGTAAACCATATGAACAGATTGAAGTCATTGGCAAACTTAAAATATTTTCACTCAATGCTTCTTCTAAAAACATCTGCGACTGCAATTGCTCTTTTTCATCCATATTAATGAGAGCTATTCTGCACTTAGCCATAGCTATATCTTTTTTTGAAGAATATTCATTTTTTAAAATATTTTTATAAAGTTCCGAAGACTTTTCATAATCTTTATTATAAAAAAAGCTCTCTGCTTTATCTAAAACAGAGAGTTGAGCAAAAGTTGCAAAATGGATTTGAATTAAACCTAAAAAAATGAGTTTAAAATTAATCTGGCGCCCCAACCCGCACCATAGCTGTTCTAAGAATTCTTTCACCGATTTTATAACCAGCCATAAATTCATCGATTACTGTTTCCTGCTTGAATGAAGCGTCCACGATTTTTGCGATGGCATTGTGATAAGTAGGGTTAAATGGAGCATCCTTACCAGGAAGTCTTTCAATTCCATGCTTTTTCACTGCATCTTGAAACACTTTAGAAACCAACTGAACCCCTTCCACAATCCCTGCTACTTTTTTCCCTTCTTCAGTTTCAAAGTTAATTTGGGTAAGTTCAATAGCAGACATTGCCTTATCGAAGGCATCAATGACGGGGAGAAGATCTTTAGCAAATTCTTGGATGGAATAAAGACGTGTATCTGCCTTCTCACGTTCCATTCTTTTACGCATATTTTCGGCGTCAGCAGCAATGCGCAACATACGGTCGTGAGTTTCAGAAAGTTTGGCTTGAACCGCTGCGCACTCTGCCTCAAGGGAAGAGATTCTCGCAGCTTCTTCATTTTGTGCGGTCGATGCCCCTTGAACTTCAGGATTTTGGCTATCAGAATTGCTAGATTTATCATTAATTTCAGGAGAGTTTGTTTCACCCATCGCTTCATCAGATGACATTTGTATAATATTTTTCAAAAACATAGTGCATATCCTCACATTTCGGTTCTATCGTTACCAAGGTCATTGAGAGTTTAAGCAGAGAAAGCATCTGGTCAACAACAAAAATTTTGAATAAATGCATTTGGTGCTTGAAAAGTTTTCTTCACTTTATAAGAATGACCTTCGTTTCAGCTACTTTGAAAGAAAGGCGCTCCTGACTATGCTTGATCCAAAATTTATCCGAGATAACCTAGAAGCTATTGCAATTGCAGCAAAAAATAAGAGATTTGAATTTGATCCCAATCTCTTTTCTGAACTATACGACAAACGCTCTAAATATATCAAAGAAACTGAAGAGCTCAGAAGCAAACGCAATGAAGGCTCCGATGCCGTAAAAAAAGCGAAATCTAAAGAAGAAAGAGAATCTTTAGTCGCTCAAATGAGAGCTTTAGGCCCTATTCTCGAAGAATCTGAAAAAAATCTTCGCGAAGTTGAAAAAGACTTCGAAAGACTCTTACTGACCGTGCCAAGCATAGCTTCAGATGACACACCAATTGGCGCAAGTGACGCTGACAATGTTGAAATCAAAAAGGTGGGTGAGATCCCAAGATTTGAGTTTAAAGCTTTAGACCACATCACACTCGGCAAAAATCTTGGCATCATGGACTTTGAAAGAGGGACACAGATTGCAGGATCCCGCAGTTATTTTCTAACAGGCGTAGGAGCAGAGCTTGAAAGAGCTGTGCATTCGCTGGCACTCGAAGTCTTAAAAAAACGCAATTATAAACAAATGAGTGTCCCTGTTCTCGTGCGCACAAGCGCAATGGAAGGCACAGGATATCTTCCAGGTGGGGCAGACCAAGCTTATTTCGTTGAAAAAGATGATATGTGGCTCGTGGGCACTTCGGAAGTTCCACTAGCAAGCTATCACCAAAATGAGATGATCGAAGCCGCTCAATTGCCTATAAAAATGTGTGCATGGTCAACTTGCTTCCGCCGCGAAGCGGGTGCTGCTGGCAAGGATACAAAAGGACTTTACCGCGTTCATCAATTTCAAAAAATTGAACAAGTGATTATTTGTGAACCAAATATTGAAAAAAGTGATATTTTGCATGCAGAACTCTTACAAAATGCTGAAGATATTCTCCAATTATTAGAGCTTCCGTACAGAGTTGTTCAGGTATGCACAGGAGATTTAGGGCAAGGCCAGGTTAAAAAGAATGATGTGGAAACTTGGATGCCAAGTAGAAATAATTACGGAGAAACTCATAGCTGTTCGAGTTTTTATGATTTCCAAGCACGTCGCCTCAAAATTCGTACACGTGATGAAAATGGCAAAGCTCAAATTTGTTTTACCTTAAACAACACTGCCGTAGCGACTCCTCGTTTACTTATCCCTCTGCTCGAAAATCATCAAACTCCTGACGGACGTATTCGTATACCGAAAGCTCTCCGTAAATTTATGGATAACGCAGAATATATTGGCTAAAAAAGCAAAGAATATCGCATTTTATTTTGGAGAAAATATGCTTGCTTGCATCTGGGATTATTATGGAATAGATTCCAAGGGAACGGCAGAACACTTTGAAAAGCATTTAAAAGAATTTATACATGTGAAAAATGTTGAAAACTGTATCACTGGGGTTCGAGCAGATGGAAAAAATCAAGCCTTTGTTTGGTGCGCAGGTGAAGAAAACTCTTTAGATAAAGTCATCACAGCATTAAAACCTAAGCATTTTATTCACAAAGAAGACTTTACTGAGTTTGGTATTCTCATTTAAAATCATTCCATTCAAAATATTTTATAATAAAATTCTTTTTTTTCGTTGCAATCGCAGCTGAATAATTCGCATCGATATAAAATTTTTCCAAAGTCCAATCCCAAACTGGATAATCTGAGTTTTTATCTTCAATAACTTCACAGCTTTTTTGGGGATCTATAGAAACAGTTATATTTTCAGGTGGATAATAAAATCCTAATCCTAATGCTTTTATAATCGCTTCTTTGCAACTCCAAACATGGAAAAATGATGCACATTTATCTATACTACTTAAACTCAGCCAAGCATTGTATTCGCAAAGTGAAAAAACTAATTTTGCGGAACCAGCCATATCAAAATCATTATTAAATTCTTCAATATCGACACCAATTTCATGTTCCAGACAAAAAGCAAGAGCAATCCAGTTGCCTGCATGGGAAATATTGAATTTTAAATTCTTTACATTTATATTCTCAGATAAGAATGGTTTATGATATTTAGAGTATGCAAATAAAACTTGGGAAGTTTTCAAGTCTAAATATTTTGCTGATAATATTCTTATTAAAGCTCTACCAACGATAGAACGAATAACATCTATTTTTTTATAAAATTTTCTAAATTTATTCAGTTCAATTTCATCTAATATCTGCTTATATTTAAATAAATAATTTTCAGCTTCAGAAATATTAACTCGCCAAATATGCACTTCATCATTATTCAGATGAACAACATCATTATTTTTAACTTCCCAATAATTCATGTTTCATTTATCCTGTTCATCATGTTTGAGTCGAGAAAAAGCAAAACCTCCATTCAAGCTCCAGACTAACTTAAAGCCAATTCTTCTTAAACTCTTTGCAATAAATAAAGATCTATTGCCAGTAGAGCAAACTAATGCTATTTTTTTATTATTATATTCATTTTCACCATGGACAAGATTAATAATTAAATTTACAATTTGACTTTTTGGAATATTAGTTGGTCTCACTTCCAGTCCTATAAAATTCCAATCTTTAAAAAGCAATGACTCCGCTCGTTCACGTATATCAATCACAAAATAGTTATCTGCTAACAATTTTGCATGGTCTAAAATTGGTAAATTTGTATCTTTAATTTCATATGTATTAATCAATCCACAGACGATTTGTCCGTGTTGATTTTGAGACGTGATCTGTGAATCTAGTATTTTCTTTTCGCTAGAAAATTCCTCAAATGAAAAGATGCAATAAGGATTAAATACTTTTTGTAAGAGTTGATTATTTTTCTTTTCAACTCCCCAGACAGTAGCAAAGCTACTGTTATAATCGTGCGCCGAACAAAGTATTGTCTTTTCCGCTAACACTTTATCAAGAGTTTGTAGTGTTGTGTAAAAATGTTTAATACCACTGACTCCAAAATCAGTTCTTCCCAATCCTCCACTTAAAATTGTATCGCCAACAAAAGCAAAAATAGGTTCATTTTGATCGGATAAATTGTAAACTAGATATGTCACACTATCAAGTGTATGTCCTGGGGTTTTTAACTTCTTTATTTTCCAATAATGGGAAGAAAAATTTAAAAACTCATCACTTTCATTAGGCCATCCAAGTGGATCTTTTGAGTTATCGGGTAAATTTAAAGCGAGGAATATATTTTTCCGTGCAGATTCATGATCTGCATGTGAATGTGTGTCTAAAACTGCGCATACATTAAAATTCCGACATTTTATTATATTAACTATTCTATCTATACTTTCATAAGTAGGATCTATGATAATACAATTTTTTTCATTTTTATCAATTAATAACCAAGAATTCGCATTTTGATAGTCTATTTGAATGACTCCATGAATTTCGTCTTCAGGAGATATAGATTCATAAGAATTATTTTCAATATTGCAGGATAAATTTAAACAAGTATTTCTCAATGCTTTTCCTGCAGATAAAATAGCTTCTGCTCCTGCCAAAATCTCTTCTTTTTTTGTAGCGAAGCCAAAAGAAAGCCTAATAGCGGATGCTAATTTCCACTCTGGAAGTTTCATTGCTATGAGCACATGACTGTGACTCACCGACTTAGAATTACACGCAGAACCACCACTTACACTTATTCCTGCCGCATCGAAAACATTCATGAGTTCCTTAGATGAAATGCCAAATATTGAAAAGTTAAGCGTGGTCGAAACAGAATCTTTAAAATCCGAATTAAACTCAATTGTAGGAAAGGCTTTTTTTAAAGCATTTACTAAAATAGCTCTAAATGATTCAAGCTCTTTTTCTGTCCTTAAGGCTTGAACAGGTACCCCCTTTTTTCTCCCACTTAACATTTCGAGCACAACTCCAAGCGCTGCAATACCAGGTAGATTTTCTGTTCCAGAACGAATCCCTTGTTCCTGTCCCCCTCCAACTATCAATGGGCAGCGAGGAGCTCCATCGCGCAGATATAAAAAACCAATTCCTTTTGGTGCATGAATTTTGTGCGCACTAAACGAAGCATAATCAATGCTGAAATTCTTGAAATCAAGATCAATTTTTCCAAGAGCTTGTACGCAATCTACAAGCCAATAAATATGATGTTTTTGTTTCCTAATTATTCTTTCAATTTTTTTTAAGTTCTGTATTACTCCTGTTTCGTTATTTACAGCCATTGTACAGAGAAGCAAGGTATCTTTTGCATGTTCAGACAGCTGTTCATATTTAATAATTCCATCTGTGTTTACCTCTAAAACAACGATTGGAATATTCAATTTAAGCACTTTTAGCCAATGCTCTAATGCACTTGAAACAGCTTTATGCTCAGTAGATGCCACTAAAATTTTTTTAGAATTATTTAATTCTTTTTTGATAGAACTATCCGCAAAACTTTGCAAACAGGAAAGAATGCCAATTTGAATAGCTTCAGTCGCTCCGCTTGTAAAAAAAATTTCGTTTGGATTGGCATTTAAGACATCACTGGCAAATTGGCGTGAACGTTCAAGGATCAGCTTAGCTTCTGCTCCAGCCATATGCGTGCTGCTTGGGTTGCCATAAACACGTTGCATAGAACAAATAGCTGCTTTGCATGACTCCTCTAAGATTGGAGTCGTGGCGTTGCAGTCAAAATAAATTCGATTCTGCCCATAAGTTACCATTTTTTATGCCTCCATTGGCTGATTAAGAAAATTTAATACATATAAGATTTAACAAATACACCTAAATAACTCCAGATAAAAAGATTTTTTAATTTATTCTGTCGAGTTCTAAACTAGAAAAATTCAAAACAAGTTAATTGCTAAATTTTTTTTGGCTATCTAAAATTGATTTTTTAATTTTTATACACATTTAACAAAACATCATAAAATATATAATTAATTGAATCTTTAGGTAGAATTTTTTGCAAAAGGGATATAAAGAAAAAGCTTTGGCATGATTGTTCATGTTTAGATATTCATTCGCAATAAATAAGTGTCACTAATTTTGCAAAATAATAATACATATTTTTATTTTGCACACTTAATAATTTTTGAAAGTTGAGCATATGAAGAAAATAACTCTTTTAAATCTCCTATTTTTTTCATTAGGATCCATCATTGGATCTGGATGGCTTTATGGGGCTTATTACACTGCTAAGCTTGCTGGAAATGCTGCAATTATTTCTTGGATTATTGGGGGCCTCATGATGTCTATTGTTGCCCTAAGTTATGCAGAAGTAATCTTAAATAAAAAGTTTAATAATCTTTCCGACGCCGCTGCACATAGTTTGAGTAAGAATGGCTGTACGCTTGTGAGCATCTTAACTTGGATTTGGACAGCCCTGATCCCCCCCATTGAAGTACAAGCCACAGTTCAATATGCTTCAAATTATTTTAATTGGATCCGAAAGAGCGACGTACAAAATTTTGAGCTCTCAAGCGCTGGTTTAGTACTTTCATTTTTTCTTCTTTTTATCATGTTTTCTATAAATATATTTGCGTCAAATACAGTTGGACGCTTTAATAAACTCATCACAATTATTAAAGTCATTATTCCTATTTCAGTAGCATTTATTTTCTTCTATGTCATATATAAAAACCCGATAAATGCAATTAATAATTTATCCCTTGGTATTTTCAGCGAAGGGATTTCAGGAATGCTCGTTGCAATCTCAACAGGCGGTATTGCATTTTCATTCATAGGTTTTCAAACTGCTATTTTCCTAGCGAAAGAAACGGATAATCCCCAAAAAAATATTCCTATAGCAGTCTTCGGCTCCATATTCATTGCTATTGTTGTTTATTTACTTATACAGATTGGTTTTAATCTCTCGATTCCTAACGATCATCTAAACAATGGGTGGTCACAATTAAACTTTGCCGGCGACTCAGGTCCTATTGCAGGTCTTTTAGCCATGTTTGGTTTCTTATTTATGAGTTATTTTCTTTATTTTGATGCAGTCATCTCGCCATTCGGCACTGGACTTGGTTATAAAGTAGCAGCCTCTCGCGTACTCAGCAATCTATCTGAAGCAAAAATTTTTCCTAATATCATTTCACAAAAAAATCGCTATGGTTCTCCCTACTACGCGAATATAATTAATTTTATAATAGGAGTCGTATTTTTAAGCGTCGTTTCAGGCTGGCAAAGCATGATAGCAATTCTATGTGGACTTATTATATTAACCATGTCCTATGTGCCTATTTACGTTTTATATGCACGTATAAATAATTTTATGGAAACGAGTTTTAAAGTAAAATATTTTAAAATAATATCATTTTTAAGTTTCTATTTCTGTAATTTAATGCTTGTTTGGTGTGAATGGGCACAAATAAAATCTGTTTTTATAATTTTCTCAACGATATTCTTATCAATCAATATAATCAATAAGTTAAAAAATAATTTCTCTTTTAATCCCATTTTCCATGCAATTATTCCCCTTCATGCTATTTCAATTGCGACTATCACCTACTTAAAAAAATTCCAACCCTCATTTTACTTTGAACTCATTAGTATTCTTATAATTTCTTTAACATTAATGATTTTAATTTATAAATTATATAGCAAAACATCTTCTGTAAATAAGAAGAATGAAGAAAATAAAATGGCGTCATAAATTCTAATAATTTTTTATATTGCACAAAATAAAAATATTGCTAATCTATAATGAGCAGCACTCCCATACAAACTTGGAGGCTTTTGTCGATGCTTAAATTTATTATTATTATTATTTCTTTAGTCCCTGGCTTTATTTTTTCAAATGAAGCAAACAAAAACACTTTGTCTACAAAAGCAGAGATTGCTAGTGAAATAGCTATCGTTGCAGGTGGATGCTTTTGGTGCGTGCAATCCGATTTTGATAAATTAGAGGGTGTTACAAAAACAGTTGTCGGATATGATGGAGGCTTTGATAAATCTATAACTTATGAAAAAGTATCATCAGGCAAAACACTATTTGTCGAATCAACAAAAATCTTTTATGACCCCAAAAAACTTAGCTATGCTCAGCTCTTAGATTATTTTTGGCGACATGTTGATCCTACCGATAATAATGGACAATTTTGTGACAAAGGAAAACAGTACAGAACTGTTGTTTTTTATTTAAATGATTCACAAAAAAAAATAGCTCTTGAAACTAAAGAAAAAATTAAAAAAATTATTAAAAATGTTCATACAGATATTATTCCTTCCACTGTTTTTGTAGATGCAGAAGAATATCACCAGAATTATTACAAAAAAAATCCTATTCGCTATTCATTTTATCGTAAAACTTGTGGCAGAGACGCCAGACTAAAGGAGCTTTGGGATGCTAAATAAAACAAATAAAATTCGGATAATTTACTCTACTTTAATTCTATCTTTAACAGGAACAACAATGGCTGATAATAATGAAAAAAAAGCGCAAGTATTTTCACAAGATGATTCAAAATATGAAAAAATTGACAAGCAATCTGCAATTGAAAAGCTCACTCCAATACAAAAAAAAGTAACGCAGCATGAAGGCACTGAACCTGCTTTTAACAATGAATACTGGAAAAATGAAGAACCAGGAATTTACGTCGATGTTGTCTCTGGTGAGCCATTATTCAGTTCAACTGACAAATACGATTCCAAAACTGGTTGGCCTAGTTTTTCAAAACCAATTGATAATAAATATATAGCGACCAAAACCGATAAACGACTCCTCCGCGAAGAACGCACTGAAGTACGCTCAAAATACGCCGATTCACACCTTGGCCATGTATTTGATGATGGTCCTGCTCCTACTCACAAACGCTATTGCATGAATTCAGCCTCTATGCGATTTATTCCACTTAAAGATATGGAAAAACTTGGATATGGTAAATACTTATATCTTTTTAATAAGAATAAATAAATTGAAATATTAGAAATATTATTCGATATTCAAGTTCTCTCACTTTATAATCAATGAATTAATCAACAATTCATTACAAATATTCTCCGTACTAAGCATAAGCTTTATAAGTTCATGTGGCCTTAAATTTGAAGTAAAGAAATCAGATAAAAAAACTGCTACTTTCGCTGGCTCCTATAAAGTTACAAGTTTTTCTTGCGGTGATGAAATCAATAGCAATTACGCTCCATACAGCCCTGACGGTTCTCTTCCTCCATATGGATATTCTAGTTTTGGTTTTACCCCATTTGGCTTTAAACCATTTGGATCATTAGAATAATAAAATGATAATAGTCAGTTGTTTTTTTGCAGGATATCCAAGTCCATCAGACACATTAAATAAATGCCTAGCTCCACCAAACTCCATATCAAAGGCCTTGAGTGATGCCTTGAATGATAAGGCTTTAATTGGTTTTAAAAATGGATTGGGATCAACTCGAACGTAGTGTCCAGGCTCATAAGGATTTATAATTATGTTTATACATTATGAATCATGTATTCATCTGTATATAGATATTGCATAGATTATACAGGGATTGAATAGAACATTTTGATTTTTACTTATGTTAGCTTGATACAGAATTTAAACTATATTATATTAAACCCTCAAAGTTATATTGTATTTTTTTGAAAGTTTATTAGGAATTAAATTATGGAATTTTTAGAAGCTCTTTCTTTACGCCATGCTTGTAAAGTTTTTGATGAGTCTCGTACAGTTTCCGAAGAAGACAAAAGATTAATTGTCGAATTTGGTCGACAATCTCCTTCTTCATTTGGCATTGAACCATGGCACTTTCTAGTTATTTCGGATAAAAATTTAAGAGAACGTTTAAAACCTGCTTGTTGGAATCAAGCCCAAATAACGACATCTTCTTTTATTGTTGTTTATTTATCTTATTTGCCTTATCACTTCAGAGGAGACACTCCTTTTTTAAAACAAAGGCTTTGGCGAAGAAGTCAGGATAATGAACGATATAAGATCATGCTTGACAAAGTAACAGATTTTTTAGCTGCCCAAGATACACAAGAATGGGCAAAAAGGCAGGTCTATATTCCCCTTGCCAATATGTTAACAGGAGCAACGACATTAAGAATTGATTCTTGTCCGATAGAAGGTTTTGATTCGGAAAAATTAAAACCACTTCTTGTTGAATATATTAATTGGAATACTTTTGATCTTGTTGCTATATCTGCTTTCGGCTACCGAATAAATGAACAACCTAAAAAAATTAGAGAAGAAGTCTCATCTGTTATAACTTATATTAATTAACACCCACTAATTTTATTTATCCAAAATAACTCTTTATTTGTAAATATTTAAGATAGCTAATTGCTTTTTGTAAAGTAGAATTCTATCTAAAAATAATTAAATTTTACTTTTAAATAATTTACTTTTCTCTTAAGAGGTATTGGAACTCATAAATTTTATTTAGGAAAATTTGGAGTCGGACTTTTATATGTCCTTTTTTGTTGGACTTTTTATTCCATGAATCTTAGCATTATTGAAGGAATACGTTTGCTTTGTATGACTGATCATGAATTCATTGATAAATATTCTCGATAAATCATATATAGATGACATTATAAAATATAATAAATTTTTTATTCACTGTACAAATTAAAAACCCCGAATTCAAAAAAATTGAACTCGGGGTTAAAAATAATTTCTTATAAAGAAATTACATCATGCCTGGGTAACCAGCACCTGGCGCAGGAGCTGCTTTGTCGTCTTTTGGACGCTCAGCAATCATGCACTCAGTTGTAAGTAGTAGTGAAGCAACAGAAGCTGCATTTTGCAATGCTGAGCGAGTTACTTTAGTTGGGTCAATAATACCAGCTGCAACCATGTCTTCATAGCGCTCTTCTTTAGCATTAAAGCCATAGTTAGCGCATGTGCTTTCACGCACATTGTTTACAACCACAGATGGCTCATATCCACCATTTGCAACGATTTGGCGAAGTGGTTCTTCGCAAGAACGGGAAATGATATCAATTCCAAAACGCTCATCGTTGTTAGAATTTGCGCGAAGTGTTTCGAGTACTTTTTGTGCACGAATAAGTGCAACTCCACCCCCTGGGACGATACCTTCTTCAACCGCTGCACGGGTTGCATGCAATGCATCTTCAACACGCGCTTTCTTTTCTTTCATTTCTGTTTCAGTTGCAGCACCGACACGAATAACAGCTACGCCACCAGAAAGTTTTGCAAGACGTTCTTGCAATTTTTCACGGTCGTAATCGGAAGTTGTGTCAACGATTTGTTTGTTAAGTTGTTTAACGCGCGCTTCGATATCTGCCTTTGCTCCTTGGCCGTCAATAATTGTTGTGTTGTCTTTGTCACAACGCACACGTTTTGCAATACCAAGTTGTTCAATAGCCGTTGCTTCGAGTTTCATTCCAAGTTCTTCAGAAATAACTGTTGCACCAGTAAGAATTGCAATATCTTCAAGCATTGCCTTGCGACGGTCACCAAAGCCAGGAGCTTTCACAGCAACGATCTTAAGATTTGCGCGGAGACGGTTAAGAACAAGCGCTGCAAGAGCTTCGCCTTCAACATCTTCAGCAATAACAAGAAGTGGTTTACCAGTGCGAATTACTTTTTCAAGAATTGGCACAAGATCTTTAAGAGAAGAGAGTTTTTTATCGAAGATAAGAACATAAGCATCTTCGTAATTTACTTCCATTCTTTCCGCGTCATTTACAAAGTAATTGGATAAATAACCACGATCGAATTGCATACCTTCAACAACATCAAGAGTTGTTTCCATGCCTTTTGCTTCTTCAATTTGGATAACGCCTTGCTTGCCTACTTTTTCCATAGCTTTTGCGAGAATGTCACCAATATACTGATCGGAGTTTGCTGAGATCGTACCAACTTGCGCTATTTCATTGTGACTTGAAATTGCTTTGCTTACTTTCTTAAGTTCAGCTGTGACTGCACTGACTGCTTTATCAATCCCGCGCTTTAAATCCATTGGATTGTGACCAGCTGCAACGAGTTTAACGCCTTCGCGATAGATAGCTTGAGCAAGAACAGTTGCGGTTGTTGTACCGTCTCCAGCGATATCAGAAGTTTTAGATGCAACTTCCTTTACCATTTGCGCACCCATGTTTTCGAACTTGTCTTCAAGCTCGATTTCTTTAGCAACTGTCACACCATCTTTAGTTACATTTGGTGAACCAAATGACTTATCAATTGCAACGTTACGACCTCTAGGCCCCATTGTAACTTTTACAGCATCTGCAAGGGTGTTCACACCAACAAGAATTTTTTTACGAGCATCTTCACCAAAATTAATCATCTTAGCTGACATGGATATCTCCTAAAGTTTTTTAAATTTATTAAGCCCCAAAATAAGGAATGGGGTGTTTGCTTCTTAACCAATAACACCAAGTACGTCGTCTTCACGAAGAATAAGATGATCTTCGCCTTCAACTTTGATTTCAGTTCCGCTGTATTTGCTGAAAAGAACACGATCACCAACTTTAATGTCTATGGCACGTACTTTACCGTCTGCAAGCACCTTGCCGTTGCCAACAGCAACAACAGTCGCTTCAACCGGCTTTTCTTTAGCATTGTCAGGAATCAAAATCCCTCCAGCTGTCTTAGTTTCTTCAGCAACGCGTTTCACTAAAATACGGTCGGAAAGTGGACGAATCTTCATAATGAGCCTCCAAAAAGTGGAAATAAACCACAACATTAAAAACTTAATTTTAAAGGTGAGAGGAGACTTCCTCCCGATACCTCAGCTGGAAAATAAGCGCTCGCTCAATGCTGTCAAGGCTGCTGAGAGAATAATTTTTTTTTATTTCTTTTCACTTAAAATAAAAATAGTTTTTAAAATATTCAAAATGAATTATAAATAACATTCACTCAATAAATGGGCAAATTACTAAGTCCATTACTTTAAATTTAGAGTGGCAAAGGAATATTTGAAAGGCCAATTTGTTTAATTGAAATATCTTGGTTATTGGTACGCTTCACAGAATAAACTGCGCCATTTTTATTATCCAAAACGATTGCTATTGGAGTTGCTTTTGTATCACAATAAGCCACGATTAACTTGGAGTTTGAGATTGAATTTATAAAAGGCTGTATGGCTTGATTATTTGCATCAATAATCTTTCCAAGTTTTGAAATAATTTTATTATTATTAATTAAAAATAAAATATTTTTTCTATTAAAGGCAAGGATATTCTGGTTTAATTTTGAGTCAACATATTCTTCATCGTCAAATAAATAAATGGGAGAGAGATTGGGAAACTTTTTTTGAAATTCGTAACTTAATTTTGTAAAACTTTCTACAGAATCGGAATCAGGGATACGGTAATCTAAGCTTTTAGATTTTTGCGAATTATTACTTATTAGCACAAAATTATTGTCGTTTTTTTCTTGAGCAATGACTGCATGTGAGAAAAAGAAAGATAATACATAACCAATTAAAATTATAAAACTATTCATAGTCTCTGGCACCTAAGTTCATTAATAAGCCCCTATCCAAAGTCTATTTAGCTGAAAATATAGATGAGTGCAAATGATTTTGTCTTAGAGTTATTACTTAACTTGGCGAACTTCAACGTCACAAGCTTTTAAAAAATCCATAACAAAATCGTAATCTTCATTCTTATAAGCCTTCTTGAACACAACTCTTTTTACTCCAGCAGTTATGATTGCTTTTGCACAATCTCGACAGGGGCTGTAGGTACAGTAAAGAGCGGAGTTTCTGAGATCTTGCCGCGATGCCGCAATTGCATTGATTTCAGCATGTACCATAAAAGGATATTTATCTGGGCGTAGGTTTGGCAGTTTTTTATCATCACAACCAGGAGGGAATCCATTGTACCCAGTCGCTAAAATTCTTTTATTTTCATCAATAACTACAACACCAACCTGGGTTTCACCATCATGACTTCGCTTAGAAACAGCTTCAGCAATATCTAGAAAGTAGTCATCCCAATTGGGCCGTACGAGTGGCTTTCTATTATCATAGTTAATTTTTATTACGGGAAATGATTTACGGTCTTCCTTTAACTGTGTCACAGTATTACTCATAATATTACACTTTCTTTATATTCGCCAAAGACTTCTCTTAAAGTATTACAAATCTCACCAATACTTGCATAAGCGCGTACCGCAGACAAAATATGCGGCATTAAATTGTCAGTTCCTTGCGCTGCACCTTTTAATTTTATTAAGGCCTCTGTAACAGCTAAAGTATCTCTTTTACGTTTTATTTTTTTTAAACTTTCAATCTGAATTTTCTCTACTGTTTCCTCAACCCTAAGAAGTCCTTCTAGTTGTTTTTCTTCTACTACAAATTTATTTACCCCAACTATCACGCGCTCAAGAGATTCGATATCTTGTTGATATTGATATGCAGATTTTTGAATAGAAGCTTGAACATATCCTTGTTCAATAGCCTGAACCATACCGCCAAGAGAATCTATTTTTTTGATAATATCAACGACTTCATTTTCAATTCGATCGGTTATAGCTTCTATATAATAACTTCCAGCCAAAGGATCGACTGTTTCAGCCACGCCACTTTCATGTGCAATTATTTGCTGAGTTCTAAGCGCTATACGTGCAGATTCTTCAGTCGGCAAAGCCAATGCTTCATCTTTTGAGTTCGTATGTAAACTCTGAGTTCCACCCAAAACTGCTGCAAGGGCTTGAATAGTCACGCGGACAATATTATTTTCGGGTTGCTGAGCCGTTAATGTTGAACCTGCTGTTTGCGTATGGAAACGCAGCATAAGACTTTTGGGATTCTGAGCGCCAAAACGCTCTTTCATTATTTTTGCCCACACTCGACGCGCCGCTCTGAATTTCCCTACTTCTTCAAGAAGATCGGTATATGAATTAAAAAAGAAGGAAAGCCTTGGAGCGAATTCATCCACATTTAATCCTACTTTTACTGCAGCTTCTACATAAGCAATTCCATCTGCAAGGGTAAAGCCAACCTCTTCAGATGCTGTACTTCCTGCTTCACGAATATGATATCCACTGATTGATATAGTATTCCACAGAGGGACATGCTCCTTACAAAAAGCAAATATATCGGTGATAATACGCATAGAAGGTTGTGGAGGAAAAATATATGTACCACGCGCAATATATTCTTTTAATATATCATTTTGTATCGTGCCACGTAATTTAAGGCTACTTATTCCTTGTTTTTCAGCCACTGCAATATAAAGAGCCAATAAAACTGCTGCAGAAGAATTTATAGTCATAGAAGTTGATATTTTATCTAACGGAATGCCATTAAATAATATCTCCATATCTGCAAGCGTATCGATCGCAACTCCGACCTTACCAACCTCTCCAGCCGCTTCATCACTGTCCGAGTCATAACCAATTTGTGTGGGTAAATCGAAGGCGACACTCAAACCCGTTTGTCCTTGAGCTAATAAATATTTATATCTTTTATTACTTTCTTCCGCACTCGCAAATCCAGCGTACTGGCGCATTGTCCATAAGCTGCTGCGGTACATTCCAGAGTGCACACCACGTGTAAAAGGGAACTCTCCAGGAAAATTAATTTTGCTTAAATATTCGCTGTCTGTCATAGCATTACTAGGAAAATAAAGTTCATCAACTACAGATCGAGATGCTGTCACAAACTCTTTTTTCCGTTTTAAATCGCTTTTAGTAGATGACATTTATTTTTTCCTTCTACTGCATTTTATTTTTTCTTTATCTTTTTATCGACTACTCTTCCTGGGAAATCATCCCAGAAATTATTTGTAAAAACTCCATTTATTAGGTCTGACCAATACGGGAAATATTTTTTCTCAGGAGGGTTTTGCAATGTTAAATTGCCATCTTTTCCCCATACAAGTTTTGCATTGTTTGTATCAACTAATAATACAGAAAATCCACCCGTTATAGAATAAATACCATCAACGAAATGCGATTCAATTTGGTTAATAACCAAAATAAGTGCTGTATCTGCATTCATAACACGAGCAGTTAATGTATTTAAATTGTCAATCCAAGTAGGTTCAGTCGCAAGACAATAAGAATAAAATTCAAGAAAATTGCGCCTTGATAAACATGAAGAAGTTATAAGAGTACGAACAGAAGAATCGCGCGATGAAAATCTATTTGCAACATTCTTCATTGTTTCATTTAATTTGAGAAGAACGTTTGAATTGCTTTTTAATAATGCTTTTTGCACCACTTCAAATGGGTATCCATTTATATTTGGCTGTCCATCAAAAGAATCAATTACTTTTTTTTGCAATAAAGCAATTATATTTTCAGAAGATATAGTTGCGAGATCGATCGATATGGTTTTTGAAGGGTCAGGCAAAATAAAAAGAGGAACTGCGATGATAGAAGCCGGATTGACAGCCTCATATCCAGTTTGAATCCCAGAGGGAAGAGGCTTCGAAGTCTGGCATGATATAAAAAAAATCGAGAATATTGCTATAAAAACAATCTTTATCAATATGCTATTTTGCAGCATTTTATCTTCCTTAACAGCTCATAATCATCGTCAAGAGGTATCCAGTTTTTAATTATTTAGTTACCTTTGACAGAATACATTTTTTAAAACATTTGGAAAGTACAAAGCTGCCATCTCGAACCTGCAAAAGCAAGTTAAACATAAAATTTCACTTTAAAAATTGCGTATTTGTTTGACAGTTTCTGAAATGAGTTTGAACTCTGAGTTTTCATGATGTCTTAAAATATTCTCCATATTCTCATCCTGAACTGCGTATAAATGATACAATGCATTTCTGATAAGTCCTTGATATTTTGCTCGAGTTGCAGCCGTCCCACCAAACCACTTTTCATATTCGAACGGAGTCATTAAAGCAATATTATGCATTGTTATATTTAAAAAATTTTTATTGAATTCTGAAAATTCTTTTAAAATACCAAAATCATTTGTAACTAAATTATAAGGACACACGTCTTGACAAATATCACATCCATAAATCGTCTTGGCAAAATGTGCTAAATATTCCTTTGGCACAATATCTCTATGTTCTATTGTTAAATATGAAATACATTTATTTGCATCTAAATAATAAGGCTTTGTTAGAGCACTCGTAGGACAAGCATCTAAACATTTTTGACAATCACCGCAATCTAAATTGGCTATTGGATTCAATTTGTTTTTTAAATTATTTTCGACAATTTCAGAGTAAGGCAAATCAATAAGAAGCGTTGCTATAAAAAAGAAACTCCCCATGCCAGGACGAATAAGCATAGTATTTTTACCAATAAAGCCCAAATGAGCCTCTCTGGCATGAGCCCTATCGAAAAAAGGGATCGAGTCGATAACGGGTCGAAAAGCAAAATTTATATTTAAATGCTTCTGCAAAGCATGCGCAATTTTCTCTAAATTTTTTTTTAATACTTTATGATAATCTTTTCCGTATACATATTTAGAAATTAATTTTTCCCCAATTAACGAATTTTTTTTAATTTTTATTGCTTTCGCGTTTGTTTTTCTATTTCTAACACGATGTCCTAATGAGTACGGAAAAAGAAAAATAAGAGCTGTTTTTGATTCTTGTAAAATAAACGAAGGATCTTTTCTTGCATCAATATTATTTTCTAAAAATTTCATCCCTGCATGAGAGTTTTCACTTATCCACTGTTCAAAAGCTCTTAAGTCTTTTTCAAAGATGCTTAAAAACTTTTTATCTTCAAAAGAAAACACACCTGAAACATGGGCATCACATTTTTTAAAAAGTTCAATTATATCTGGTTTTATAATCATTTTTCTGGTCTTACGCTACTCGGATCAGCATGCACAATAACATCCCCTTCAAATTCTGAAGATAAAACATTTTCAATATTTTCGATTATAATATGAACTTCATTAAATAATAAATCCTCAGGTAAAGTAACATGGAAGTCGAAAAAATACCTATGTCCGCTCTTACGCGCACGGAAACGATGAATATCTAAAATCCGCTCATCTGTACCTTTTACAATTTTTTTAGCTGTCTCTTTTATTTCTTCAGGAATATCATGATCCATGAGTTCATTAATGCTTGTTTTAACCAATCCGAAAGATCCATAAATAATATACATAGAAAATATCAATGCAATCACTGGGTCTAAAATAGTATATCCAGATACAGCTATTAGTATAAGCGCTAACGTTGAGGATATATTTGTCACGAAATCTACTTTATAATGCTCAGCATCTGCTATAAGAGCTGGGCTCTTCAATTTTAATCCATTTACTTTTAGCCATTTTGTTACAAAAAGGCTGACAAAAGCTGCAATAATAAAAAATGCAATCTGCTTCCAATCTGAATGATTTACTTCAAGAGAAATTCCCGATAAAACATCATAAATCTGCCTTACGCTTGAAACAACAATCGCAATTCCGCCACCAATTATGAGGCTGCCCTGGCCTAAAGCAGCAATACTTTCAGCACGACCATGGCCATAGGGATGATTGTGATCAGGATCAAGGCGAGCAAACTTAACAATTTTGCGATTCACCAAACTAACAACCATATCCATTGTACTATCAAGAGCTGATAATGCGACAATCAATGAACCCGTCATAAAAAAAAGCGTGAGTTTACCTATAGCTAAAAATGCTGCACAAAATGCTGCAATTAAGGCTGCATTTTGTGCTGTTTTTGAATTGGAAAGACCATCTTTTGTTAATTTATGGAGCATGAAAATTCTTTCTAATGTTTAAGAAAAACTCTTTGATAAAAAGGAACTCCTTTTGCAGTAAAAAGTTTTTGAAATGCTGTTTCGTAAGAATCACCCCTAATATTTCGTGGCTTTGCCAAAGGGGAAGAGTCATTTGCATCATCAGGCGTAAAACCTGAGCTTAAAACAAATTTCTGTGTTTCCAAAAAGTAGGGTTCATGATCTGTTTTAAACCAAAAAAATCCGCCAGGTACGAGCTTTGCATGTAATAACTTTATGAAATCAGATTTTAATAGCCTATTTTTTTCATGTCTATCTTTAGGCCATGGATCTGGGAAAAAAATACAAATACCAAGGAGAGAATTATCTGGCACGATTTCACTTAAAAAAGATTTTCCATCACATATAGCTATCCGCCCATTTTCGGAAGAATTTCTTTTGAGTTTACGTGCAGCTTTCACTACCCTCTTATAAGTAATATCTAAGCCTAAAATATTTTTATCTTTATTATTTTCGACAAGTTCAAGAACAGTTTTTCCCATATAACAACCAACTTCAATTACAATTGGTTTAGTCATATCGGTAAACAATGAGGCGTATTTTTCATGCAACTCATTTTGGGTTAAGAGAAAATCAGATAAACCGAGAGCTTCTTTTAAATAAGGATTTTCATGCCTATCAGGAGCTTTTTCCCCTTTACGCAAATTATCTATAATTGTTCCAACTTTTCTCATCTGCAAAAATCTTCCGTATAAAATCTTAAAGTCTTGACAAATTAAAAAATTTGCCCACTGGTTCATGCGCAGGTTGCCGAAAAGATGGCAATGGATCAAGTCTAAAATGAGCTATTAGGAAAATTATGAAACGAAACTTGATTTTTAAATCACTCATTCATTATGCTAAACCAATGGGAGCATTTTTAGTCTGTTTATCCCTCACAAACGTATGTTCAGCATTGTCTCTCATAAGCTATTTTTATCAAACTTCCTACCCAAATGAAGAATGCACGCCTGCTTCACTTGATCCACAAACTCTTAAGTTAACTTACTCAGAACGGTCAAATATGAAAAATGAATTTAAGGTCGGCTGGGACTTATATACAAATAAAAATTTAGCATTTTACCAAAAACCTTCAATTGGTGGTGAAGTGCAAATTGCTCGATGTCTACCTCCAGGGAGATGGGTCTATTTAGGACGAGGAAATGTAGAAAATGTAAATGGCAATACAGTTGAAGCAACAATTAAAGGAATCGATATGATTCAAGGTTCTTCTGTAAAGTTTCCTAAGAAATTTATTGAAACCGGAAATTTTTATTGGCGCCCAATGGCGGGGGACAGTGTTTTTCCGGTTGAAAAATCAGTTTCGAGAAAAATTTCAATAAGTCCTAAAATTGAAATAGCTTATGAAGATATTTTTGTATATTTAGGAAGCGGTGAGTATTCTTACGATATTACTCCTGAAGGAGAAGAATTTCTCAATAATAAATTTAATCATTTTAAAAAAATAAATGGAAGACTAGAAATAGATGGTTTTTATATTGCAGCAGGTAAAAGCGAAGATTTAAGATTAGAATCGTTGATGCGAGCCCAAGCTGTTGGAAATTATTTTATAAGAAAATTTAAACTTAATCCTGATCAAATTGTGACAATCGGGTATGGAAATGACTGGCTTCAGTCTGGTATGCAACCGGTAAAAGCTTGGCCAAATCGGAATTTAATGCGTGGGATCATTTTGAAAATATTACCTGAAAGTGCTGATTATTAATAAATTATGCCGCCAAACCTCAATTTAAATAATAAAAAAATATAAACCCAAATTTTTAAAAGCGATACTTGCAAAATATTTTTAGGCAATGTAAAAACTAGCAAATATTAAATTAGAAGCAACAGAAAAATAAATTTTTATATTTCTGTTTCAATAAAATAGCATAAATGGAGGTATATAGTGCCGATTAATTTAGAAATTATATCTGGTTCCGATGTATTCAATACTGAAGTTTTGCCTTTTGGCTATGAAGAACACTTTATAACTCCCGAAGAAAGAGAAATGTTTAATATAGGAAAAGATTCACAGCTTAAGAGCGCAGTTGAAAATCATTTTGGAGAAAGACCTGAAGATGTTCACTTATTACCTGAGGATTACCCTTGGGGCAAAATATATAATGATTACAATTGGTCACCAGTTAAAGCGAGTTACTATGTTGCAGATATATCTATTTTAGATGTTCAGCAAGAAAAAGTGATCATCAGTCAAAAAGAATTTGAAAATAAAAGTTCAATTGCTGCCACATATAATGCCTCAATAACTGAATCTGTTGCCAACACAATTGAAAGCTCTTGGAACAGTTCAAATAAACTTTCTGGTGGCTTCAATATTAAAGGGAAATTCTCAGTTTTAGCAGTAGAAACAGAAGCAACGACCTCAATTGGCTTTGAACACACTTGGGGGAAAGGGGGAACAACCCGCCATATGACGACTGTTGGAACAACGACAGGATTATCCGTTACTCTAAAGCCAAAGGAGGCCGTGATTGCTGAGCTTACAGCTACACGAGGGAGATTAAAAGTTGAAATAAATTATAATGTTCTATTATCAGGAAGTATTTTAGCAAATTACTATCCACCTTACAAAGATCATCATTTTTGGTTTTTGCCTATTCGAAAAGTCCTTGATAAGAAAAGCACTAAAAAAGTTACAGAAAATATTTTAATAAATTACTATTCAAATACAAAAGTAGTATTAAGAGACAAAAAAAGTTCAAAAATCATAAAAAGCATGAATATTTAGTGGAAAATCTTGCTTAACAAAAAATTATATAATAATAAAACAAAAAATCATCTTAATTTTTTTAATACTTCAGCAGCATTTATTTCTTCGCCTTCTGGAATTCCAAGTTTTTGTTTTACGGTAAGCTCTTCTATTCCGCCTTTAGTATCTGCTTTTCTTTGAATTTCTAGAGTTAAATCTTTTATTTTAAATAGATGACAATCTTCGATAAAGTAATAGCTTTCATGAAAAGTAACAACTTTACGATTCAAGGAACCACATAATTTTTGCGGTGACGGCAGATTTCTTTTAATTATTTCTTCACTCTCATTCACAATTAAATTTGTTTTTTCAACCACTATTGCATTGCCTATGGGGAACTCACCAAGAATCTGAGGAGCTAAAGTGTAAATAGGACGACTTTTTTCACTAAATTTTAAAACATCACTATATTTTGAAAACGGTCTTCTCTTACAATTATCAATATAATAGTATATTATACTATCTGATGTTAGAATACTTTTATCATAATTCTGGCATAAATATTTAAAATTAATTGTATTCTTTTTTTCAAAATCGTTGTAATAATCATCATAAGTATAATTCTCGCCAATTGGAATAAGAGAAAAAACTTCACTCGAAAGATTCACAATATGTTTTTTTCTTATTTGAACAAATTTATTTACGATTTCTGAATTTTTGACGGGTCTTAATTTACAATCATTCAAGTAATAAATTCGATCTATATAAGAAACAATCCTATTTCGCAATTCTGCACAAGCCACGATTTTTGATTTAATTGAATCCATCATAATTTCATCATCACCCAAAGTAACGAGTGATTTATGATTTTGCTCTTCTGCAGCTATAACTTTTTTGCTGGAAAATAAAATAAAACAAATAGCAAGCAAGAAAAATAGGAAAAATCTTTTAAAAATAATATTCATTATAATCTCTTAACCCGATCCTAGTTTAAGTTATGAAATAAAATTATAAGCTTCTAAACACTTACTCAACAATTGCAAATTATACAATAATATCCTAACCTATAAAACTGTCAGGCAAAAGTTAAGGAGGCTGAGTGCAATCAACAAAAATTGTGACACTAAATGACATAAATGTCTCTTTTATAAAAAATAAACCTGTCCTACAAAACTTAGATCTCGAAATATTTAAAGGCGAATCTTTAACTATCCTAGGTCCTGGGGGCTCAGGTAAAAGCACACTTCTTAAGATTATATTAGGAATCATTGAACCGCAATCAGGAACGCTCAATGTATTTGGCAAAAATATAAACTCATTACTGCACAAAGAGCGTTCAGAAATCTTAAAAAAAATTGGCATTGCCTTTCAACAGGGCGCTCTTTTTGATTTTATGACTGTGAGTGAAAACATAGATTTTGCTATGGAAAACATGACTCAATTCACCCAAAAAGAACGGGAAGAAAGAATTCCAAATTTCTTAGCTCAAGTTAATCTCACCCACGCAGCAGACAAACTCCCAAGTGAGCTTTCCGGCGGGATGCGTAGAAGAGTTGGCTTTATACGGGCTCTTATCACCAATCCAGAACTTGCTCTCTTAGATGAACCCACTGCAGGTCTTGATCCTGTTACGACAACAATAGTAATAGACATCATACACCGCATTGGACGGCAAATCGGTACCACCATGGTTTGCGTGACCTCAAATATTGATGTGGCATTTCGATTTGCAAAAAAAGTTGCTATCTTAAAAGATGGAAAAATAATTGGGGTTGGTACAAAAGCAGATCTTTTGAATTTAAATAATGAATGGATTACAAATTTTCTTACAATACGTGAAAATAAATTCCATACTGATGAAGAAATAGATATGAACGAGTCTTCAGTATGAGTAACAATATATAAAAAGAAGACAATATGACAGGAAACTCTGAATTTTTAATTTGTGAAGGGGTTAAAACTCATAATTTAAAAAATATCAATCTCAAAATACCGTTAAAAAAATGGATTGCAATCACAGGAGTTTCGGGAAGCGGGAAAAGCAGTTTAGCATTCGATACAATTTATTCCGAATCACAACGAAGATTTCTTGAAACTTTAGGGACATATGAGAGACAGTTTCTCCAAGGTCTTCCTCAAGGTGAGTTTGTTGAAATTGATAATATTCCAGCAGCCGTGTCTTTGAAACAAAATAATAAAACAGGAGATCCTCGCAGTGTCATTGCATCTTCTGCTGATATTGCAACGCCTCTGCGTAATCTTTTTATCGCATTGATGGAACCATCCTGTGCGAAATGTGGATCACAAGTCAATGTTGATCAAGCAAAAGATCTTATAGATTTTTTAAATAACGAAGATATTAAAAAAAATAATTTAAATTACTTGATTTCTGTTCCTTATGCGATCCAGTCAAAAAAAAGCATAGAAGATCTTATTTTTGAAGGCTATTCCAGAGCACATATCGACAATGAAATAGTTGATTTAGAAGAATTTTTGACTCATAAAAATAGAATAATTCCCAAAGAATTTGAAATTATATTAGATCGTATTAATTGGCAATTAAATAAAGATGAACTATCTAATCGTATAGAGACGATTTGGTCACAGGTAAAATTCTCCCCTCGATTTTCATATATAAATTTAGTTAAATTAAGTAACAAAAAAGATTTGAGTGACGAAAAAAAAGTATTTCACGTTCAACCATTCTGTACAAGTTGCAACCAACAGACGACTATTATTCAATTGAATGATTTAGATTGGCAATCTATTTTAGGGGCATGCGCAAATTGCAATGGACTTGGAAATACTCCTGTGCTTGATCATCTCAAAATTATTCCAAATCCTAATTTATCAATCATAGATGGAGCAATAAAACCTTGGAATTCTGATACATTTTTATGGATGAAAGAAGAACTTATAAGAGCTTGTAAAAAAAGAAATATAAAAACAAATATCCCCTATGAAAAACTCTCAAGTGAAGCGAAAGATTTTATCTGGATAGGAGATGATTTAGATAAAAAAAGCAAAAACCAAAGTGAATATGTTACTTTAAAAAATTTCTTTGATATTCTTGAACAGGAACGCTATAAAAGCACTTCAAGAATACTACTTGCTAAATATAGAAAATATGAAACTTGTCCAGAATGTCTAGGTGCTCGCTTAGGGAAAGCAGGGATGAATGCAAAGTGTTTTCATTCATCATATAATGATCTTTTCCAACAAGAAATATCTAAAACACTTAATTGGCTTGAGCAGATTAAGTGTGAAAAAAAATTCGAAAAAAAAATCAATGCAATTCAAGAAATATATGAAGAAGTCTATAAAAAAGTATCTCTTCTCGTAAAGCTAGGGCTCGGTTCTGCTCAACTCTTTAGAAGGTGCAAAACCTTATCAGGAGGGGAATATCAGCGCGTGCTTTTAACGCGAGTTATTGGTAATGGCCTGACCGATGCACTCTATGTATTAGATGAACCCAGCATTGGACTCGGCAAAAATGAAATTCCATCACTTATACATTGTATAGAAGAATTGCGTGATTTAGGTAACACAATTCTCATGGTTGAACACGATAAACAATTGATATCAAGTGCAGACGAAATATTTGAATTAGGACCAGGCGGTGGAGAAGAGGGAGGTTCTTTGCTGACGGTGAAAAATAAAATACCAAGATGTTTTCAAACACAAATAAGCAATAGTTTATTGAATTTAAACAAAATGAATATTTTTCCTATTAACTCTTTCCAAAGAAATAATTCTATTATTTTAAATAAATTTTCAGCAATGAATTGTCACAATTTAGATATTGAATTTATTTTAGGAAAATTGAATGTAATTATAGGCCCAAGTGGTGCTGGAAAATCAACTCTTATTCGTTTTGGCCTTGGAGCCGCTCTAGATAAATATAAAGAAATTCAAAGCACTGAAAATTCTGACTTCGATGCAGACGCAAAAATTGGAACCTGGGAACATTTTAGTTTTCCTAATTATTTTTTTGAAAATAACGATATAATAAGTGTTGAACAGAAAGCTTTGCACCGAACTATTTCGAGCGTCCCAGCAACAATTTTAGGACTTATGGATATTTTACGAAAAAACTTTGCAGCGACTCATGAAGCAAAAGCCCAAGGCCTACAACTTTCCGATTTCTCTTTTAATGGTGCAGGTGGATGTGAATATTGCAATGGGAAAGGCACCATTGAGGATGATTTATTCTTTTTAGGTTCCGTAGAAAAAGTGTGTCCAGAATGCAATGGCTCGCGCTACCGCAACGAGATTCTGACTGTCACTTGGAATAAAAAAAATATCAGTGAGTGGCTTTCCACAAGTATCAATGAATGCCTGTCTACTCTTGGCAGGCAACAAGGTTTTGCCAAAGCCCTTATACTTTGTAAACAGCTTGGATTAGGTCACATTCCATTAGGTCTACCCACATCCTCAATGTCAGGCGGCGAAGCGCAACGACTGCGTATTTGCGCAGCTCTTTCAAAGTCTTCCAAAAAAATCTTCTGCCTACTTGACGAACCCACCCGAGGGCTCTCCGATTTTGACATTGGAAACCTTCTTGAAACTTTATTGCGTCTTTGCAATGAAGGGCATACATTTGTCGTTGTAGAGCATCATGAACTCTTTGAAGAAAATGCACACCATCTTATAAAAATGGGACCAGGGAGTGGTGTTCAAGGTGGAAAAATCATAGAAAGATTGTTAGCAACTGCTCAAGGATAAACCATAAGAGTCAATTGCTTGTAAAAATTAAGTGCTATCGATCAGGGAAGCAATAAAAATGTTAAAATCTATTTTAGGAAGCGCCACTAAGCAAATTGAAGTTATTAAAAGAAAAAGTGGAGAAAAATTCATAGAAAAAATTTATGGCGAAGACGCTATGAAAGTTTTTTATGGAAGTCCTGCTGGAGCTGCTTTTACTGCAAAATTTTTAACGAATAAATGGATCAGTAACATTTATGGCGCTTACAACGATTCTGGAGCCAGTAAGCATAAAATTGAAGAATTCGTAAATAACATGGGCATCGATGTCTCTGAATCAGAAAAAGACATTTCAGAATATCATTCCTTTAATGATTTTTTTGCAAGAAAATTACATCCACGGGCGCGACCAATCAATCGCTTGAGTAGCAGCATTATATCCCCTGGTGATGGAAGGTTGCTCGTTTTTCCAAAAATATCAGAAACAACTTTAAGTTATGTCAAATGGGCTCCTATTCAACTCATTGATCTTTTTCAGGGCAATGAAAGTTTAGTCGAACGCTATAAAAATGGTTCTTGTGCCATTCTTAGATTATGCCCTTCAGATTACCATCGATTTCACTTTCCCGTTTCTGGTAAAGCAGGGATCACAAAAACAGTTCCAGGACTTCTTCATTCCGTAAATCCTTATGCATTAGAACAACAAATTCCCGTGTACTGCATGAACAAGCGCACTTTATGTGAGCTGGATTCCGATCAATTTGGCAAAGTTCTGTTAATGGAAGTGGGTGCACTTTTTGTAGGAACTATCGTGCAAACTTATAGACCTGCTGTACAAGTCGAAAAAGGAGATGAAAAAGGTTACTTTAAATTTGGCGGAAGCACCTGCATTTTCTTTTTTGAAAATGGTATAATGGAATTTGACACTGATATTGTGAAATCTTCTGAACAGGGCTTGGAAACTCTCGTTCAAATGGGAGAAAAAATAGGTCATTTAGCGGAAAGGAAAGTCTAAATGCACAATTCGGATGTTTTCCCAGAAATCGTCCGAGAAAAAAATATCTCTTTTAGAGAATTAGAATATTTGACCAATATCTGCTTTGAAAGTAATGACTACCTAAATAATTTTCCTCAAGTTTTTAATCAAGAAAATAAAGAAAATCTCTTTTTATATAAAATTAATGGGCAAGCGGTTGCATTCTGTTCAATACACCCCATTCACTTTCAATTACCCAATCGAATGTTAAATTCTTATTGTATAGGAAGCGTGTGCACCCATCCAAATTTTAGAAAGAAAGGTTTCGCTAAAAAGATTTTAATGGAAGTTGAAGCTAAAGCAAAAGAAAATCTAGCTGATTTTTTATTTTTATTTAGTGACTATAAATCACTGTATACAAATTTAAATTACGTTCCTGCAGGCAAAACTTATTTAGCCCAAGTAAATTCAAGAATTTCGACATCTATATATCTTAATAAATTAAGAAAATTTAAAACGGAATACAATAAAGCACTGCAGACAATTGAAGAAAGAAAACTAGATTTCTTGAGTATTAATAATTTAGTAGAAATAGATGAAAAGAAAAAATATAATATTTGGCAATTTATCGTTCGCAATGCTCCAAAGTCTGAATCTATTCTTTCTTATTTAGAATTTACAGACATTATAAAAATTAGAAAAATGCAACTCTATCTATTAAGCTATGATCAAACCATTTGTGCAATTGCTTTTATCAACAAAGGGGATGATTTTCAAAATGTAATTCATTCAATTTACTTCAACAATTTTAGTTACGCTCTTGCTCTACTTCAAGAAGTTATTGTAAAAAACACAGAAGAAGAACTTATTTTTTTCCCTGGTTCACATTCATCAGAATTTTTCTCACTTTTTGATTTTCAATCTATCCCTTCGCTATTCTTAAAATCACTCGATGAGAAAAAAATTGCTACGCAAAAATTGCAGGAATTATGCGAAAAAAATGACATTTTTATTGGCAGCTTGCAAGGAACTTAACAAAAATATAATATAAAAATAAATAAATTAACAAAAAGGTCACAAACATGAAAAAAGTAATTGTTCATGATAAATCTATCGAAATGACAGTGCTTATGACTCCAGACATGGTGAATTTTTCTGGAAAAGTTCACGGTGGAGCCATCATGCGACTGCTTGATCAAGTTGCATATGTTTGTGCTTCGCGCTATTCAGGTCACTATGTTGTTACTTTATCAGCGGATCAAGTTTTTTTTAGACACCCCATACATGTGGGCGAGCTTGTTACCTTTTTAGCCAATGTAAATTACACAGGTAAATCGTCAATGGAAATAGGGATTAAAGTTGTTTCAGAAAATACGCGCACACGCATCCGCAACCATGTCTTATCAAGTTATTTTACAATGGTAGCAGTTGATGAAAACTCTCGACCCGTAGAAATAGCCAAGGTAGACGTGACTTCGAATAAAGATCAAGAGCGTTTTGAATCTGCATTACAAAGAAAAAAAATGCGTGAACAATTTTGGAAAAAATAATACGATCTTAAGTTGCAGGTTTTTTAATTTTGATCGTGTCCACATTATAGCTACTTTTCCCATCTTGTGTATTTACAAGTACAATTTTTAGTTCAAAATTTTGTGGTTTCTGAGTGTTAATCTTTTGAATTAAGCTATTAATCTCCGCTTTCGAAATACTAAAAGTATCCGCACTTGGGCTGATACTTTTTATACGTGCAGCATTCTGTGGCTTTTTGTGAAAATCATCCAATGCTTTATAATCCCCTGTAGCGACCGTGTCATTTACTAAAATAAAGTAACTAGAAGCTTTTTGACCACCATTTTTAACTGTAAAAACGAGATCGCTGAAAAAATAAGGAAAGCCTGTGGCTAGAAATTTAATGTTTAAATTTGTACTTGTAAAAGTATATTCCGGAGAACTGATTCCAATAACTGAAAGGGAATTGCCCTTCAAATAAACCAATTTATCTGGTGTAAGTTCCACAGGATTTGTATGATGGGACTCAGTGATTTTAATTTCAATAGAAGGTTCTGCTGAGTAATTATCAGGTGTCATTACTGCAGTTATATAGATTACTTTTGCGTTAACATTATCAGAAAATTTAATCGAATCACTTTTAAATAAGTTGAGTGTATTAGAAGCCGGGTCACTATAATTATAACTTTTTGAACTATTCCCTGTACCGATTTCAACTTTAGTTAAATTAAGTTTACAAGCCGTGTCATCTTTAGCAACTTCAAGACTTGAAGCGCCCACATCACTCTGAAGAATCCAAGAACTATTATCCTCTTTATCAAAGCAGTTCACATATGTGCCATGTAACCTATAATCTGCTATATTCATTGATAAACTTGCGGAATTTACATTTTCAAGTTTTACTTTATATACTTCTCTCTTGTTATCTTTACCACAACCTACAATAATCATTGATATCATTGAAATTGATATTAACGTTTTTGAAATATATCTTTTTTTCATAAACACCTCCTTGTGTTCAAAAATGACTTTAAGAGCAAAGCAAAAAATCTTTGCGAGTTTTATATAAAATATTTATAAATAAAAATCAATTTTTAAATATATAATTTGATTTGACTTATAGGCATATTTACACCTAAATATTGTAATAGTACAAATTTTCAATAATTTAAATAATTGTTTTAAATATTTATGTTATGATTTCTTGTTGTTTTTATTTGTAAAGAATAATTGTAAATTTTAATATAATATTAATAAATTATGGATAGTTATTTTTTTCGGATTGAGCTATATAATTTATAAAATATTAGCAAAATAATTTAGTTTAATTTGCTATTACATAGGCTCTTGCAGATTTTCGAGAATTTCTACTATCACTTTATCTATATCACGATTTGCCTTTAAGGAATTAATTGACTCACCAATTGTTTTATTTTCTGGCTTATTCAAAATAACATAATTCATCTGAGGATAACTTTTAGAAATTACAAAATTTGAGTCTGAAAAAGTTTTGCCTTCTTTCATTTGCACAATAATTTTACCACTGAACGCAGCAAACTTTTTTGAACTTGTGTTGTAAATAACCGCTGGCTTCTTCTGCAAAGAAGTATTATTTCCTTGCGATTGCATTTGAGTATTGACTTCATAAATCTTAAAACTTTGTGTTGTTAAAACCTTTTTTATTTCTTTATCCTCATGACTCTCTTTTTTATTGAATGAAATCTTTAAGTTTGGGTAATAAGAATATTTTACACCATCTTGTATAAAGGTTTCGGCTGCCCCATAATTTTTAATCAAATTTTCTTGTTCTGCCAGACTTTTTTTATAATCAGCATCACTCATTATTTGATCATTGCTATCAGCTATTTGTATATTTTTATTGATAGCAAAACCTCCACCAGCATATAAAAGCGAAGCACTTAGTAGACTAACCATTGGAAAAATTTTTTTTATTTTCATAAAATTCATACTCCTAGAAAAATTAAAGTTCTAAAAAATCACTGAGACTTATTTATGCCCAGTGACCATAATTTTCCAGCCTTTAAATGTCGTATTTGAATTGAAGAAGCCTGCATTAATCACTTTAAGTTTCCAGTTACCAGAGCTATTTTCTCCATAGAAAGCATTGCTTTGCAAGGTGATTTTATCCAATTTTTTAGTGTAGACAAAACCATTTCCAACATTCCACAGAATGCTCTTAGTCCCACTTGGAGAAGTCAATTCAAAACCAATATCACCTAAATTTGTACTGTCTGCAGACACTTGAATTTGCACTGATTCAATATTTAAGCCATCCCTAGTAGGAATATTCAAACTCGTAACGTAACCATTAGGATCTGCTTTAGGTACCTGCTTAGTGTGATCGATGAATTTTGAACTCATTTCTTGATATTGGCCTAAATTGACTTTGTAATTTTTTGCCAATTCTACTGCTTCAGAAACATTGACTCGGCCAAATCCATACCAATTTGAAAAACTAAACCCAGCCGCATTTTTGACCCAGCCCTGTTCAGCTTGATAAAGCGAATTGCTATCTCCTTTGACCAATTGAACTTGTGAGCCTGCATTCTCTGCGTCTACTTTTGTTGATGTTTTTGCTAAAATATATTTAACATCTCGCCAAGTTAATTTTGGATTGGCTTCTAGAATGAGAGCCAAGCTTCCCGAAGTCACAGGCGCAGCAGACGATGTGCCATTCATTGTATTTGTATAATCACCATCCAAATTTTCATCGAAATTGAGTGCATTAAATTCATTGCGTATGTTTAAAACAGAATCGAGATCATTCAAATCAGCCGTTTTACTCATACCATAGCGAGTTCCACTGTAATCTGTTGTGATTATAGCAGGCTCACCAATTGTTGGTCTGTATTTGCTCCAATCAATTTTTTTATCATAATCACTATATCTTCCTTCAACAAATTCTTTGTTAACCCCATATTCACCCCCAGGAGCACTGACCCAAAGCGAAGATCCTGCGGTTGAATAACTCGCTTTTTTTCCTTTTGCATTTAATGCGCCTACAACGATGGTTTCTGGGATAGCATTTAATAAATTCATATTCGAATTTTGGCAGGAAACATTTATTTCATTTGCTTTAGAACATTTAAAATAAAATATTCCTGAAGATATATAGCCATTACCTGCTGATTTAACATAAAGTGCACCTTTTCCATCACGCAACTGGCGTGCTCCATAGCGCATAGCCAAAGCACCAGAACTGATTAATGGGTGACTATCTGGAATCTGTTCGAGATTTGAAAAACCAAAGCTCATATTAAAAATATCATTTCCTTGAGAAGCATCTGAGCCACCTAGAGCATCGACAAAGTTTTGAAAGTTTTGTGACCCACTTGAAATAACATTATATCCAGATAATTTCGCGCGTGGTGCAACTCCAGAACCTCCAAACCCAAGATTACTGCGCATAGCAATTATTCCTGCAACCATTGTTCCATGATCAACTACATCATCTTCTAAATCACCTTCGCTATCTTCTGCGGGTGATGGTGAAGGATCATTTGGTGCCAAGCGATTATTTTTAAAATTAATAGACCAAGATTTACTGACATATTCTTCGTTATCAATATTCGGATTCAATGATTTATGAGCAATGTCAATGCCAGAGTCAACAACTCCGACGCGTATTCCATTCCCACTTAAGCATTGTTTCTTTAACACATCATCGACATTTATATCTTCACCTGCGATTCCGCTTTCAGAAGCAAATGCATCTTGTCCTGTGTTCTTTAAATGCCATTGGTATTTACCAAGAGGATTTAATTTCTCATTAGCTAAATCCGTACAGAATTTATTTCGTTTTATCTCAGTATTATTTGCATCGAAAGAACTTTGAGCAGTTAAGACTGATTTTGTCGATAATTCTACATTTTCTTGATTTTTATTTCCACAAGATGATAAAAACGAGATAGCAATAACAGGTACAGAAAGAATAAGCATATTCTTTTTATTTATGATCATGGCTTCACTCCGTATTAAAAGTCAAAAAATGAGTCAAGCAATCGGCTCATTTTAAAAATCAAATCGAAAGACAACAAAATCAAAGGGGCTTTTTAGTAAAGTTTTCTATAACTTCAACCTTTATACTTTCGATCGAAGAAATATTTTCTTCTCTAATTTCTTTAATCACATCTGATATTTTTGCATTTTCGGGTATATCAACAATATAATAACCGATTTGTGGATAATCTTTATGTTTAAGTTTACTGCTTAATTTAAAATTATTGTTTGCTTTCACAATAATTTTCTCGCTCAAAACACCCACTTTTTTGGTCTTATTGTTTATAACAACGCGATAACCTTTTTTCTTATCTTGATTATCCCCTAAAGCATGCATTGAAGTTTTTAGAGATGAATTTTGCGAAAGTGAACTTGATTTTTCATTATATACTTTAAGTCCTTCTTTTTCAAAAATAACTTCGTTTTCAAATTTATCCCCGCCGCTCTCAACAGAATTTTCGAAACCACTTTTTCTTAATTTTTTATTTGGTTCTTTATTATTTTCTTTAACATGTTCAGTTTCCTTTGACAAACTTGCACGAACACCTTCTACTACTGAAAAATCCTGTGATTCATCTGAATATTGATCTACAATTGCATAATGATTTAATTTTTGAGCTTCTGTTTGATCATTTGCAAAACTTTGAGATGCGTATAGAGAAGTTAATAAACACAGTCCTAACTTTAAAGTCGATTTTTTCATAAGTTAAAATACCTCAATTAAAATATTTAAGTAAACAAATAAATATATCATTTGCAAAACTCATTATGCTTTCGTTTTTTGTCCTGCAAATTGAATACCTAAACCTTTGAGTTTCACGTTAGCACTGTGCAAGCCAGAATTTATAATCTTAACTTTCCAGACGCCTTTACTATTTTCTCCATAAAACGCATTGCTTTGGATTGGCATATTTTTTAAATTGCCTTTATTAGAAAATGCATTGCCGATATTCCAGATAATACTCTTTGTCCCACTTGGAGAAGTTAATTCAATTCCAACATCTCCAATATAACTACTATCAATCGAGACAAAAAGACGGACAGAATCTAAGGTTAGATTTTGTGCACTCCGTACAGTTGGTAATGAAACCGTGTAAGAATTTTGCACGCCTTGTTTAATTTCTGTATTGAAACCAATTGTTTTTAGCGCTGACTCTCGAGGTATCTCAACATATTGTCCTAAACTGCCTAGCTTATATTTCTTTGCTAACTTAACAGCTTCAGCAACATTTACGCGACCAAATCCGTAGTAATTTGAGAAATGAAAACCAGCCGCATTATTTACCCAACCTTGTTCTGCTTGGTACTCACCATCAGCAAGTTTGACTTTTACACCTTCAAAATATGGATCAACTTTTGTTGCTGTTTTAGCAAGAATGTATTTAACATCTCGCCATGTTAATTTTGGATTTGCTTCTAAAATAAGTGCAATACTTCCAGAAGTAACAGGTGTTGCAGATGATGTTCCATTCATGGTATTTGTGTAATCGTAACTTTCGTTTTCTTCGACCAATCCTGCATTAAAAGTATTTCGTATATCTAAGATTTCTTCTGCTATGTTTAAATTAATTTTTTTACTCATTCCACTAGCAGAACCGGACATATCTGTAGTTACAATTGCTGGATCTCCAGCTGTTGCTCTTTTCTTTGACCAGTCAAAAGCAATGCCTAATCTGCTAAATTGCTCACTAAGCCAGTCTTTATCAAAACCAAATTCTCCACCAGGTGCGCTAATCCACAAAGATGAGCCTGTCGTAGAATAACTAGTCTTTACACCATTGGCATTTAATGCTCCGACAGTTATTACTTCTGGCAATGAATTATCTGTATTCATATTTGAATTTTGACATGAAACATTTAATTCCAACGCTGTTTTACATGCAGAGAGATAAGGTTCTTCATTTCCTAATTTATAAAAACCATTTCCTGCAGCTTTTACATAAAGTGCACCTTTTCCATCTCTTAGATTTTTTACACCATAGCGATAAGCAGTGAGTGAACCATTTGTAACAAAATCATCTGAACTGATTTGTGAGATATTATTATCACCATAACTCATACTAAAAATATGGTTTTTATTTGACTCTTCAGAGCCACCCAAGGAGTCGACAAAGTTTTGGAAAGTCTGAACATTATCTTCTTGCTGGATAATATTATATCCAGTTAAAAAGGCGCGGGGAGCAACGCCAGATCCGCCATAACCTAAATTACTGCGCATACCAATAATTCCTGCAACCATCGTCCCATGATCGTCTTTATCTTGTGCTATAGGTGAAGGATCGTGCTTTTGGAGTCTGTTTTCTCTGAAATTTAATGATATTGGCAGCTCCTGACTGTTTCTATCATTTCTTACCACATTGTCTTTTAATGAACGATGCTTTATTTCAAGCCCAGTATCAACAACAGCTACGTTAACTCCATAACCACTGAGACAATCTTCTTTCAATACGCTTGCGACATTTATATCTTCGCCAGAAACTCCAGGATTGGATGCGAATGCTTTTTGCCCCGTATTCTTTAAATGCCATTGGTATTTACCTAGGGGATTTAATTTTTCATTTGCTAAATCTGTACAAAACTTTGGAGACTTTAATTCTGAGATATCATTCTCAACATCAAGTGATTCAGATCTATTTGCAAATTGCAGTTCTGCTTGATTGGAACCCTTTCCACACGATGATAGGAAAGAAATAGAAACGACTGATACCGAAAGCAATGCTGTGCAGTTCTTGTATAAACCCATAAAAACACTCCGTTTTCTGAGAAATATTCATATTATCTAATGTATTGACTGGATAGCCAAAATATAAAAGTTCATACGGTTTGTCAAATTTTTATGGTTGGTTTTTAAAAGAAATATTTTGAGAGAAATTTGGTGTCCTCAACTACTATAATAGTACAATAAATATTGTTAAAAACACAAATGACTCTACTCTTTATATTATTAATTTAAAAATAATTAATTTTAATAGATGGGATTTACTTAATAAAAATGGATAAATGCATTGCGAAAACAAAATTAAATGTGACAATTCATAAATAATATTAAATTAATATATTTTATTTTTTTTTAAAATTTACCAAATTACAAGATCTACTTTCTCATCCCATTGATCAATGGGTAAGCTATCAAAAATAAATTTTTCTGAGGGTAAGCAAAATACCGTTGTTACATTATTCTTAAATTTATTAAGAAATCTATCATAATAACCGCCTCCGTAGCCAAGTCGATAACCGTCCTGCGACGCTGCTAAACCTGGAACAAATAACAATAGTGGCGGCTTATTCTCCGAATAAAAAAAGCAATGTTCTTCGCTTTTTTCTTTTATTCCATATTTATTTTCAATATATTCTGTTTTTCCATCCCCGAATTCAAACCACATTATTTGATTATCTTCTGTTATAGCAGGAAATAGCCAGGTTTCTGAAGCAAAACAAGCAATATCGAGTTCATTGCGAATTGGAAAATAACAAGCCACCTTAATTTTATTTTCTTGCTCTTTCTTCTTTAATTCTTGCACAGTTAATTTTAACAAATCTAATGCCCTAAAAAATTGCCGCGCTCCCCAATCTTGTGGTTTAGAGTTTTCTGCAAGAACTTTTCTTTCTTCGATAAGTATTTTTCTCAATTCCGTCTTTTTCATTGAAACATCTAAGCTATTTTGATTTGCGGAAAGGATTTGGCTTAAATTTCTCATTTCTGTCTTGTCGCCTCCTTGTAATTAGAATAACCTAAGTATCGTTTGTTAACCTCTTTCAAGGAGAAATGCCATGGCATTGTCGGATACACTTGTAAAAATGTCACCTGTAAAAGGTGAGTACTATCTAGTTGAACGCGAGAAAATAGATGATCTCTATCGCAATGCAGGACATGGGGACGAAGATGAAGTTCCTAATTTCATTACTATCGATGGCAAAGAATGTCTCTTTACCGAAAATTTTATAGAAAAAGATGGTAAAGAATATGAAATCGTCATGGTTGCAAACGGATTTTCTTGGGAAGATATTATTATTTATGATGAAGATGAAGATGAATAATTTATAACATGGTAGCTACTCTTTCTTTTTTAGGCAAAGAACTGGCAGCAAACCTTGCTATTGAAAAACCCCTACATGTCTATCATGAATTGGGGTCTTCTATTCTTTTATCTCAAAATATTATTTTAAATAATAATATCCTCATCCGTAGTGAAAATCTTGAAGCACTTAAATTTCTACATATCTCTCATACCAAATTTAATATTATTTATATAGATCCTCCATATAATACAGGATTAAAATTAACTTATAAAGATAATTTTAAATCTCCTTTAGAAAATCAGGATGCTTGGCTTTGCATGATTTATCCACGTATTATTTTAGCACATAAAATTTTGCAGGAGAATGGTGTTATTTTTGTTTCAATAGATGATCGTGAAAATGCAAATTTAACAATCTTAATGCGTGAAGTTTTTGGTATCAATAATCATATTGGCACTATTAAGTGGCGCAAAAAAAATAAGCCCTCATTCTTGGATAAACATTTAGGGAGCGTCATTGAATATATTCTTGTTTTTGCAAAAAATAAGAAAAAATTATTGAAATTAGTTGGAGAAAAAAGCACTGAAATAAGCCGCCCTGTACTCAATTTTACCAACCCAATTTCAAACCGCATCTTACTTGCCGGAACAAAAGCCAAATGTAAAGATGGGGTTTATCCAAAAGGGATGTACACAAATCGCACTCTCAGTTTAGAACTAAAACAAGAAGCTGTGATTAAAAATGGAACACTATTACAAAGCACTGAAGTCAGCGGTAAATTCAGAGTATCCCAAGAAATTCTTGACAAAAGTGTTTTTATTACAAAAACTTTTGGCTTAAGAAGAAGTATTCTTGAAAGTGAACAGGTACAGAGGCACGCTACAGATGACGCCACCCTCAATTTTGAAAGCAATGAAGATGCTGAAACGCAACTAAAATCTTTATTCAACGGAGAAAAAGTCTTTGACTTTCCAAAACCTGTTGGACTTTTAAAACATCTCATATCTATGTATCAAACAGAAAATGAAAATGAAAAAATTCTCTGCCTTGATTTCTTTGCTGGCAGTGCAACTCTTGCCCAAGCTGTCTATGATTTGAATTTTATAAAACAAAATAAATATTTATTTTGTTGTGTACAAAGTGATGAAAAAATAAATAAATCTGTAAATTATAACGGTTTACACACAGTCGCTGATATAGCACAACAACGCATAAAAGCTATTGAAGAGAAGTACAAAATTTTTCCTAGATGCAAAATTTTCACAACAAAAAGTCAAAAAAATTAATACTTATTATTGATATTAAAGAATTATTAATTCAAAATATATCTCAGCGATAGAATTTACGTATTTGAAGGGAAAAAAATGCTTTTTTCAAGGCTTATAAATATAAATTGTCTTATATACTCTTTATCTATAATAAGTTTAATTTGCTCATGGAAGAGCTTTTCTCAACCATTAGATGATCAAAGAAAATCAATAAAAATTGAAGGTGAACCAGAAGGAGCTGATGTTTCTGATATCCCCCTATCTCCTTTCGAATATGATTTTGATTCTTTCAATACAGGCTTTATGCCAGAAAAAGAACTAATTAATTTATTAGACAGACCAGAAGAGTTAACAGGAATGTCACAAAAAGAATTATCATTAGAATTTGATATGAAAAAATAAGGGGTTTTTATGTTAAATGATATATTTATGATGTATCGGAATGGTGAAGTCATCCCTTATGTACTACTCGCAATTGTTGCTGTTGGATATATAATCATCTTCGAAAAATTTATTGTTCTTCAATTTGTTTACCGCATAAATTTTGAAAAATACAATACACAAATGAAAAAAATGCTCACTGCAAATGATATGGAAAGAGCTAGAAATTTTAGTCGTGCAACTTCGAGAACGACTGTCCCCATGCTTGCTATCAAAGCTATCGATGCTTATGAAACCGATCCCATGCGTGTTCGTTCTGCAGTCTCTGAAGAGAGCTTAAGATTTTTCCCACGCATACGTAGACGTATCAACCAACTACCGAATTTAGCAGCCACCTGTGTGCTTTTAGGCGCCATTGCCGCAGTTCAGGGAATTTGGGGTTCATTTCATATGGTCGAAGGTCTTGAGCTCGGAATAAAAAGCTTTGCCTTTTCTTCTGGACTTTCCCATGCATTGTTACCTTTGACTATCTCCCTCGTGTCAGCTGTTGTCCTTATGTTACCTTTTGGAATTTTGGACGCAATTGCTTGGAGACTTGAAGCAGAAATGGAACACAGTTTATGTGTAATTCTTAATATTCTATCACCAGAAATGCAACCAATGTTTGCGGGTGGTGGTGGTAGCTCATCAAACAATAACAATTCAAATGATGATTCGCAGGGCGGAGGATATTCTCCTTCTTCTGGTGGCATGGATTCGGATGACGACATGGATGACAAACCAAGGAGAGCAGGAAATGAAAGCGGGGCGGGTAGTCTACAAGAAGTTCCTGACGAAGAAGAAATTATCTAGCTTTGGGTGGACACATTGGGGTTTTGCTCTCATTGTGACCGTCGGTCTTGGAATTTTATTTACATTTATAGAACTGGTAAAAATGCATGATAGAAAAGTTGTTTTTTTTAATATCAGAACTGTAAATACAGAATACTCAAAAACGGAACCCATTAAAAATGAAGCTGTTCTCACAAATAATTCACCTGTTTTTGTATTCTTGAAAGACAATGTATTATTTGGTTCATTAAAAAGTATAATAGCACCTCAACCAAATGATGATGTACTTATATTAGGCGAAAATTGGAAAGAGGATTTTCTTGAAAAGATAAGTTTTTACAAAAATAAAAGATTAATATTTCCCGCAAAAGTCTTTGGCATTGTTTTTGAAAGAAGTCTTACTTATGAAAAACATGCAGAAATATTACAACAAGCTTTCGAAGTCATAACTCTCGAAAATCAAATTTTAGGAAAATCTCCTTTAAAAAAATCATATCCAGCAATTGTTTTTTTAGATGCAATTAAGTCTCCATGAGGAAGTAAATGTTTACGAGAGCAACCAAAAAATTTGGAGTTTGGAAAGAAGAAAGAGAGAGCTCTAAAATTTTTTATTTAGTTACATCTCGTCACTTTTTCTTTTCTCTTGCCATTGCTGCATTTGTAAGCTGGATAATATTTCTTATAACTATTAAAGTTCGTCAAGAATTTTATGTCATGGAATCTACAACAAGAACGTTTACAAAATTCAAAAATCTTAAAAAAATAAATCCTGGATTTTATTTTACGGAAAGAAGATCAGCACTTTCTATTTTATTAATTCTAGATAAAGAATCAGGATTTAAAATTTTTTTTGATACTGGAAAATCTTTTTACCTACCTAAACAAGCAAATGAATTTTTAATGTATCTTGAAGAGCGAAGACAAAATATTATGTTAACATCAATGCTCATGCGTATAGAAGATCGTTCCATATCAAGAGTAAAAATATGGTCTGACAACAATGTTTCATTTAAAGATATTCGCTATATTATGAAATTATTTTCACAATATGGTTACGATGATTTTGATTTCGTAGTCGAGAGGTAATCTCTATGGCAGGAAATTATTTTAAAGGAATGAAAAGAAAAAAAATCTTATCGGATAACGCATATCTTCATTTAGTCGTTTTCCAAACCGGATCAATCCAAGTTGAAAAAAAATTGAAAATCTCTTCATTATTCACAAAAAAAGTAAATATTGGCTCTAAACCAACATGTGATCTATTTATTCCATATGCTCGTACCTTACTTGAAATGTGTATTTTTAAAATTGGCAGAAGTTATGTTGATATTATTTTAGATCCACGCTTAGATGGTTTTTTAAATTCAGGTAATAAATATGGAGAATTAAAAGAGTTTACGTCACCGCGCGGATCCTTAGCAAAATTAACATCAATAGAAGATCCACTTATTGTTCCACTCGAGTATGGATCAAGAGGAACAATACGTTACAGCGGCTTTGACATTGCATTTAAAATAGAAAAAGAGCAAATACCAAAGAAAATTAATAGTTTAAAAGGCGCTGATAATAATCCATTCGCTTTGCCTCCATATGATGTTTCAATAGAACGTAATGTTATTCCAATTAGTTTAATCGCTACTGGACTTGCTTTTGTTCCAGTGCTTTTTTGGTTATTAAACGCGCCAATGAAACCCGAAACAGGTCTTATAAATTTACCTGCAGAAGTGTCTCTCGGTTTTATTGCTCCCGATAATTTACGACTGCTTCCTTTTGTGTTTAAAACACAATATTCTGATGAAAATGCTACTAAACTTGCTGTATTTTGGGTCAGAGAATTGCAAAAAAGATGGGAATATGCAGAAGATGGAAAAGAATATAAATCCATAATTCCATTTTTAAGTAATGCGCATAAATATATGGACTATGAAATTCCTTATGAAAATTGGGAAAAAAAGATTTTTGATAACTATAAGAATATTGATCAATCTATTCCATTTTTTACATTGGAAAGATATTATCAATATTTAAAACCTTATCCTGCATTTTTTACCACACTTTCTGGAAATAATGGTGAATCCCAATATGTTACATTAATAAAGAGAATAAGCCAACTCAAAAAAACAGATGCCGCTATTGTTGAATATTTAACCAGTGAACATGAAATATTAAAAGACTATTATGCAAAAGAATTTAATGCTAAAAAAATAGGAATTGTTGAACCTCCTTCGACAGGTCAAGTACTTGGCCGCCAACCTGCTAAGTCATTTTATACAGAATATCAACAATATAAAGATGCTGAGAGAAATGCATCTATAGCTGAAACATCAGATTTTAGAAGATCTTTTTATCAGGATATTGAGAAAAATAAAGAAATACTCGAAAAACAATCCTCATTACTATCGACTCCAGTTATTTGGATAACAAACACAAACTTAATTATTCCTGCGAATATTAAAAGAATTTATGATAATGAAAATAAAGAAACAGAATTTGCAAATATGTGGCACAATGCTCTGTATTCCACGGGTGTTTATAAAATACCAGATCTTCCACCTCCCAAAGCATACGTTGATATAAAAATGGTTGAGTTTGCAATTTTTAATAAAAAAGAAGAATTAAGATCATGCTATAATACTGTGTTACGCAAAAACCCTGTCTTGCAAGGAAACTTAATATTAAGGTGGCGCATTTTAGAAAGCGGAAAGGCTGCAAATATTGTAGTTTTGAAATCAAGCATTCAGGATCAGAATCTGTTAACTTGCATCGAGTCTCGGATATCGGTTTGGAATTTTCCTAAACCAAAGAACGGTTCAGTTATTGTCACTTACCCATTTCAATTTATTGTGACGCAGAAAAAGTGATTGGAATTTAAATGGACGATTTTTCTTTAAAAATCATTCCACTCGGCGGATGTGGCGAGATTGGAATGAACATGACACTATTATGTGTCATGGATAAATATTTTTTTGTCGATGGTGGAGCTTTATTTCCAGACGCTTCTCTCTTGGGTGTTGATCTCATCTTGCCTGATACAAAATTTATTGATGAAAACCAAATTTGGCCTGAAGCTTGGCTGATCACACATGGTCATGAAGATCATATTGGAGCCCTTCCACATCTCTATAAAAAATATCCTGCACCAATTTATGGAACAGAATTTACTATTGAACTCATAAAAGCAAAGTTTGATGACGCAAATATCAATGATGCCATATTAAATAAATGGGATTTTTTTCAAACTGTTTTTTTTAGAAATTTAAAAGTCACGCCTTTTCCAGTAAATCACAGTATTGCTGATGCCTCAGGTCTTTTTTTTGAAACTCAGCTTGGAAATATATTGCACATGGGAGATTTTCGCATAGATTATTATCCGCCTGAAAAAAGTATGACCCATGAAAATATCGAAAAAGTCATAAATGGTAAAAAAGTTCATCTAATGATGAGTGACAGTACAAATTCATTTCAAACTGGAACTGATTTCAGCGAAACTGAAGTACTACCAAGCATAGTCGATTATTTAGATAAAGCTGAAGGCATTGTCGTTATTGCAACATTTGCAAGTAATATTTGGCGACTTCAAAGTATTTTTGAATCCGCTAAATTAACAGGACGCAAAATTGCTTTATTTGGCCGTTCCCTTTTCCGCAATACAGAAATTGCAAATAGACTTGGTCTATTGAATTTTGCCGAAACAACTATAATCGAAATTCAAGATGTGTCACGCTATCCTAGAAATGAAGTCTGTATTATTTGTACTGGATCCCAAGGTGAATCTTTTTCAGGTTTGCATCGAATTGCTTGGGATAATGTAGCAGATTTTAAAATTGAGGCTCAAGATACTATTATATTTTCCTCAAGAATTATTCCTGGCAATGAACGCCCTATTGAAAGCATAGTGACTCAGCTGACACGTATTGGCTGCAAAGTCGTAACTGCAAAAGATGATAAAAATATTCATGTAAGTGGTCATGGCTATCAAGATGATCTCATAAAGTGTATCAAAACAGCTAAGCCAAAGGCATTTATGCCAGTTCATGGCACATTTAGGCATTTAAAACAGCATAGGGAACTTGCAGTGGAATGTGGAATACCTGAAGAAAATTGCATACTCGTAGAAAATGGAGATGTTCTTGTCGCAGGTCCAGAGTTCTTAGGCGTCGTAGAAACTGTTCATTCTGGAAGAGATTATGTCTGCCCTGGGGGAATTTTTTCACAGTCAAGTCCTATATATAAAGATCGTGTCGCCCTTATTTATGGAGGTGTTGTTGCTGTTAGTTTTGTTTTTCCAGATGTAGGTTATGATTTAATTGGCACTCCAGCGGTTACATTAAAAGGAGTTCCTTTAAATGCTCAAGAGCTTTCAAAAAAAATGTCAATGATTTTTAATTACACAATCGATCTCAGCCTTAAAAAGAGAAATTTCAGCGATGAAGCTCTTCAAGAAGATTTAAGAATTGCCGTGAGAAGGTTTATTGAAAAAAAACTTAATTTTAAAGCTAATATATTAATTTTATTTCAAAGAGTTTAAATTATTATTTAAAAATAAAATTCATTCCTTAAAGTTTTCAGAGTGCTTGTCGATACGCATAAGACTTTATAGGACTTTTCAAAAATGAATGGATTTTATTTATGAGAATTTTCACCTTATTAATATTACTTTTATTAATAAATAATTCTTACGGAAAAAATTTAACTATTAAATTAAGCACATTAGACTTGTATCCATATGTAGGGCAGAGCACGCGGAAAAATGGAATTGTACAAAATATCATTGAATCCGCTTTTGATGTGATTAATTATGATATGGAAACAAATTTTATGCCCTGGGACAATGCTTTGAATGAAACTATGATAGGAAATTATGATGCTGTTTTTCCAGTTTCCTTAACAGAGGAAAGAAAAAAATATTTTTATTATTCTGAACCTGTATATTATCATCATTTAGTATTTTTGATTTCTATCCATTCAAATATCATCTATAATAAATATGACAATTTAAACAAAACTTATGATGAACTCAAGAAATACCGATTCGGAGTTGTGCGTGCCTACGCCAATGAAAAAAACTTTGATCAAAGAACGGATCTGACAAAAATCATAAGTAACAATGATACTTCTAATTTGTTAAAATTAAAAAATAAAACCGTTGATATTGTTTATATAGATAAATACGTAGCCACTTTTCTTATCTATAAAATGAACGATCAGTTTAAAGATCAATTTAAATTCCTAGAACCAGAACTCGCCAATGAAGCTCTCTATATTGCTTTTTCAAAGAAAGCTAAGGACGCATTAAACAAACGAGATAGCTTCAATGCCGGATTGAAGAAAATAAAAGAAAGTGGTCTCTACGACAAAATCCTAAGCAATTTTCAAAAAACAACCTCACAACCTAATTGAGATAAAAAATCGCTTAGTCAAATTTCTAACTTTTGATTTCCTATTATGCTGGAAAAAATTGCCGAATAAAAAAAAGAAATAGTTATTATATGGAATAAAAATGCTTAGATCATTTAAAATATTCAAAAATAATTCAGTCTTCTTATTAAAGATAAAGTATTTATTTTTGTTACTTTTTTTTTATTTAAGCCCACTCTATGCGGCAAACAATGAATCATCTGCTGGAATTATTCTGACTTTATTTCAGCCTGATTATGGTAAATTTTCAACCATTGCAACGACCCAAGGACAACCTAAATTTCAAGCAGATATTTTACTTGTTGGAGGCGATGTCACCTTCATGCGCAAAGGCTTTTTTACCGGTGGCCGAGTCTTATTTGGTAACACATCAACAACCTCTGTGAGCACATCAGCAAGCACTTATGAAGTTGCAAATATTGGGTTGAAAGCAGGATATGGTTTAGATTTAAGTATAATTGATCTAAAATTAGGCTCTTATTTTGGTATTGGAAATTTAAATTTTACCTCAGTTAGCACTACATCAAATGGATCTATTTTAATGGATTATTTATTTTTAGAACCATTTGTTATGGTGGGTGTTGCTGGTGGAAAATACTTTTCAGCAAGTATTGGTGCAGGATATCACTATGCTTTTCCATACAAAGTAACAACATATGGTTCAACCTTGCTGAGCGATCCAACTCAAGCCAGCATAGGCGGAATAAATATAATGTTCGAATTGAGTTTTGGAGATTTTTCTCGTTAAAGTCGAATTAAACTTCCGCCCCAAGTGAATCCTGCTCCGAATGCTACAGTCAAAATAAGATCGCCTTTTTTTAAACGCCCTTGTTCTAAAGCTTCGTTGATGCAGATTGGAATTGTTGCTGAGGTTGTATTTCCATAGCAATGAATATTGTTAAATACTTTTTCTTTTGGCAATTCCATTTTTTCTCTGACCATCTCACTGATTCTTAAATTTGCTTGATGTGGGACGAGGCAGGCAAGATCATTTGCTGAAATATTATGGCGTTTCATAAGTGTTTCTGCGACTTCACACATACGTGTCACTGCATGTTTAAAGACAGAACGACCTTCCATAGTAGGATGCCAATCACCATTTTCCATCGCTTCGGAATTCATAAATCCTTTCGTTGCCGTTCCTGGTGAACGTGTCAATAAAAGCTCTGCTCCAACCCCATCACTGCCTAGAATTGTATCAATGACTCCTGAAATATTATTTTGCACTGTAGGCATTTCTTTCTCGGAACACTCTACTGCTTCACATACAACAGCCGCAGCTCCATCGCCAAATAAAACAGCAACATTGCGTCCCTTTGTGGTTAAATCTAACATTTTGCTTTGTACGTCAGAAAAAACCAGCAATATTCTTTTGTATTGACCACTTTTAATCATTGCTTCAGCCATTTGAGTTGAATAGACAAAAGCACTGCATTGGACTCGAATATCGATAGCAGGTATCGTTGGAAAACCCAGCTTATGTTGAATAATGGGAGCGATGCCTGGAAAATAATAGTCAGGTGACAAAGTCGACGCAATAATATAATCAAAATCAGATGGTTTTAAATTAGAAGCTGCAAGCACGTTTTTGACCGCTTCTATGCCAAGATCTGAAGTAGACACGGATTCTTCGACAAAACGTCTTTCACGAATACCCGATCTTTCGGTTATCCAAGCATCGTTTGTATCCATAAGTTTACTCAGATCATTATTGGTGACCTTACCTGGAGGTAAATACTTAGAAAAATGAGTCATAACCATTTTATATTGCTTTGCCATGTAAAGGCTCCTCTATTAAACATGACGATCCCTGAAAATCGAACACAATTTCTTACAAACTTGCATATAATTGCAAATTTTCATGAATGCGCAAGCTCAAAACACATTCCATGAAAAAGATCAAATTGACAGAAATGTGCTTATCCTTTCAAAGCAAAAAAAAGAAACACTTTTTGAAGGAAATAAGATGTTAAAACGACTTATCATACAAAATCTGGCTATTGCAGAAAATATTTCTGTCAACTTCCATGAAGGGCTCAATGTCATAACTGGCGAAACAGGGGCTGGAAAATCGCTTTTAGTGGACGCTCTTTGTCTTTTAAGAGGACAGCGTGCAGATACAGCCTTAATTCGCACAGGTCACGAAAGCGCTCAAGTGACTGGAATTTTTATCCCAAGTAAAAAAAATAAAGACATCTTTTCATTACTAGAAGATCTCGGCATTCCATTATTCGACGATGCGCCCGAAGAAATTGTGATAAAAAGATTTATCCAGCGCAACGGTAGACATCGAGCCACTGTAAATGAAAATTTAGTGAGTACAAAAATCCTACAGCTTATTTCGTCTGACTTAATAGATATCAGTAGTCAGTTTGAAAATCAAAGATTGCTCGATAGCGATTCTCATTCTCTTTTTCTTGATGAGTTTTGCAATACCATTACATTACATAAAAAATATCTTGAAAATTTTAATCAATCAAATGATTTTTTAAAACAAATAAAAAACACAATATTAGAAATAAATTTATTGAAGAGAGAAAAAAATTTATATGAATTTGAACTTTCTCAAATTCGAGAGGCAAATGTATCAGCTTCAGAATTTCAAAAATTAGAAGAAATTATTTCGATTGGCAATAAGGCAAATTATACTAAAAATATTTGTCGAGAAATCGATGAAATTATGCAAAGCGGAGAAACAAATTGTTTGTCTCAATTAAAATATTGCAAAAGAAATGTCGAAAAACTGCTAAAGAACACTGCTCAATCACAAATCAAAATAAATACCGATCAAATTGATGGAATTATTGCTCTGATTGAAGATTTTATTCATAAAAATGAAATTACTTCATCCTATTTTGAAATTGATGAAACCGTTTTAAGCCAAGCTGAAAATAGAATTGAAGTTTATAATAAAATTTTGCAAAAATTTGGTCCAAATATTCAAGATATAGAAAAGTATGCTTTAAAATGCGAAGATTATTTAGATAAAACAAATATATTAGAAGAAAATTTTAAATTACTTATAAGTAAATGCGAAAACTCGCTTAAAGAAACATTAAAACTTGCGCACAAACTCAGCACTGAGCGGCAAAGTAAATTGAGTTTCATTTCCACGTCTGTTGAACAGGAACTGACTGAACTTGGTATTCCAAAAGCTAAATTCATATGTCATTTAAAAGAAAATAACTCGGATTCTTCTAAAGTATTTTCGGAATTAAATTTAAATATTAAAGTCGATCTTTTAAATTCTTTTTCTAAATTAACAAAGTCAGGTGCTGAAAAAGCACAATTTCTCCTCAGCACTAATTTAGGAATTGAAGCTCAGCCTATAGAAAAAGTAGCCAGTGGTGGTGAACTTTCGCGAATAATGCTTGCCATAAAAAATGTTTTATTTGGTGATGATAGTATGAGCGTTTTTATTTTCGATGAAATTGATACAGGCATTAGTGGAAATATAGCTTCTAAAGTTGGAAAAAAGCTTGCAGAATTTTGTAAAAATAAAAAAGGTCAAATCTCTCGACAGGCACTCTGTATCACCCATCTCCCCCAGGTCGCATGCTACTCACAAAATCATTTTATCGTTACAAAAGTTTTGCAAGATAATAAAACTGTAACCAAAATAATTCATGCGAGCGAAGAAGAAAAACTAACGGAAATAGCAATTTTATTATCAGGAGAAACTCTTAGCCAAGAAAGTCTTGCACAAGCAAGATACCTAGTGAATCAAGCACATGCTCTCTAAAATCAATTATTTTTAGCGACAGTTCCTTCGAAGAAATCGAGAGATGTATTATTTGTTTCCTTTAAGAAATAAAGAGAAATTATCCCCAAAAAGAAAAAAATTGCCACTGAAATCATTGAGGCATACCACATATTAGAATAATGCAGAGCAAGCCATGGAACAAGAGTATTGATTCCAACGAGTGACGCGCGCGATAGACTTGAGATCATAGACGCTGCTGTTGTACGCTGATTGGTACCAAAGCTTTCTACAGCTAAAACCATAAAAATTCCTGGATATCCACTGGCAAGGCCAATTAAACATAAAATAAAGTAAAAAGAATATGTATTTAGAGAAGAACCCAAACCAAATAATGAGACTGCACAAACCATTAGAATAAGAGCCGAAAGGACAGCGATCCTGCGACTTGCCGCTAATTTGGCAATATATGGAAATAAGTGGGATCCGAAAAAAGACCCGGTAAAGTAAAATGCCAAGGATATAGATTGATTGACAGCTTCTCTCATCCCAACCTGTTTAGCAATTTCAGGCGCGAAATTAACAAAAAATGCCATAAACCAGAAAGGTATATTTGAAAAAGTAAGAGCTAGAATTTTAAGCACAGAAGCCTTATTTGCAAGTAATTGTTTCACATTCCCGCGAGCAATATTTTTCTTAAGCTTAATATTTTTAAATAAAATAGAATCGGCAAAAGAAATTCTTGCAAGAAGAATTATAAACCCCGCTCCTCCACCAATTAAAAACATCGTTTGCCAGTGAAAAGCACTGCCAATATAGGCAGCGAGCATTCCGCCAACTATACCAAAAGAATAAACAACTCCCGAAACAAAGCCACGCTTCTCTGCTGGCAAGATTTCACTTAATAATGTGATGGAAGCAGCAAACTCTCCCGCTAAACCAAGAGCTGCAATAAAGCGCATTGCGGTAAAGAGCTGAATATCTGTGGTAAAAGCGTTTATAATAATTGCAATGGAATAAATAAGAATTCCTATTCTCACCGCAGACAATCGACCGAATTTATCACTCCATATGCCACTTAGAACACCACCTAGGACAAGACCTAACGCTTGAGCATTAAACATATAGGCCCCAATGCGCATGAAATCTTCTTCAGGCACACCTAAAGATCTTAAGATAGGAACTCGCACGACGACAAATAGAGACAAATCATAAAAGTCAATCAAATATCCAATAGCTAGGAAGAAGATTATAAACTTATAATTTTTATTATCCATAACTAATCCTTTAATTGTTTCGAAACAATTTTGTGAAGAATGGAATTTAGCAGAGTGCGTTTTAATTTGCCAAGATCAGTTCGAGGAATCTTATCTAATATATAAAAATTTCGTATTCTTTCGAATGGAAAAACTTTATTATTAAATTCATTGAGCATTCTATCAATATCTTTATTAATTAAAGGCTCATTTGATTCAATAACAAGAACAATAGATTTTCCAAGTCTTAAATCTTCTTGAGCAATCAATGCTAAATCATTCTGAATAGAATATTTACTTTTAAGATCCAAAATAATACTTTCTAAATAAACAAGATTAACATTTTCTCCACTAATCTTAATAACATCATCACTTCTGCCAATGACTGATAAATAATTCCCATCCACTTTGCCGATATCGGAAGTTGAAATATATTTAATTTCCTTGCCATCATTTAATTTTAATACTTTTCTTGGATCGTGAAAAACAATATTTTTTCCATTTAGCAAAATATATCCTGAGAGCAGTGAATTACCTGCAATACAAATCCGCCCAACTTCATCACACCATACCTGTAAATGATCCATAATTTTTAATTGAGCAAAACCCAAATCTTTATTAAATAATGGCAATGCTGTTGCGACTTGAGAACAACATTCCGTCATTCCATAACTGGGTAGTAAATTCCAGCCTAACTCAACTGCTTTTTCGTACAAAGACTTTGCTAGAGCTCCACCACCCACAACAATCGCTCGCATAGAAGAAGGGCATTTTAAAGACAACTGGACAATATCGAAGATTTGAGTTGGCACAAGTGAAGAAAGAGTTGCACCACTCTTAATAATTTCTTGAATAAAACAGAAAGCTGACCATTTATAATTTTCACTGTATAGATTTATTAGTTTTGCCTGACTTAAAAAAGCTCTTGAATATAAAGAAAGTCCGCCAATATGGAAATAAGGCAGTGTATTGATAAGAATATCTTTTTGCGTGCACTCTAAATGCCTATTAACACTTAAAGATGAATTTAAAATCGCTTCTTTTTTTAACGCAACCCATTTTAATTCTTTACTAGAAAGCGCAGTCGAGCCCGATGTGGCAAGAAAAATATGAGACTCCAAACAAAATTCCCTTGCAATTTTTTCTATACTTTCTCTTTCTTGCAAGGGAATACGTGGGTTCATAAAAAAGTGGTATTCTTTTGAGTGCCAATCAATATTCACAAATTTCTCTCCAGTTTTCCTTTTCAAGCAATTCATCATATCCAAAACCTGTGCCAGCAGTGTCTGGTATGAGTTGAGTTTTATTCAGACTTAATCTCTCTGAGTAAGCATTTTCTTCATATAGAAAGTGTGTCAGAAACCCACAATATTCTTCATATTTCGGGTGATCATGATAGAATAAAGCGGCTTCATAGAGAGCGCAGAGTTGCCCAAAAGGATGATCCATATAACTTGTAAAAACCACTTTATCAAGCTTTGCTCTGATAGTTTTTAGTTTATTATTTGCCAAAATTTGCTGGGCTGGCTTTATTACTAAACGTTGAAAATAAATATCTTTTTCATCTTTTAAGTTTTCTAAATGATGAACAGATTTATGATCCAATGCTAAATTTAAAGACTGAATTTCTTTTATCAGACGAGACCAATTACTAAAATTAAACGGACAAGGATCCTCAACATAATCAATTATATCCAAATAATATTTAATATTTTCTAAAAACTGAAGAGCTTCTTTAAAACTTAAAGTAGAATTAAAATCTAAGCGTAATTTAAAATTAAAATCTTTTAATAAGCAATAATTAGTCTTTATTAATTCAAAATTATTCTGAAGAATTTTCCCACACTTTATTTTAAGTAAATGAAAATCATTATCCTTTAAAGACATTAAATTCTTCTCAGTTAAAAACCGACTATCACTTACAGTCCAATGGTTTTTTGGCAAAGATATATTTTGAAAAGCATTTAATTTATTTTTTCGAAATTCTGCATCAATTCTTGCAAAGCACAAGCTCTTATAAAGAGAGTCAGTTAAATTCTTTGTTTTAAGACACTCTATCTGTCTGGCTATTGGGAGATCTGAGAGCTCTTCAAAGACAAAACAATCTGAATACCCTATTGACAAATCTTTAAAAAAAACTTTAAGCAAAAAACCATCTCTATTTTGAAACTCTTTTACTTTTGCATTTAAAATAGATTTGGGTTTTAAACTATAAGGGGAAATTGCAATTTTAGATATATTGGCATAAGGGTCTTCAATATCAATAAATTTCATATTGAACACGAATTCTTTTAGAGTTCTCTATTTCTGCATTTTGCATATATGTTTGTTCATATATAAAAATTGCTGGTTTTTCTTCGATCCCGAAAAAAAGAGTGGAACGGGTTCCATATTTATCACCATCGATAAAAAGCGCGGATAAAAATATCTCCATCTCCTGTGAAACTCCTGTGTTTGGTAGTTTTGCGAGTTCATATCTTTTTTTATTCATCATTTCTTGTCGAAAATAATGCCAATAATAATCGCTCTCCTGACTTATCTTATGTTCAGAAAAATTCTTTAGAAAGATGTTTTTTGTAACACTCACTTTTGGCCAATCGGAATCGAGTGTTCCATTACTTAAACCAAATATATATTTTCTTTCATCCCCATAAGTATATATTACTTTTTGTTCTAAGGTTTTGCTATTAAAAAAAATGATCTCATTCTCATCGGAAAAGATAAGATTATAAAAATTATAATCTCCTGCTGTTTTATTTAACTGAGATAAAAAAGCTTTTGACGATAAATTATTTTGCAAAAAATCAGTGATTATTCCGCCACGCGATTTCATATTATCTTTATAAGCCTTAAGATCACGGATATTGGTTAAAACCGCCCATTTTCCTTTCCATTTATTTTCACATGCAAACCAAGTTCCCTTTTGTTCTTCATCTCTTGGACCAAATAATTGATTTCCCCGAGTTAGATATTGTATATCCCATCCCTGGATTTCAGTGCTCATTCTCCCACGAAATTCATCTCTATTAGAAATGAGTGCAATTGGGATTGATTTTATTTGATTCACAAGTAAAAACAGTGTGCACAAAATTTAGTTACCTTATAAAAAAACCAATTGACATAAATATACCAAAAAGCATTTGAACAGCAGCGGACATTCCTAAAAATTTATTAAATATTGGAGAAGGTTCATTTATTATGACACCTCTCGTAACATAAATTGATAATGGCAATGATATCAATGGGAGAAAAGCAACAAAGATATATCCACTTAAATACCAATAAATATTTAATAGAAATGCAAAAGAAAAAAGAAATGCGATTTCAAATCTTGCAAATTTTTTCCCAAATATAGCTGCTAATGTCATTTTATGCACTTTTTTATCCTCAATATAATCACGAAAATTATTTATTGAAATAAGAACTGTTGCTAATAATCCAATCTGTAAACTAGCAATAAATGCATGCAAATGAATTGTATTTGTTTGTAAATAATAAACACCTAAAACAGCAATGATGCCAAAAAATAAAATAACAAATAACTCCCCGAGCCCTTTATATGCCAAAGGATAGGGACCACCTGTGTATATATATCCACAGATAATTGAGACTATTCCAACGAATAAAATAGGTAAACCACCCGATACAATCAAAGGAACGCCAAAAAGTGCTGCTAGCAAAAAACAGCAAAGACCGCCAAATAAAACCTGCTTCGAACTGAGCAGACCACTTTGTGTCATTCTTTTTGGACCTATACGCTTTTCGTTATCTGCACCTTTTTTAAAATCGATCGCATCGTTGATAAAATTCGTTCCAATTTGAATAAAAATAGAACTTAACAATGCAAACAGACTTAAGCTCCATTGCACCTTTAAACCACTCGCATTTAATTCAGAATATGCAACAGCTGTAGCTACAAGTATGGGAACAAATGCAGCAGCTAAAGTTTTTGGTCGTGCCGCTAAAATAAAAGCATTTATTTTGGATTGCTCCTGTGCTTGTTCAATAGAGATCAAGGAAACCTCCCAAACTTGTTAAAATCTGGTTTTCTTTTTTCAACAAAAGCTTCTTTGCCTTCTTTTGCTTCTTCACTCAAATAATAGAGAAGTGTTGCGTTGCCTGCTAAATCCAATAACCCCATTTGTCCATCACAATCTGCATTCAAAGCTGATTTTAAGCAACGCAAAGCGAGGGGCGAGTGTGCCAGCATTTCGCGACACCATTTTAAGGTTTCTTGCTCAAGTTCTTCAACTGGTACAACGTGATTGACTAATCCCATCTCCAAAGCTTGTTGGGCATTGTACTGTCTACACAAAAACCAAATTTCTCTCGCTTTTTTCTGACCAACGATACGTGCTAAATAGCTGCTCCCAAGCCCGCCATCAAAGGATCCTACTTTAGGGCCTGTCTGTCCGAATTTCGCATTGTCGCCTGCGATAGTGAGGTCGCAAACTATATGCAGGACGTGTCCACCTCCAATTGCATAGCCAGCTACCATAGCAACCACGGGTTTAGGCATTGAGCGAATAGATTTTTGCACATCCAAAATATTGAGACGAGGAAGACCATCTTGACCAACATATCCCCCATGCCCACGTACTTTTTGATCACCACCTGAACAAAATGCCTCTTTGCCTTCTCCAGTTAATACAATGACCCCGACATGGGAGTCTTCGCGACAAATTTCGAAAGCAATTAATAATTCTTTTACAGTTTCTGGGCGAAATGCATTGCGCACATGTGGTCGATTGATAGTTATTTTTGCAATTCCATCTTCTGTCCGCTCAAGCTTAATATCTTCAAATGATTTTATGCTACTCCAAATACTCATTTTTAACTCCTAATTTCGATAAAAACGCAAGGTGTAAAACTCTGCCCCGTTTTTATATCATTATAAAACATAAGGACAATATCAAATGAAAAAAAATAAACATTTTTAATAACTAAGATTTTTATCATTCAACAAAGTAGGCATCATGAACCAGATTTTTTGAAAGTTTTATTTTCCATTTCTTTAACTGGAATTTACTGAAAATAATACTACCTTTTTCTAAGTATACTGGTGGGATTGACTTTGGCAAAACGCGTGGGTGAATTAAAATCTTTTCTGCTAATTTTGCAGCTTCATAACCTTGATTGATTTGAGTGACAACAATTCCTGCTATTGCTTTGTCTTTTCCAACAGAATTATCCAACAAACCAAAAATTGGAATAGGCGAATTCATCGAAGTCCATTTAATCACTTCATCTGAATCAATATTTTTATCATAATTTCCTTTTAAATACTGATAATAACCAACAATAATTACATCATAATTCTTCTTTGAGTTTACAATAATCGCTTGCCAGTTTAAAAAATTCTCTATTGATTCCACTTGAAAATGTATACCAAAAACGAAGTTATTATTCAAATTTTTTAATATTTCTTCATATAATATCTCAGAAGACTTACTTCTATCAACTAAAATCAAAGCACGTTTTGTTTTAGGCAACACTTGTTTTAAGTAAGAAGCTGTTTCTAAGATCAGTGGTTTGGCATACACGCCAGTTATATAAAGAGAATCTTTTGCAATCAATTCATTTGGATCTTTTTTTATACCTAAGTATACCGTAGGAATTTTTGCTTGATTAAATTTATCTCCAAGAAGTTTCAAAGCAATCTCATCCGCTAACATAACCAAATCTGGTTCAAATTTGTCAAAATATTCTAATGCATTAATAATATTTTCTTCATTTTTTTTCTTTGTATTCTTATTTAATTGCATAGAGTAATATGATATTAAATAATTATTTTTTAAATAATCTGAAATAGACTTCTTATAATTATTTCCTGAAGCTAATTCTGTATGAGAACTTTCAATAATAAGAATTTTCTTTTGCTTTTTCACAAAAGACTGACTCGCAATAAAAATTAAACTTATTAGTAATATAATTCTTATTACTTTGTTTATATTGATTTCTCCTCAGATTTTTTAGAAAAATTATATTATATAAACACTTTGAAATTATCGGGTTTTGTTAAATAATTCTTGATAAATAAATTTTGACGGTTTAAAAAAATTTATTATATTAATTATAAATATCATAGGTATAAAAAGTTTATTTCAGGAATATCTTATTGAATTTTTGACGATTTTAATACGAAAATAATCCAGGTACTGAGCTACTTTTTAACTAACACTGTCGTTCAGTACCCCAATTTTGTTACTTTTTGAATAATCTGACTGAGTCTACTACTCTTCCATTTTGATCTACTTTGAGTAAACGAATATAGCCCTTTGCTTCATTACCTAAATTATGAACAACTTCATAGTTACTATTTTCTAGTGAGTAAAGTGTAGTCATGCGGTCTGTTGCAAAGGGTTTTACAACTAAATTTCCATTCGTTGGGAAAACACCCATTCTTGTACATCCTGCAACATGACCTAAGGAATTAAAAAAACATGAATTTATATCTTCTGTTACTGAAACACTTTCTTTTGAAGTTACTTGAAGACTATAGACTCCTTTTCCAACAACGTAATCACTTTCCCAGTTCGAATTTAAAGGTAAATTGTGCGCAAACGCAGATGTGGAAAATAAAACTAAAGACGCATAAGCAAGCTTTTTCATATATATCTCCTTAAGAATATATTTGTTCAGTTACAGAAATTTATTCTTGCTTTTTAAATTATTTATTTTTAGAAGTCAACTTTTTATCTAATCGTCTTTTTATTGAATTATTATTGGTTATGGATTTATATTATAAAAATCTTTATAGAAAATATTTTTAATGATTAAGTGATTAAGTAATATTAATATTTTTTTATTTTATCGCGCTAAAATATTAATCATTAATTTAAATTTTCAACTTCAAATTAATAAGAATCTACTTAAAAAAAATTGAATATTATTTTAGAAGATAATTCAAAATAAATTATGATATTTAGTAAGATGATTTAAAAAATTAAAAGATAGTGTCAGGACTACTCAATAAAGCTTCCAATTTCATTTAAGTTGGCCACCCGAAAGATATTAAAGAGAAGCTCTTTTATTGTACTTATCATTTCCCTCTACGCCTGATGAATAACTTCAACCAAATTACTATAGAATCATGGATAGATTAGTTTATTTATTGGGTTAAAGATTATTTAGAACAGTATTTTACGACTATAATCATCATGCACCTCATTCGAAACTTGCAATGTTGAGTCAAGTACATTATCAAAACTCACCTTAATCATGTGTCAATTGAACTGCTGTTCATTGCAGCTGACATTAATTTGATTGAGTGAAATTGTTTTGAGATTTTTTTATCTCACTAGAAAGTATTTGTTTTAATGAATTTTATAGGAGATTATTTTGAAAAAAATATCGTTATCAATAGTGTGTTTGTTTTTTATACAATTTTCTTTTATCGGTAATTCTTACTGTTTAAATCATGAAAAAAACAAAAATGTTGATGAATGCCAAGATTTAAAATGTGTTCGCACCAATATTGATGAGATCAATAAAAAAATAGTTTTACTTCTTTCTGAAAGGATGCAATATGTCATTCAAGCTGGCAATATAAAACTTAAAAATAATATTGCGACTGCTGAAGATAAGTTACGAGCGTCTCAAGTTATAAATCAGGCGGAAAAATTCGGGATAGAGAACAGTCTTCCGCCTGGATTTACAAAAAAAGTATTTGAGGAAATAGTTAAAGGATCGATGCTTTATGAACAAAAAGATATGGATAAAAGAAAAGTTAAAGACTAATCTTGAATTTTTTAAAAATTAGAAGAACAAGCATTATTTACTTTTATTTTAACTTTTAAACATAAACACAGTCATTTTTCAAAAGCCAAATCCAAAATTTTTCCTATTTCCTTTGCACCAATATTGCCATGCTCTCCAAGCTTTTTTCCGCCCGTTACTTTCATAACTTGCTCAGGAATAGCTTTTAAGGATTTTTTGGTAATTTTATATTCTGACAATCGAGTCTTTGCCCCTAAAGAGCGAAAGAATTTTTCAGTCTTTTCTATGGCCTGCTTGGCAATTTTAGAATCGGAATCCCCTTTGATTGCAAAAACTTTTGTCCCGTAGTGAGCCAATCTTTTCTTTTTATTCTCAAATTCATGTTTGAGCACAGCGGGTAAGATGACAGCAAGTGTCTGTGCATGATCCAAACCAAACTGCGCAGTCAATTCATGGCCAATCTCATGGGTTGCCCAATCTTGCGGAACACCTTTACCTATTGTGCCATTCAAAGCATTGGTAGCACACCACATTAAATTTGCTCTCATTTCATAATTTTCAAGATTTTTTAAAGCTTTGGGACCTTCTTCAATTAAGGTCAGTAAAATAGCTTCACTTTGTCTCGTCTGTAAGGGGGCATTTACATTATAAGTTAAATACTGTTCTGTTACATGAACATATGGATCAATAATTCCATTTATAATTTGTCTTTCAGGTAAACTTAAAGAAAAAGTAGGATCGAGAATTGAAAACTTTGGAAAAGACAATGTCGAAGAAAAAGCTCTTTTTTCCTTGGTGCTGCGTTTTGAAATAACACTGAAAGTGTTCATTTCAGAGCCTGTCGCAGATAAAGTCAAGACACAACCCAAAGGCAGCGCATCTTTAACCTCTTTCCCACACAAAATATCCCATGCATTTTTACCCTTAAACTTTGCTGCATGCGCAATAAATTTACAACCATCAATAACTGATCCGCCTCCCACTGCAAGAATAAAATCAACACTTTCATTCTTACAAAGTTCAACAGCTTTTATAAGAGTGTCATAATCAGGATTTGCTTCAATCCCAGAAAATTCTATAATATTTTTATTTGCAAGAGCACTTCTTATTTGCTGATAAACTCCATTTTTTTTAATGGAGCCACCGCCAAAAGCAAAAAGGATATTTGATTTATCTTTTAAAAGATTTGGTAATTCGCCAATCGTATTTTTTCCAAAAATAACATTCACTGGATTAAATAATTGAAAATTATCCATATCTAATTCCTTTTTGTAAAAAAATTTACTCTTCTTTAAATTTAAATTTTAAAATTAATTCTCGCGCAGCTTTAACTTCGTCCACCTTTTCCCTAAATGTACGTTTAGGAAAAATAGTTTGAGAATCATTTTGTTCTATAATTTCTTTAACAGAATTTATAAATCGGTCAAGCTCTTCTATGCTTTCTGTTTCAGTTGGCTCTACCATGAGTGCATTTTTAACACATAAAGGGAAATAAACTGTTGGGGGATGCATACCGTAATCGATTAAGGCTTTTGCTAACTTTGAAGTATCAAAACCATTCTCTTTTAGATTTAAATCATTGAATATGATTTCATGTAAATGATGTCCATTCACAGGTATATTTAAAATATCTTTTAATTGTGATTTTATATAATTCGCATTCAGAATAGCATTTTCGCTGACTTCTCGCAAACCTTTCCCGCCAAGCGCTTTAATGTAACACCACGCTCGGATAAACATCCCAAAATTACCATAAAATGCTTTAACTCTTCCAATAGATTTGGGGGAATTATAATTTAAAGCATAACCATTATTTTTTTTCTCGATTAAAGGAACTGGCAAAAATGGAACCAATTTCTCACTGACTGCTATAGGCCCACTGCCTGGCCCACCGCCACCGTGCGGAGTCGTAAATGTTTTATGTAAATTAAAATGAATAACATCTGCTCCAAAATCACCAGGGCGGCTGATTCCCAACACGGCATTCATATTTGCGCCATCAATATATAGAAGCGCATCTTTTTCATGTAATAATCTTGCAATCTGCGCTATATTTTTTTCAAATAAACCGAGAGTATTAGGATTAGTGAGCATCATTCCTGCAACATCATCATTTAATACCTCCTCAACAGACTCTAAAGTAACATAGCCGTCTTCACCTGTTTTCACTTGCACAATATTAAATCCTGCTAGAGCCGCACTCGCAGGATTTGTCCCATGTGAAGTATCCGCTGTTAAAATCGTGCGTCTATTTCTACCTTTATTTCTATGATAAGCAGATATTAAAAGTAACCCCGCAAATTCTCCTTGTGCTCCAGCACTCGGTTGTAAGGAAACAGCTTTGAGTCCTGTTATTTCTTTCAAATCTTCTTGCAATTCATACATAATTTGTAAATGAGCCTGACTCCATTGAATAGGGTCATAAGGGTGCAATTCACAAATTTCAGCACTCCTTGCAACCTCTTCATTAAATCTTGGATTATGCTTCATAGTACAAGAACCCAAAGGATAAATTCCAAGATCAATTGCGTAATTCCATGTTGACAGACGGGTAAAATGTCTAACGACTTCCGATTCAGAAAGTTCAGGAAGTCTTGCGTCTTTTGCTCGTGAGTTATGCGCAAAATATTTTTTGGATATTATTTTTGGCACATCTAATTCTGGTAAGCCAAATCCATAAGCTCCTTCATGTGATCTTTCAAACAAGAGAGGTTCTTCTAAAACAACTGCATGACTCGTAGTTTTATTTAAATAGCTCATAATATTTTCACCTTATCCAAATCTTTTTAAAAGTTCAACATATTTATCTAATTCATCGCGTGTTTTCTTTTCAGTCACAGCTACTATTAGACCTGTTTTATCTTCAGGAAAAAATCTTTGCAATGAAACACCAGGAGCCAAATCATTCTCTACACATTTTTGAATAAATTCAGCTGAAGATATTTTTAAATCAATCACAAATTCATTAAATGAATTTGTCTTACCATAGCGAATTTTTGCTTTTCCAGTTTTCAATAATTCCGATTTTAGATATTCAGATTTCGCTAAATTCTGCTCAGCTAATTCAATGAAACCTTGCTTACCAACCAACGCCATCCAAATTGTCGCCCAAAGTGCGCATAAATTTTGATTTGTACATATATTTGAAGTTGCTTTTTCTCTACGAATATGTTGTTCACGCGTGCTTAGCGTTAAAGTATAACTTCTTCTTCCGAGGGAGTCGACTGTTTCACCGCAAAGGCGCCCAGGCATTTGCCGAACATTTTCCAATCGACTTGTAAATAAACCTAAATAAGGTCCACCAAAACTCTGCGGTAAACCAAAGCTTTGTCCCTCACCTGTAGCAATATCAGCATTATATTCACCGGGGGTTTTTAATAGAGCGAGACTTAGTGGCTCTGTTACATTAGCAGAAAATAAACTTCCTTTAGCATGCACTAAATCAGATAATTCATGCATGTCTTCTATACAGCCCATGAAATTAGGACTTTGCGCAATAACAATGGCAACATCACTTCCCAATAATGTTTTTAACGCAGTTGAAGATGTTTTGCCTTCTTCATTTAAAGGAACAACTGTTACCTCTATTCCTAAGTTTGTAACATAAGTTTTTAACACTTCGACATATTCAGGATGCACACCACCAGAGACCAGAATTCTTTTTTTATTCGGCTGCATACGCATTGCCATTAATGCTGATTCTGCCAAACTTGTGGAACCATCGTAATGAGAAGCAGATGAAATATCCATACCAAATATTTCTGCAATCATACTTTGAAATTCGAATAAAGCTTGTAATGTTCCTTGAGATATTTCTGGCTGATAAGGAGTATATGATGTTAAAAATTCACCCCTTAATGTCAATTGATTCACTGCAGCAGGGCAATAATGATCATAAACACCTGCACCTAAAAAACTTAAATAAGAGTTTTTATTTCTTGAGTTTTTTAGAAGTTCATTTATTTTTCTTTTAATATCAAATTCAGATAATTCTTTTCCAATTGCTAAAGTACCAGAATATTGAACTGCTTCAGGAATTCCTTTTAATAATTCATCAAGGGAATTTACCCCACATGCTGCCAACAATTTTTTTTTATCTAACTCTGTAGTTGGCAAAAAACGATGACTCGACATTTAATACTCCTTATTAAAAAAAAAGACGGGTTTTTACAACCCGTCTTTAAAATCTTTTTAAAATTAATTGCCACCTTTAATGTAGTTTTCATACTCAGAAGCACTCAATAAATCGGCTGGAATATTTTCGACCTCTACTTTTACGAGCCATCCTTTCGAATAAGCATCTTCTGCGAGGCAATCTGGAGAATCGATAGCTGTCTGATTTATTTCTGTAATTTTACAGCTTACAGGCATATAAAGATCGCTAACTGTTTTGACAGATTCAACTGTACCAAAATTTACCCCAGCTTTGAAACTTGCACCCACTTTAGGAAGATCAAGATACACAATATCCCCAAGCTGATCGATCGCATATTTCGTGATGCCAATCGTTGCAACACTTCCTTCAATTTTAATCCATTCATGTTCTTTTGTATATTTTAATCCATTTGGATAAGACATTTGTATTCCCCTTTTACACTTAATCCTTAAGCTCAACCCTGAGCACTACCATGAACAAAAAATGGTTTTTTTACAACTAAAGCAGGTTTTTTTTCACCCCTAATTTCAATCCATATTTGCGATCCAAGTTTAGAATAAGCTTGATTTACATATGCTAAACCAATATTTTTGCCGACTGTTGGAGCTGGACAACCACTCGTCACGTTGCCTATAGAATTTTCTCCCTCGCTCGATGCATAAACTTTATAACCATGCCGCCCGATTGCTCTATCTTGCATTTCAAATGCAACTAATTTTCTTATTAAACCTTCTTCTTTTTGTTTGAGAAGGGCTTCTTTACCAACAAAATTATTTTTTTCAAATTTAGTGACCCAGCCTAAACCACATTCTAAAGCGCTGGTTGTGTTGTCCATATCATTTCCATATAAAAGATAACCCACCTCTAAACGCAACGTATCTCTCGCTCCTAAGCCACAAGGTTTTACAGAATACTCATGACCTACTTGCAATAAGCCTCTCCATATTTTTGCTGCCGCAGAAGCGGGGAGATAAACTTCATAACCCAATTCGCCTGTATAACCAGTACGCGCTATAATTGCAGGCACCCCAAGCACTTTTCCTTCAGTAAAATGATAATAAGCGAGCTCTGTTATTTTAACGTCCACAACTTTGGCTATGAGTTCACGGCTTTTTGGCCCTTGAATCGCAATTTGTGCATAATCATCACTTACATTTTCTAAATGAACTCCCTGTTTAGGGCAGCGCTCTTTGAACCAGGCAAAATCTTTTTCAATATTACTTGCATTTATACAAATAAAGAAAGAATCAAATCCTCTTCTATATATGATAATATCATCAACTAATGTGCCATTTTCATAGCACAATGCACTATATTGTGCCTGACCTATTTGCAATTTTGCGACATCATTTGAAACAAGTCCCTGTAAATAATCAAGCGCTCCTCGACCCGTTACGATAATTTCGCCCATATGACTGACATCAAAAATTCCAACGGAATTTCTGACCGCTTTGTGTTCATCAACAACACCTGTGTACTGAACAGGCATATTCCAACCCGCAAAAGGTACCATTTTTCCATTTAATGCGAGATGCTCTTCAAATAATGGAGTCAATTTAAGTTTTTCTTCTACTGGTAATGACATTTCATCCCCCAACGGCAGCATATAAATTTTTTGGACAAATCATCATCTTAATATTAATGAAATGAGTCAACTTATTTAAAAATTAATTTTATGAAATTGCAAATTGAATCTTACAATTCAGAAATTTAAAATATTCATTTGGAATTGTCTTTGATTATTGATATGTTTGATAGATATCCATTATTTGAGGAATCTTTTAATTTATGATTAAATTTGAGCTAATTGATATTAAGGCTGAAACATTCTTGAAAAGTTTTTTTGCCCTTCTATTTTCTCTTGTGGTTATTCGATTTTTCCAAGATAGACTTACACTTTCCGATTTGAAAGTATATTATGGCGCCTCCCGCGCTCTGATGGGTTGGAGCATCGATCCAAACATTTTTGGTCATTATTTTGAGCAAACAAAAGATCCCAATCCTTATCATGCCTATTTTGGTGTCACCAGTGGTATTTATAAATACGCGCCATTTTCATTATTATTATTTCTTATTTTTTCTATATTCCCTTGGAATATTCTATTATTTCTTTACCCTTTATTAAATATGTTAGCCTTTTATGCTTTCTTCAAAATTTTAAAAACTTTAATAATTGAAAATTTTTATTCAAATAATCTTATCGACCTGAAGAAATTAAATATTGCATTTATCCTTTGCTTTATACTACAATCTCATAATATTTACAGAGAAATATTTATGGGAAATATAAATATATTTTTAATGCTTTCATGCGTATTTTTTTTAAAATTATTTCTTAACAATAAATTTCTTCTATCTTCAATTATTTTATCATTGATAATTCTAATTAAACCTCATTTTGTATTTATTATCCCGTTACTCTTCATATTTAGATATTTCAACTTGATTTTTTATACTGGAGTCGTTTCATTTCTCATTTTTTTCTCTGTTTACCCTATTTTTGGGATAGAAAAATCTATTGCACTTATTTCTAGTTGGCTCAATACAATCAATGTCCACAATAATTTTTCTTGGTATTTAGAAAATCCGCTCAATTTTCAATATATTATATGGAAGATTTTAAAAATATTCTTATTCAATTTAAACACCAGACAATTAACAGCTTATACTTATTCTGTTATTATAATGAGTCATTTAATTATATTTACATACATATTATTAAAGAGAAAACAGTTTAATAATTTTTTATTTATGAAAGTCTATTTTGTAATATTAGCTATAATCCCGTTTGTTTTTTTAGTTGACACCAATCAACTAATTTATACTATCCCGTTAATAGTTATATTAATATACAATTACATGCTAAACGCAAAGAGCCCCAATAAAATTCTTTCACATATTTCTATTTGGTTATTTGCTTTACTCTTTATTTTTACTATTATGACTCAACAGATACCAAGGGATTGGTTACCATTAAATTTTTTCGTAGGAATATCTTACATAACATTATTTGTATATAGCTATTCTATAAAACATATTTTAAATATTTTGCATAGGCTGACAAGCAATAGCTAGCTTTCTTGAAGATGATAAACTTAAAATTAGTTTTTAAGTTTATCTTTATTTTTGTTATAAAGTTCAATACTTTCTAAAACAACTTTTTCAGCTTCTGCTTTACTATACCAGCCAGAGACTTCCACTTTTTTGTTATCAAGTAGTTTATATGTCTTAAAAAATTGTTCTATTTCTCTAAGCATATGCGGATTCGATTTTTGAATTTCTTCTATATCTGACACGTGTTTGTATTGAGGATCATCTGCATGCACTGCTAAAATTTTATCGTCTGTTTCTCCACCATCAATCATTTTCATAACACCTATGACTTTTGCGTTCATCATGCACATAGGTTGGGCAGGATCTTGGCCAATAACCATGATGTCAAGCGCATCGCCGTCATCGCAATATGTTTGGGGTATAAAACCATAATTAATGGGATAAAACATAGGACTCGACATAACACGATCAAGCAATAATAATCCAGATTCTTTATCTATTTCATACTTATTTTTGGATCCACGGGGAATTTCTATAATTGCTGTTACAACTGATGGAACTTTTTTACCAATACTCACCGCATGCCATGGATGCCAAGGATTCGCTGCCATAAGATAAACTCCTCAAAAAAATAGTTTAAAAATCCCTTTCACATTGCAAAAGCAAGGGATAAAGAAGACTTTCTGTTGTACATGCTGATTGCCCATTTGTGAAGAAAAATTTGGGCACGACTTGGAGGGGATCATGACAGCTAAAAAACGGGCAAAACCAATTAAACTCGAGTGGAGTGGGGGGCTTTCTTCAATTGAGAGCGAAATCCCTGTCAGCTTAAAAGGTAAAAACCAAAAATCTGAAAGCAAAATTGCTGCTAAAATCACTGGAAAAGCAGATATTAGGCGAGAAAGCAAAGGAAGAGCGGGCAAACCTGTGGCAATTGTCTGCAAATTTTCAGATGAAGAAGCGAAAAATCCGGAAAGTTTAAAAATGCTTTGCTCCGAATTAAAAAATTCGCTTGCATGTGGTGGCACTGTAGAAGATGACGAAATTATTTTAACTCTGCGTGATTTTGAAAAAATAAAAATTATTCTCGAAAAATTTGGAATAATAGCGAGAATAGTTTGATCTAAAAACAAATTAACTAATATTAATCTCAATAAAATAAATATAAATATACAATTAAATAAAAATTGCTCTTTCAGTATTTATACGTTATATTAAGCTTTGCTATTATTTTTTCCTACCTAAGTGCAAATAAGCAAGAATGTCCTGAAATGCAGACTTATAAAGATGATTTTATCCCTCAATATGAGTCTATTGAAATTCCAAAAAAATTTTTAGAGAATAAAACATTTAATTTATATATTACGCATCAAAATAAAGATTACTGCTTAAAATTAAATGATAATTATATTTATCTAAGTGAAGGCTGTAAAGTTTCGCCTAAATGGAATTATACTAATTTAGGACAGATTATTACAAAAATCAATGATGGGAGAGAAGAACAATTTTATTGTATGTCAATCGATCCAGCTCAAACAGATTTTGGACAAAATATTTTACTTTCTCCTTGTGATTTAAACAATACAGGCCAGTTTTGGCAACTCAAACAATCTACTTTAAATAACGGAATGTCATTTGTTAATTTCAATAATGTTTATTTAAAAGCAAAAAAAAGATACTTATATATTTACCCAAAAAGAAATGAAAAAATCGAAGAAATTATTACTATCAAAAATCATCCCGATCTTGAAGAAAATAAAACGGAACCTCTCATTCAATTTTCTATAGATAATGATAAAAATGAAGGAAACTTTCGTATTTTTCCCTCTAAACAAGGATATGCAATTATTGATAAACGCCGCTATGCTGATTCAGATTATATGACTTATTATAACGCCCATAATAATATGCTGTTTACAAATCAACATAAGAATTTTATCAAACCACAACTTTGTTATATGTCATCTCTGTTAAAAAAAAGAGGTTCATCTTGGGGTTGGGTATGGAGCGAACACTGCTCAAATGTTGATGAAACAAAAAAAGAATATAAATGGTATATTAATTTTAAGTCTGAAGGAAAATATTTTATAACCGACAATGCTGGTCATTTATTAAGAAAACATAACGTTAATAAATATGTGTACACAGCTTACAAGTATTGGACGGATGGTTACGATGTATTTACCCAATATTTTATTTTGCCAGCTTATCTAGAAAAATTTGCTAAGAGTTTTTCAACAGTTGCAATTGATAAAGAAAAAAGTTATTTAAAAGCATTTAAAGTTATAAAAAACGATTTTGAAGAAAAATATCTGAAATGCATGTATTTAGAAATTTGTATTTGATATAAATTATATATCTCTTATTTTTAATTTCAGCATACTATTGATATAAAATAATTTTTAATCTAAATTTTATAAATAATCAAATAAGATTAAGCGATATTTTTTATTTTTTTGACAAAGCCCTCACACTGCAAAAAATTTCTCCTATGTTTTTAAATAATCTGACGATAATAAAGGAGATATAAAATTTTATTCAAGGTGATTAGATATGTTAAAAACGGTTTCTAAAGGAATATTTAAACCGAATAGCAAGGAAGCCATTAACTTCACTGAAAAAATAATACGCGCATACTATAATGGGCAAAATATTGAAGATAGAGACGATCCAAGCAATAATATAACAGAACAAAATATATCTATCATTGAGCAAAACTTCTCTTCTAAAGAAGAAAAAAAACAAAATAATCACACTGCAGAATCCCAAGAAAAACAATACTCATCTCAGAATAACAATGGGCCACAAATTATATCAATAGGTGGCGGTAAGGGTGGTATAGGTAAAAGCTTTCTTTCAGCTAATATTTGTGTCCGTTTGGCTTCTTTAGGTTACAAAGTTTCCGTCGTTGACCTCGATCTCGGAGCGGCAAACTTACACACATGTCTGGGAGTACCAACTCCGCGTTCAGGAATCGCAGATTTTATCCATGGCACTGTCTCTACACTTGAAGAAACAGGTATTTCATGCTGCTTTCCAAACCTCATTTTATATGGAGGTGGACAAGAATTTTGGCAACAGATCAAACCGCAAAGCGCGCAAAAAATAAAACTTATTTCAAAACTCCAAGAACTTGATGCTGATTTTGTTTTTCTTGATTTAGGTGCTGGAACACATGTTCACACGCTCGATTTCTTTATTTTCTCCCACGGCGGTATTTTAGTCGTAGCTCCAGAACCGACCAGCATTGAAAATGCTTATGTTTTTATGAAAAGCATTTTGTATCGAAAGATACAGAGTATTTGCAAGGCATTTGATATAGATGCTAACACTGAAAAAGAATTGTTAACTAAAATATCGAACCCACGGAGTTCAGAAACACCATTTTCACAGCTCATTACATTTTCACAAAAAAATACTGATATTGGTAGACAAATTAAAGAAATGATACAAGAGACAAATATTGGAATTATAATGAATCAAGTCCGAACAAAAGAAGATCGCGATCTGGGCGAGTCTATGGCACTCATTTGCAATCGCTATTTTGGTTTTAGCGCACAATTTTTAGGATCAACCCGATATGATGATGCTGTTTGGAAATCAGTGCGTATAAGAAGACCTTTGATCTTAGATTATCCTCTGTCAGCAATCGCATCAAATATAAATCAAATTACTGATAAAATTATTAAAAAATTCATTCAAAATGATGAAAAAGAAAGCATAAATAGAGCTGGATAATTAATATGAACACAGCTAATAAAAAAAGAAGTCCTTTTGAAATTCTAGGTCTGAGCGAAAATAATATTTCACTCCGCAAAATACATGTTGCTTATGCAAATTTAAAGAAACAAGTAGAAACTTCCTCTGCTAAAGATATTACCCATGAAGATCTTGAATTTGCCTTCCAAGAACTTGTAAATTTTACTGAAAGACAAAATCCGAATGACAATGAAGAAGAGGTCATATCTGCTCATTTATTACCAAATATGAAAACAAAAAGAAAATCTGTAAGAGACGATGCAAACATTATATATATTAGAAAAGATATACCTAAAAAACAAAAAGAAATTGAAATTATAAATCGTCCGATTGATAGTCTTATGGACATGAAAGTCTCTGTTAAAAAGTCTCGAGCTATATTTGCAGAAAATCCTGACCATATGAAAAGAATTGAAGAAATAATCTCTGAAACAGAAGAGATAACTGGGAATTTACTAAAACGTCTCAGAGAAGTACTGGGAGTTCCAATTGACGAAGTTGCAAATCGAATAAAAGTAAGTAAATCTTATCTCGAAGCAATAGAAAATGATTCTTTCTCAAGCTTACCTGCAGAAGTTTATGTAAAAGGATTTTTCAATTCGTATTTAAACTATCTCGGTCTTGACAGAAAGGACATTGTTGAAGCATTAACAGAAGTCTATAGAATGCGGAGAAGGCTGACAAAAAGAAAATAAGCAGTCAGCTCATTTGTACACAGGTTTATTTTAAATCATGAATAATACAATAGAAATAACTGTTCCTGACAATCTCCAAAATGAACGTCTTGATGTTATACTCTCTCGACTGATAGATGTTATTCCAAGCAGATCGTTTGCAGCCAAATTAATAGCAAATAAACAAGTTCTTGTTGATGATAAATATGTTAAATCGTCATACAAACTAAAAGAATTACAAAAAATATCAATTGATCTCAGTTTTCTCGAGACAGTTAACTCTGAACCCATTGGTGAAAAAATAGATCTCGATATTATTTTTGAAGACAACGATTTAATTATTATAAATAAACCTGCAGGAATGGTAGTCCATCCAGGAGCAGGCGTGCACTCAGGTACACTCGTAAATGCTATTTTAGCTCATTGTGGAGTGACTTTACCTTCCCTTGGCCTCCCATCACGGGCAGGCATAGTTCATCGACTTGACCGCGATACAAGCGGTGTTATGGTCGTTGCAAAATCACAAATTGCTTTAACAAATTTATCTAAACAATTTGCCGATCATTCTCAAACTCGTATTTATCATACTTTAATTTATGGAAACATTCTTCCTGTCAGTGGTAAAATAGAAACTTGGCATGGGCGAGATCCTAAAAATCGAATTAAATATGCTGTTCAACCAGAAGGAAAAGGGAAAAAAGCAATACTATCATACAATAAACTAAAGACTTTTTTAGATGAAAAAATTTCTTTAGTCGCATGCCAATTGTATACGGGTAGAACTCATCAAATTCGTGTTCAATTAAGCAATTTAGGCCACAGTATATTAGGAGATGCTTTATACACAAATAACGCCAATGAATTAAATTCTAACAAAGAACTTAAAGCGCTCATAAATAAAAATGCTCAAAGACAAATGCTTCATGCAGTCCATTTGGGTTTTAAACATCCTGTTACGAATGTAGATATGTCTTTTCAATCTCCATACCCCCAAGATTTTAATAATTTATTATTATTGCTGGAGGCGAAAGGAAAAAAGTTTTGAATGATATTTTATTAAATCAGTTTTTAAATTGTGGATTCTTTATTGGTGACTTGAATGAAGATAAAATGTGGTTTATGACTTCATCAATTCGCCAATTAAAAAATCAAGAAGAAAATTTATTTCCTTTTTTTTACTTGAATAATTTTTTTTCAAATAAAAAAAATCCATTTTATAAAGGTCTTAATTTTCAAGAAATGTCCATTTCAGATTTTCAAAAAATAATTGATAATAATTCCAGTAAAAAACCAAATATTAAATGGAAATCAGCAAATAAAGATTTTTATTTAAAACAGTACTCAGAGTTAAAGAAGGAAATTTCTTTGAAAATTCTTAAAAAAGGCGTTCCTTACTCTTTTCAAGAAGGCTCATGCAAATTAAGCAAAGAAAATAAACTTTATTTGTTAAAAAATATTTTGAAAAACAGAAAGAAAAATTCTTCCTATATTTATGGATATTGGAATAAATCTGAGGGTGTAATTGGCACAACACCAGAACTTCTATTTATACAAAAAAACAATAATATTCAAACTATAGCTTTAGCTGGCACAGTTCCAAATGAAAAAAATGTTGATAAAAATAATTTTATAAATGATCCAAAAATGCAAAATGAACATGCATATGTTATTGAAGGAATGAAACAAACACTTGAAAAATTCGGTGACTTTTCTTTTGGTAAAACTCACTTACTTGAGCTACCTAAACTTATCCACTTAAAAACTGATATAAATATTAAAATATCGGAGAATATAGATTTTGATTACGAGTCATTTTTAAAAGAATTACATCCTACTGCTGCATTAGGTATTCTACCAAAAAACTCTAAAAGCAATTGGCTCAATTCATTCGAATCGTCCAAAATTAATAGAGGATACTTTGCGGCTTCTTTTGGCGTTGTCCTAAACAAAAATAATTCTATATTTATTGCCACGATAAGAGGTATGCAATGGCAAAACAATACACTCAAAGTAAGTGCAGGCGGCGGGGTTATACAGGAAAGTATTTTTGCCGATGAATGGAATGAAATCAACACTAAAATCAATTCTATAAAAGACAATTTAGGACTTCATTCCACAATTTAAGCTTTTATTTTTGTTTAAAATCAAGAGTTACAAATACATATAACACTCGAATACTTCATATCTAAATTTTACACCCTTATTTACAAGTACTTACAAAAAACACGTGGATTTAAGTCATATTTTTATGCAAACTCTCCTAAGAGAGTTTTATTTTTTCGAAATTTTGAGGATTATTTTGAATAAGAAAAATAATTTCAAAAAATTACATTCAGATGAGTTACATCAAGCCCTGCAAAAAAGAAATGATTATTTTGATGCTCTCCCTCCTGAAAAAAAAGAAATAGCACTTAAATTTCAAGGATTCATCGACAGTGAACTTAAAAAAGCTGGAAATCAAAATAATCGAATCACGATTTTACATACTTTATTAATGAATTATATGAATGAGCTTGGATTTGAATCCAAATCTCTTGCAAAAGTCCTGCAAGAACTTAATAAGAATATTAAAGACATCACAAAAAATGGATCCTTAAAATAATTATTCTTTAAATCAGATAAATCAAGCTTTAGCATGAGGAACCCCTTTCACTCTCTTTAAAATAAATGTAAAGTCACACTTTGTTGAGACAATTGCCCCTTTGGCAAATAGGGTTTGATTGCCCTTTTTATTAAATGGATTTTAAAATTTGGAGAGTTTCATGAATATTCATGAGTATCAGGCAAAAGAGCTACTTTCTCGCTTTGGCCTAAGTATCCCACGCGGCAAACTCGCATGCACACCCACAGAAGCTGAATGGGCAGCCCGTAAACTTGGCTGCGGAAAAGATGGAAAAATTGCTGTCGTAAAAGCACAAGTTCATTCTGGTGGCCGCGGTAAAGCAGGTGGCGTTAAATTAGTGAAAAGCCCCGAAGAAGCTAAAGTCGTAGCAGAAAAAATGATTGGCATGAACCTTGTCACCAATCAAACTGGCCCTCAAGGCAAAAAAGTTCATAAACTTCTTGTTGCTGAAGGATGTGATATCGAAAAAGAATATTATTTTGCTCTCGTAGTCAATCGTGAGACAGCAACAATAGGGGTGATGGCTTCTACAGAAGGCGGCATGGATATTGAAGAAGTTGCTGAAAAACACCCAGAAAAAATAGTAACAGCAAGTATCGACCCAACTATTGGCTTACAAGAGTTTACGATCCGTAAATTAAGCATTGCATTAGGTTTTGGTTTGGGAACTCCACTCGCAAAAGATTTTGCAAAAACATTGCGTGGACTCGTAAATGCATTTGTTGCTTATAATTGCGATATGCTCGAAATTAACCCTCTTGTTTTAACAAAGCAAAATACAATTGCTGTGCTTGATTGCAAAATGAGTTTTGATGAAAATGCTCTCTTTCGCCATCCAGAAATCTCGGATCTTCGCGATTACGAAGAAGATGATATTAAAGAACTTGAAGCTTCAAAATATGGCTTAAGCTATGTCTCCCTTGAAGGAAATATTGGTTGCTTAGTTAACGGCGCAGGCCTTGCTATGGCGACCATGGATATTATTAAGCAAACAGGAGGAGAACCTGCAAACTTCCTCGACGTTGGAGGAGGAGCAAATCAAGAGACCGTGACTCAAGCATTCCGCATTATTTTACGTGATAAAGCTGTAAAAGGCATATTTGTAAATATTTTTGGTGGCATCATGAAATGTGATGTTATTGCAAACGGAATTGTTGCTGCTGCAAAAGAACTTGGCTTAAGAGTTCCATTAGTCGTTCGTCTCGAAGGAACCAACGTGGAAATTGGTAAGAGAATTCTAAATGACTCTGGACTGAATATTTTAAGCGCTTCTTCGATGAGCGATGGCGCAAATAAAATTGTTCAAGCGGTTAGATAACAAGAGCTTAAAAAAGGACTAAAATCATGTCAATTCTCGTTGGGAAAAATACAAAACTAATTTGCCAAGGTATTTCTGGGAGCGCTGGGAAATTTCACTCTGAAAAATGTGCAGAGTACGGCACAAATCTCGTTGGAGGCGTTGTTCCTGGTAAAGGCGGCTCATCTATTCTTGATCGTCCTGTGTTTAACACTGTAGAAGAAGCAATTAAAAAAACCGGTGCTAACGCATCGATGATTTTTGTTCCACCCCCTTATGCAGCGGACTCCATTCTCGAAGCAATCGATGCTGGTATTGAACTAGTAGTTGCAATTACAGAAGGAATTCCAGTGCTTGATATGCTTCGAGTTAAAAAAGCACTGATGAGCTCTGGTGGAAAAACCCGCCTGATCGGACCGAATTGCCCAGGAGTTATCACTCCAAGCGACAAGTGCAAAATCGGAATTATGCCTGGCCACATTCACCTTCCAGGTCGTGTCGGGATTATTAGTAAGTCAGGAACACTAACATACGAAGCAGTGGGGCAAACATCTGCTCTCGGTATAGGCCAATCAACCTGCGTTGGCATTGGCGGAGATCCTATCAATGGAACAAGTTTCATTGATGTTCTCGAAATGTTCCAAAAAGATCCCGACACCGATGCCGTGATTATGATCGGTGAAATCGGTGGTAATCTCGAAATAGAAGCTTCTGAGTGGATTAAGCGCAATATGAAAAAACCTGTCGTTGGCTTTATTGCTGGTCAAACAGCTCCAAAGGGCAAGCGCATGGGTCATGCGGGCGCTATCATCAGTGGCGGAAAAGGCACTGCTGAAGAGAAAATCGAAGCTATGAAAGCGTGCGGACTACATGTTGCCATGAGTCCTGCAGATATGGGAATCACTCTTAAAAAAGCTTTAAGAATGTAATTCTTATATTTCACACTAAAAAACCTCTCAATTTAATGAGAGGTTTTTTTATTTATACTATCTGTTAAATAAATATATGTCTATATCTGTAATTATATTAGCAGGAACATCTTTCGCCTTATCTAACGTAACAACTCAAGGGAATACACAACATATCATTGATGAAGCTGAAAAAATAAATTTTAAAGTCGCAAATTCAGACGAACTCACAACGGCTTGTGGCAAAATTGGAGTGACTGTTGTTTTGCAACCAGGAGTAACAGTAACCACTGTTCTCAGTGCAGGTAGTTTATGAAGCTTCATTGGGAGCAAACATTGCACTGAACTATGATCCCCCTTTTAATAAGCACCATTTTTACGTATTAAAAACTGCAGAAATTATGAAAGCAGCAAATATTCCAAATAATATAGAAATAAGTGAAAATATTGAAATTGGTTATTATTCAGACTCAGTTATTACTGTTTTTAATCGAACAGTGCAAAAAATCCAACCACTCAAAGAAATAGACGCTAAAGTAGCTCTGTCTGTATACTGAGTCTATAATTATTTTAAATGCGCTGCACATAAGAACCCTCTGCAATTTTTATTGTACAGAAGAGACAAAAAACTCATCTTCAGAAATTCCAGATTGGCTTTCTTCAGATTATGATTCAATATATAAAATAAATATTGTGAAAAGTAACTATTCATATAAAATATCATTTACGAAAGAAGCAGAGAACCTAGACGGACTCAGTGAGATGTGTCCCAATTAAAAAATTTAATTCTTAACAAGCAAATCCAAGCCACAATCGGTGTATGGAATATTTTTTTCTTCTACTTCTTTTAACAAAGATACTTGCTTTAACTCGGATCATTTTAATGGATATTAAAGAGAAATAAATACTTGTAGTATTGAAGAGCTGCTCCAAAGCGGTAGAGCAAATAATCAATTAATTTAAATCAAATTGCAAGCTTCATTTTTTAGAAAAAGTTTTTTAAACTTGTAAGACGTTTCAGTTTAATTATTCTGTCTAAGCACTTCCTAATTTTTAGGCATTATTAATTGGTTCTGAAACAAATTCAGAACATATTGAAGGTTTGTTAGAAAAGAATGAATTCGTTATTTTTCCTTCTGCATCTATAATATCAATTTGTGAATTAGAATAATAATCGATATCTATTTCTTCTGTAATATCTACACTTCGTGGAGATCCTGCTCTTTCTATAACATCATTAATTGATGATGCATAATAATGATGTCCATTATACGTATTTGAATAATCAAACACAGTTTCACCAATTAAAGTTGCTGTATAAACAATTCTAATTTTCATTGTTCCTTTGCTAGAAATTAAATTTGCTTGAACAGATACTCCGGGGTTTAAAGTAACAGAGAACCCAGAAGTGGACCCAATTGTTTCTGTTTGACTATTTGAACCTCCTTGACCCCAATTATAAGAATAGCCAAAAGTTGTTTCTTCTTCAATTCCTAGTCCCAAAAATGTTGCTTTACATTTAACTTTTTCATTAAAAGATACGGAGTTTGAAGATGACCAAGTACTAGTAACTGTATTTGTTATTTGAGAAGAAATTGACGCATTACAAACTGCAGTTACACTGCTATTATTTCTAAATGTTTGTGTTTTTATAATAGAAGGTTTAGATGATAATTCAAGTATTTCTGTGCTTTTTGCATTTAAAATAACAGTTACTTCTGACCAATTGTATTTATTGTATAACTCAGTTTGATTTTTTGTCAAATAAGCATAATCTGGATTTTTTCCCATAAGTTTGCCAATAGCTTCTTTAAGTAAACTATCTGTTCCAAAACCAAAAGAATTTCTCTCAGCAGATGTAATGACATATTTTTCGAAACCTTCAACATTCACTTTAGAGTCTGCAATTGTGTTTCCAGCCTTGATATTAACTGAAATAGTCATTATAGTTATCCTTTATCCATAAATTATTAAAATTCAACAATTTTTCGCATTTTTAATAAATTAATTTATTAACAAATAAACTCTAAAAAGAATTTTCCCAAATGAATTAGCTTACCAATTCATTATTAATAAGTGTTACTTCATTTATTTTTTTATCTCAACTTATTTTTTATATTTTTCAAAATTGTAAAAAATAATATCATATTTTAAAAACAATCAATTCGGGCTCTAAGTGCTAATCACCGAAATTTCAGAAGCCTTAATCTTTATGAATTATTAGCTTTGTTTACGCTGAGGCAGATTTTTTACTCTCTGGTAGACATCGTAAATCAAGTTTATTAATATACAAATTCAAGCCGAAATAATTGGAGTAATTTAAAAAAATTTTTCTATTTATAACGCACAAACCAAAATCTAGCAACTTTTTTTTTTAAAGTAAGTCTTTATCAGGTTTTCTTTTTTAAAATATATCTTTTGGCTATCCAAGGCAAAACCATTGCATTTATTTGTTGGCAAGAACTTCATTTGTTACTAAGTTGATAAGATCCCGCTCAAATTCTGCGAATAATGAAAATAGGGAAATAATAAATTCCTCTATATTTTAAGCCAACGGCTATATTCTGTTAAAGTTTAGCTTTCTTCTAATTATGATTCAAAATATAAAATAAATATTGTGAAAAGTACCTATTCATATAAAATATCATTTAACAAAGAATCGGAGAACCTAGATGGACTTAGTGAGACTTGTTCCAATTAAAAAATTTAATTCTTAACAAGCAAATCCAAGCCACAATCGGTGTATGGAATTTTTTTCTCTTCAACTTCTTTTAAAAGAGCTTCATTTAAAATTTGTTTAGAACCTTGTTCTCTTTTTGCATGAAAAATATGATATTGTATTGCACGATGGCACAAAGAACGAACTCTAACGCCAGTTAAACGCAAGCGATATTCGAGATCACTTTCTTCTCCTCCATAGGATTGAAACTTCATATTAAAGCCATTTATTTCTTCAATATCTTTTTTATAACAAGAAAAATTGCAACCAACAATTCCTCTTTTTTTTCTATTAAAATAGTTAAATAAAGAATCATTCTTAAAATAAATAGTTTTAAATCCATTGCCATCTTTAAAAAAGGATAAATAAACAAATAACCACCAAGTGATTTTTTCTAAATATTTGTCTAAAATTTTCTGCGCAGAGAGTTTTTGCGAGATTGATTTTGTCAATTCTGCTCTTCTGCCAGCAAGAGCTACTTTAGGCTCAGCAAAATTAAGATGATCTTCTAAGAATTTATGATGCAAAATACAATCTGCATCGATAAATACAAGGTAATCACCTTTAGAATGATAGATACCTTTATTTAAAACTTCAGACTTTCGAAATCCCTTGTCTTCTTGCCAAAGATAGGTTGTGGCGAAAGGAGCTTGAGTTAGGAGCTTTTGAATTTGACTGGAATTCTCAGGATTTGAACCATCATCACAAACAACAACTTCAAATTGCTTACGTTCGAGAGACTGATTGATAAGACTATAATAGGTCAGTTCCAGAAATTTAAAATTATTATAACAAGTAACAATCAAAGAAACTTTCGGCTTTGTCTCTAAGCTGCTCTCATTTTGCCAAATCGAATAAGGTATTTGTATAAAGTCCATAAGTCCCAATTAAAATCAATATAATAAAGATCAGAAAGAACAATGCAATCCAAATAAAATTATCTAATATTTTATTTCAGATTGCAAATATAAATTTTATTTTATAGCCTCGCGCTGCTGCCATTTCGGTGGAATTACAACCGACAAATACAGGATTTATATGAATAATTTCAATATTTTAATTAAAATATCTCTCGCTTTTTCTTTATTACAAAATATACCCGCGTTGAGTTATCCCTCAATAAAAAGTATAGCCGCCCCCTGTTTTGGGATCAGCTGCATTGAGAGCGATTCGTTTGAAAACTACGTGGTATTGACACAATCTAAACCACAGACGAACGATGATGATTCTTTTTTTGTTTATGATCTATCTAGCAATAATCCAATTCAATTTAGTTATGATGTTTTATATCTACTTTTCCAAGAAAATAATTATAAAAATATTCATAATGCCGAGATTTCGGAGTTACTTGAAAAGAGATTAAAAATAATAAACTCAGAAGATCTAAAAATGAGTGATCTCTTTATGAATCTTGTCATCGTATCTGAAATGACTCATAAAGAAATCCTCCAAGCTCCCCTCGCTGTCACATTATCTTCACCGTATGAAGAAAATCAGTTTAAGTTAAATGAGTTAAAAAATATTAATAGAATCCTCGCAATTCTTAAAACTTATTTAACTATGACAATTATTTATGATATATTTGGTATAGATAATACTTCTTACGAGAGCTTATCTAGAGATAATAAATTTGAAGTTTTAGAGAATCATAATAAATTGAAGAATTTATTCACTGCATTTATTCTTGAAAGAAGCGAAGAAAATAAAATAAAAATTTATAAATTTTTAAGAAAAATCAGAAAAAAGCAAGCTGAAAAAAACTAAAATAAGTCGCATTTATCAATGCGACCCTTCACTTTTCTTTTCTATTTTAGGACCACCTGGCGCATAATTTCCATTTTGATCAACGCCTCTCATCATCTTAACACCTTCAGTTGCAGTAAAGAAATCTCTACCTCTAATCTCTCCGAGTGTAATGCCAAAAAACAGAAGCATAAACAATATAGCCGAGCCAAAAATAAACGAATAAAACTTATCTTCATGGATAAGTTCCATATAAAAGACAGACACTAATATTGTTTGAATCACGGCAATAAATATTAATAGCGAAATAATCCAAATGGATGGTATGGGCAGCATTGAAATGCCAATATTCATAAATATCATCATTAATAGAACAATGAATATACCTATATATAGACGAACAGGCAAAAGACCATGCTCATTATTTTTTGAATGTTCATGATGACTAGCAGAATTGTCGGCATTTAACTGATTGTTACTATTTTTTGATGTCTTCAACATAATTTTGCTCTCCCAAACTGTTACTTTGCGAGATAAAGGAGTGGATATAGGAATATCCAAACAATATCGACAAGGTGCCAGAATAAACTTGTATTTTCTAACGAAACATAATTTTCGGAGCTAAACTCTCCACGATTCGCGCGTACAAGCATCCATGTCATAAGGCCAAGACCGACAACAATATGCAAACCGTGCATACCTGTCATAACGTAATAAAGACCAAAAAATATGTGTGCCAATGGGTTTTGTATATCTGCATGGGCGACTGGACTGAAGAATTTTCCAGGATAATATCCTTCATGAAAGTGCATTCCCCACTCAGACATTTTAATGACCAAAAACAAAAAGCCGCAGATCATTGTCGCAATAAGAAATTTCACTGTTCCCGCTTTGTTATTTGAACGAGCGGAACGCACACACAAACTCATCGTTAAAGAACTGACAAGGAGAATAACACTGTTGACACCACCCAGTCGCCAGTCCATAGAGGACTGACCTTGGGCTACCATATCAGGATACATAAAGCGCATAAAACCATATGCACAAAATAGACCTGAGAAGAATAACAATTCCTGCGCCATAAAAATCCACATGCCAAGCTTGCCGGCAGCTGTTTGCTGACTCATGGATTTAAAATGATGCGCTAAATATTTAGGGTGTTCACCTTCGTGGCTATGCAAAGACATAGATCAATGACCTCCCGACGAATGAGCTGGTTTGACTATTTCATCAAAATCATATGGCCCATGCGTTGATATCGGTTGCTTTTCAAAATTATGTTCAATAGGAACGACAGCTGTATCAGTCCAATCAATTGACTTTGCTTTCCATGGATTTGAGCTAGTTTCATTTTTCCCGAAGAAAATAGAATGAAGCCAAATAAAAAGTACCATGAATAAACCAATAGAAAGAACAAAGGAACCAATGGTAGAAAGCAAATGGAAATTATAATATTCTGGTAAATAATCATAATATCGACGAGGCATACCTCGTGTTCCCATCACAAATTGAGGGAAAAATGTTAAATTGAATCCTAAAAATACAACGACTGCACTGATTCTTCCCCACACTTCACTGTATTTTTTACCAGTAATTTTTGGCCACCAGTGAAAAATTGCACCGATCCAAGCAATTAAAGTACCACCCATCATCACATAGTGAAAATGCGCAACAACAAAATAAGTATTATGTAAGTGAACATCTGTCGAAATTGCACCTAAGAATATTCCTGTTAAGCCGCCAATTAAGAATAAAAACAAAAAGACGAGAGCATAACACATTGGAGTCGTAAATGAGATTGACCCCTTATAAAGAGTTGCAACCCAGCTAAAGACTTTAATGGCAGTTGGAACCGCAACGGCATAGGTTAAGAATGAAAAGAACACAGTCGCAAAAGCAGATTGACCACTTGTGAACATATGATGTCCCCAAACAAAGAAGCCAATTACAGCAATACCAATACTTGAAATTGCAACTGCTTTATAACCAAAAATACTTTTTCGTGAATGTGTCGTAATAAGTTCACTGATTACACCGAAGCCAGGAAGGATCATGATATAAACAGCAGGGTGTGAATAAAACCAGAAGAAGTTTTGAAATAAAATAGGATCTCCACCTAAACTCGAATCAAAAATTCCGATCCCTAACAAGCGCTCCATAGCTACCAAGACTAAAGTAACAGCTAGCACTGGCGTTGCTAATACTTGAATAACGCTTGTAGCATAGATAGCCCATACAAATAATGGCATTTTGACCCAAGTCATACCTGGTGCACGCATTTTATGAACTGTTACGATAAAGTTAAGACCAGTTAATATTGATGAAAATCCTAAGATAAACGCACCAAAAACTGCAGCAACAACGGATGTAGACGTTTCAGTACTGTAAGGTGTATAAAATGTCCAACCTGTGTCCAGTCCGCCAAATGCTATTGTGTACACAAGAAAAATTGCACCTACAATATAAATATGAAAACTCATTAAATTTAATTTTGGGAAGGCAACATCCTTAGCACCAATCATAAGTGGGAGTAAAAAGTTTCCTAAAGTAGCAGGTATCGAAGGAATAATTACGAGAAACACCATAATTGAACCATGAAAAGTAAAAGCTTCATTATAGTGATCGGCACTTATCATATATGAGTTTGCAGTTGCATTAACAATTCTTTCTTGCATTAATTCAGCACGTAAAAGGATTGCAAAAAATCCTCCTACTAAAAAGAAAACTGATATTGCGACAAAATACATAACGCCAATACGTTTGTGATCCACCGTAAACAACCAGGATAAAAATCCTTTTTTTGCATTCAAATAATTTGAACCTGTATCATGATGCGATGCAAGCATTTCCGCAAACAATACGGGTTTTCCCATATCTCGTTTTTCCATAAGCAAAACTCCTAAATATCCAAAAAATCTTATTCGTTATTTTTTCAGTGATTTAATATATTCAACCAGAGCATTCATTTCTTTTTCATCTAATTGCCCTTGATAAGAAGGCATCACTGGAGGATAACCAACAACAACCCGAACATTCGGATCAACGATAGATTCACGAATATAATTATCATCAAATTTTATAGTTTCTTTCTTACCATTTTTGTTAGTTACAGATTTATTTTCACCGTAAGCACCAAAAAGTGGGGGCCCGACCATTTTTGTGCTATCTGGAGTTACACTGTGACAAGATGCACATGCACCTTTTCCAGAGAAGATTTTTTTACCCAGTTCTTCTGGCGAAAGACCGGCACCTTGCGCTGCTATCATAGCTTTATTGTATTCTTCTTCCGAAACCACTTTCACATAGCGAACCATTTGTGAGTGTTTTGTTCCGCAATACTGTGTACATAAAATAGGATAACTTCCTTCTTTTTCAGCTTTAAACCAGACAACTGTGTATTGATTTGGTAACACATCGCGGTTTATACGAAAGTCAGGAATATAAAAACCGTGTATAACGTCTGCAGAAGACATAGTTAATCTTACAGGGGTATTAATTGGAACAATTAAATCTGAAGTTTCTGCTCCCGTTTTTTGATCCGTAAATAACCAGTCCCATTTTCTGCCAGTTACCTTAACTTCCAAAGCGCCTTGAGGGACAACATTCAATTTAATCCAATCGAAAAAGCCCCAAACGAAGATTACAATAAAAAGCAAACCTGGAATGACACTCCAAATTATTTCGAGCTTGGTATTTCCATGAATATTTGCAGTGCTTTCACCTTCTTTCCGTTTGCGATATTTCCATGCAAAAAATACCATGAATCCAACAACAAGCACGAAGAAAAGTACAGATAAACTGTAAATAAAATAGAACAACGCATCTTGTCCACTTGTCATTGGCGAAGCATTTTGTGGCAACCAGAATGATCCTTGCCATGGTGTTGTTTCAGCCTTTACTATTTCTGACACGTTTCACACTCCCTAAATTGCCTTGCGCTTATCACGCCAAAAAAAGAATCCTAAAATAAGAAATAAACAAAACACTGTTATTGAAGCCCCAATGCGAAGCATTCCCACAGCAAATGCATCATATTTCCCAGATGTTGGGTTATAATGAAAGCATGTCAAGAGCACCTGATCCGTCGGGGAACCAATTTTATTCAAAGAAGCATCCATTAAAGAAAACTTAATATCACGTACTTTATAAGTTATACCATAAAGATACCTTGATATTTTTCCTTCCGGACTGATGATAAATATGGCAGCAGCATGGGCGAATTCCTTACTTGCTGTGTCATATTTATAGTAAAAACCAACTTCATCTGTTAATTTTTTTATACTCTCATCCGCGCCAACATAAAACTGCCAATCGGCGTTTTTTTGTTCGGTAAGAGATAAATAATGATTTTGCTGTTCTTTTGCTAATTGCGGGGTATCTGTTGGGTCAAAACTAACAGTTGCAATTTTAAAATCTTTTCCAATTTTCCAGCCCATTTCTTTCAAAGTATTTGCAAAATTTACTAATTGCAAAGAACAAAGAGAAGTGCAGCGATAATAATTGAGAGTTAAAATAAGCGGTTTGCCGTCTGCGAGCATGTCAGAAAGCTTTGTTACTTTACCACTTGAGTCCATAAATGTATTATTGAGATCAATAGAACTTCCAAGTTTTTCTGTAATTGTAACACCCTGCATAACAGTTGGCACTTTATTTAGTGGCAAGCCCGAACCTGTCGAGGGGCCTTTTGCATTTGGGAAAGGATTTCTTTCGTCAAATGCAAATATTTCTTTACTCAAAATTGAGCAAAGAAATATTAAAAGGATTTTAATACTAACAATATAAGACTTCAAAACAATAACTCCTGACTAATTACTATTTTGTTCTTGCACAAATTTCTTCATCGCTTGTGATATAGGAATTTGATAGTAACCATCATCTAATTTTTTATATGTCGATAAAATGGCTTCTTGTTGTTTCATAAATTCAATTCTATGCGGATCGGCCATTCCCGTTTCAACTTCTTTTTCACGAGATTCTGTTGCTTTCCAAAGAACAGTGGAAGCCGCAATAGCAACGAGCAAAAGAAATAGAAAAGATAATACAACTATTACAGTTGTAACTAACACGGGTGGACGATCGGGTTCATCTTCAGGTTCTGATCCTGAAGAATGATGCTCAGACGATAAGTTTTTTTGAAGCCCTTTGATAAATTTTAACATCTCAATCCACCTTACACATTTTCATAAGTCATTGATTCTGGAAGACGAGGATCTTTAATAGGAACAAGAGCCTTTCTTCGAGTCACTGCAGCAAATAATGCAACAAAAAGACCACCAATTCCTAAAAAACAGAATATATCTATTAAACCGAATTGAGGACCTTCTTCAAATCCCGTTGGCACAATCAACCAGTAAAGATCGAGGAAGTGCATAAACAACATCCACGCTGCTACAATCAAAATAAGAGTACGTGAACGCTTAGCCCTTCTTGCCATCAAAAATAAAAATGGAACTATAAAATGACCGACACAAAGTAACACAAATACATAAAACCAACCATGGTTTTCACGTATTCCATACCATGCTGTTTCTTCCGGTATGTTACCATACCAAATGAGGAGATACTGACAAAAAGCTGCATATGCCCAAAAACATGTGTGCCCAAAAAGAAGTTTGCCCATATCATGATAGTGTTCAACTGTAATAACATCTTTTAAAATTTGCACATTGTGCATTATTCTTGTTGCTATTATTAGAACAGCAAAAAATACCATGTAACAACTTGCAAAGAAATAAAGTCCAAAAATTGTTGAATACCAGTGAGGATCTAAGGACATAATCCAATCGAATGCAGCAAAAGTAACAGAAAATCCTAGAACAATCAAAAATGGATAACTCGCATTTTGCAATTTATAAGTAATTTCATGATTGCCAGTTTCATCTTGTTGTGCTGAATATTTGGAAAAATATACTGCTGCCCAAGTAAATACAATCATATAAAAAACGGAGCGCACATAAAAAAAAGGAATATTTAAATACCATTGCTTAGATTGGATAATTTTATCTGATAATGCCTCATGACCTAGCCAATGATGAAATAAAGTATGAGACCCAATAACCATGACAATAAGTAACACAAAAAATAAAGGCATTGTCATGCTTATATTTTCAGCTAATCTCCTAACAACAACACTCCATCCAGCCTTGGTCGCAAATTGTATTAAAACAAAAAATACAGCTCCAATTGCAATGCTTAAAAAGAAAAGCCACCAAACATGAAAAGAAAAGAAAAAATAGGTTGAATTGGAACGCCCAAGCATAAATGCAATTAAAAGTGACGTTAATCCAATAGCAGTCCCAGTAAGAGGTAATTTTGAAAAAAAATGTTCTTGGGGTAAACGAGCATTTTCCTTTGTTAACGTAACTTTAGTGTGGCTGCCACTCATTTTTTATTACTCCAACCATTTTTAGCTTTTATATCCGAAGGTATATCTTCTAAACTTGCACGTCTTGTTAATTGTAATGCACGAACATATGCGACAACAGCCCATTTGTCTTCCACACTCAATTGCGAAGCAAATCCAGGCATATTCCAATTGTTGACTCCATTATGAATGGCATCATAAATTTTACCTACAGGTAAGGCAAGCCGCTCTTTATCATGCAAATTGGAAGGACGGATAGAACCTCCCGCTCTTTGTGTAACAAGTCCATTAGAGTCACCTGCATAATCATGACATGGTGTACAAAATACATTATAAGATATTTGTCCCTGTTTCATAACTTTATCATTAATTTCAATAGGTATTTTTTTAACCCAAATAGGATTTTGCTCCGTTGATTCAGGTTCTTTACCTTGATATAGACGAATGTTTGTTTTATCTTTACCAAATTCTACTGTTTCTAAAATTTGTGGACGATATGCTCGACCATCTTTATAATTTTCATTTTGTGATTGAGGCCCATAAGAAGTTTGCTCAACCATATTTTGGATCGGAATTATAGGTGGTTCTTTACTTCTTTGTCCACGACAGCCAATTAAAACGAGAGACAAAAAAGCCGCTCCTAAAATGGGTGACATTGTTTTTATTTTACATTTAATCTGTGCCATATTTTTACTGCTCCACAAGTTCCACTTGAGTTGCGCCTAATTCTTTTAAGAATTCCACAGTTTTTACTGGATGGAATTTTGGATCAGTTGCTTCAATGGAAATAAAAAAACTGTCATCCGTTACTCTTTTAAAAGCTTCTGAGCGAAATAAAGAATGGTACCATTGCGGCAGTTTATTTAATGCAAGCATACCTACTAAACAAGCAATAGCAGCAGATAAAACTGCGCATTCAAATCCAGGCAAAAAATAACCTAATAGACCTAAGAAAGGTTTACCCGCAATAACCATTTTATAATCTACACCATTCATCCACATCCAAAGTAAAAATCCACCGATTCCAAAAATTGCAGATGTCCCACCCACAATCCAAGAAAGTTTACTTTGAGGTAGTCCCATAGCTTTATCTAAACCATGTATAGGAAAAGGAGAATGAGCGTCCCATTTTATAAAACCTCTTTCTCGCACTTTTTCACAAGCATGATAAATTTCTGGAACAGTATTAAACTGAGCAAGTGCTCCGTATATCAATTTATTTGAACTCATATATCCTCCACCTTCATAATGCTTTTTATTTTTAACTTAATTCAGGATTAGCATTACGAAGTTTTGCGAGATAAGTCGTCCTTGGTTTAGTATTTAATTCACCAAGAAGCGCATAATTTCGACTTTGTTCTTTTAATTTAGATATTGCTGTTGAAGGATCTGCAACATCACCAAAAACAATTGCATTTGTTGGACACACGTTTTGACACGCAGTTGTTACTTCTCCATCAGGAATAATTCCATCATTATTCTTTTTGAATTTTGAACGCGCTTTATTTATTTTTTGAACACAATAAGTACATTTCTCCATAACACCGCGGAAACGAACTGTTACGTTAGGATTCTTTTGCATTGCATAGAGAGGATTGCGCTCATCATCTATTTTACTATAATTGAAGAAATTATAGCGACGCACTTTATAAGGACAGTTGTTAGCGCAATAGCGTGTTCCAACGCATCTATTATATGCCATATCATTCAAACCATCTGGACTGTGCACTGTTGCAGCAACAGGACACACAGCTTCACAAGGTGCATTTTCACATTGCTGACAGTTCATAGGTTGATAGACTGTTCTCACTTCAGGATCATCTACGTTACCTGTAAAGTAACGATCCAAACGGATCCATGACATTTCTCTGTTTTTAAAGACTTCTTCTTTTCCAACCACAGAAATATTATTTTCGGATTGACACGCAACAGAGCACGCATTGCAACCAATACAGGTATTTAAATCAATAGTCATACCCCATTGTTGGCGCGCCCACTTTCTTTGTGCAGGGTCTTTTGGAAACTTAAATAAATTATTTTTTTGTTCTTCAATCGGTAAGAGTTCATATTCAAGAACAAATTCTGGATTGGCTTTAAATTCTTTTAGAGTTGTTTCTCTCACTGCTGGAGGGCGATCTTCCAAAAGACCTGGAGTACCACTCATTGCTCCATGCTCTTGCGTTGAAACAAGTGGATACTTCTGTCCTATTTTTTCAACTTTTGCGCCTGAGCCATACCATGAGTCAGATGTGCGGATGAGATTTGCATTAAATCCACAATCCTTAGCAACTTTTCCAACTTTCCGACCATAGCCTAATTGTAGAATACCGGTGAAATCAGCAACTCCTGGAACTTCCCAAACAGCGACATCGAAGCTTCTGCTACGATAGGTGATCCGCACAAGATCTACTTCAGATTTGCCAGGTTTTGGTCTTGCTTTTAAACCCATGGCTTTAGCAGTTTTTGGACTGATAAGAAGCGCATTATCCCAGACAAGTTTATGCACAGGGTCTGGTAATTCTTGCATCCATGCGTTATTAGAGTAACAACCATCATAAACTGTTCTGTCTAAATAAAATTCAATATCAATTGATTTTTCATTAGGTTCTTCAGTACGAATGGATTTTGCATAATCCGTTGAAAATTGAGAATAAGAATAATTTGTCGACGATATAATTTCTTTTTTGATTTCAGAAATAAAACCATTGCTTAAAGAGTGTCGCCAAATATTTTCAAAACCAGCTGGATTACCTAATTTTCTTTGCCAATATTGTTTGACGTAATTATAGCCAGAAATTTTATGATCAAGATGTATTAAATAATTCACAAAGGAATATTCATCGCAGCAATCATCAAAAAGTGGTAAAATTAAGGGTTGTCTTATACCCACAGTTCCATCAGTTGAACGAGCGTCGCCCCATGACTCAAGGAAATGAGTTTTCGGAATATAATGTGAACAAAGATTTGCAGTTTCATCAGGACTAAATCCTAAATAAAAACTATTTTTTATCTTTGCAATGAGTTCTGAAAATTTTAAATCCGATGCCAACGAATAAGCTGGATTGCCATCAATAATTATTATATTGTGTAAATTATTCGCTTCAACAGCAGCTTTTAAGTTAGAAAATGATGAATTATTTTTAACTTTACTCGTATCATTAACTAAACTAACAGTTTTGCCGATCGCACTTAAAGAAACATTTATTGCAAAACCTAATGAATGCATCCAAGCAGGTTGACGATCACCTACAATAACAAGACTTCCACCTCTGTTATTATAAAGATCTTTAGCACATGCCTTAATCCATTTTTTGAGTCCATCAGAAAAATCAAATTTATTTTCAAAATATTTGCTAATTTCTGCTGGAAAATGAGTTCCTAAAACTGAAAGCTCTGAGGCTAATGCTATTAAAAATTCACCAATCTTACCACTTCTTAAAGTATAGCGATGATCGGAAGCGGTACCAGTGATACTAAAATGCGACTCGACACAGTATAATCTATTCATAGTTGAATTTGCATTGAGTACTTTCCTTTTTTCAGAAAATTCTCTTGCATTTTTTACGCTGTCGCCTTCGTTCCCCATAAAGTCTGAATCAACAGCTAATATTACATTTGCATTGAGAAAATCATAGGAAACATCCGCGGAAGTATTTGCTACTTGAGTCAATCCTAATTTTCTATTTTTTGAATAATTAGTATCTTGCTCAATTACAATTGCTTTGGCATATTTCAGTTTGAATTCTTCAATTAACGCAGCATACGATGGCGATGAGTTTGCAGAATAAAGTAACGCAAGATTCTCACCATTATTTTTATGCGCGTGGTTTAGCACAGAAGAAAGTTCTTTAAAGAAATCTACTTTGTTTGCTACTTTTCCTGATATTTTGCACTTTTGACCCCGATCAGGATCGTACATATTTAAAATTTCTGCTTGAGCATAGGAATTTGAGGAACCGATTTTACTTCCAGATATTGGATTGCTAGTAATATGTTTAGAATTACCATCAATTTTTGTAGGTCTGCCATCAGTACTTGTCACTAATAAACCGAGAACTCCTCCACCAATTTGTGCAGAAGTGGCAAAGTTTTTTGGCACACCAGGAAGTGTGTCTTCAGGTCTATTATTTTCTGGATAAACGTGCTCTTTAGGCCTTCTAATACAGCCTGTAGAAGTGACTCCAGCTAAAGCAAGTGATGCACCAATAATTCCTAAGAATTTTCTTCTATGAACGCCTGGGCGCATTTCGAGTTCGCTGGCACCGTGAGGAAATTCACGCTGAAGTTTAGATATAAATTCAGGTGATTGTTCTAAATCCTCAATGCTGCGCCAATGTGTTTGTTTTTTTTGTTCATCATTGGAATTGAACTGTGTCATGTTGCAAACTTTCCAATCAAAATTTGTTACTTTACGAATGCTCAAAAAAGCATTCGATTAAAAATCAATAGTGACAAGCCCCACAAGCTTGTGGTCCTTGAATTAATTTATCTTTATAATCTGGATCTTTTAAAGGATCATATCCTTCTGTATGCGGATTATAAATCATATTTTTTAATTCACTCTGCGGTCTGATATTAGGCAATGGATTTCTGTGGCAATCAAGACACCATCCCATGCTCAATGGAGACGCCATACGCACAGTTTGCATTTTATCCACTCTATCATGACACGTCACACATCCCACACCTGCAGTTAAATGCGCGCTGTGATCAAAATGCGAATAACGTGGCAAAGCATGAACTCTGACCCAAGGAATTGGGGTTTTATTTTCATAACTTTCACGTAATACTTTTAATCTTGGACTGTCTTTTTTAACTTTATTATGACAACCCATGCATGTGTCTGTTGGGGGAATTGGTGAAAAAGAAGTTTTTTCAACCCCGACATGACAGTAGCTGCAATCAATACCCATTTGTCCTGCATGAAGCTGGTGACTAAATGCAATCGGTTGATCAGGCTCATAACCAACTGCCAAAAATTTTGGCGAAAAATAGTACCAAATCCCTGCAACAATCGCTATCAACAGTAACGAAACACCTACACCAGCGTATAGAGGAATTCGGTTTGTCCATTTTGGAAATATCGGTTCCACGGCACCACCCAAATAAAAGCAAAACAAATAATAAATAAAAAAATTCAAAAAACGGATCGAATGCAAACTATAAAATAGTTTACTGCATATTCAAGAAAACCCGAATGCGCTGCAACCTTTAGTTGCGGAAGAGTTCTAACGGATCACAACAAGACGAGCAAGAGCTCCATCCTAGATCATCAAAAAGAATTTTTAAACTCGTATTCAATCAACAAGATAAAATATCCTCTTTCAAAAGATCTCTTGTCAAGTAAACGAACAAAAGAGTGGCGAAAATTAATGAGAATGATTCTCAATTAGAGCGCTTGATAAAAAAATAATTTAACTTTTTTTTTATTAATTATTAAGAATGATCGAGACAAATCTATCTATAACTAAAGCAAAAACCAAAACCGGTAAGTAAACAAGCGAGGCTAAAAAGAATTTGCGTGGCCAGTTTGGCATAAGGTCTTTTTTTAATCCGATAATACTCAAACGCAAAAACCAAATACCTAAAGCAATCGCAATTATGAAATAAACCAAACCACCAACTTTTAAAGGAACAAGCAAAAAACTGATGAGAATCAATGCTATAGACCAGAAAAAAGCTTGAGTTTTTGCAACCTGATCTCCACGCACAGCTGGAACAACTTTTATATTTGCTTTTGCATAATCATCTTTATGATAAATAGCGATAGCTATGAAATGCGGCATTTGCCAAGCAAATAATACACCAAATAAAGCCAATCCTGCTAAATCAATTTGATTATTAACAGCAGTCCAGCCAAGTAAAGGTGGCATAGCTCCCGGAAATGCACCTATCACTAATGCCAAAGGAGTTTTAGATTTTAAAGGTGTGTATATTAAACTATAACTTGCGATTGCAGCAAAAGATAATATTGCGGTCAACGAATTTACAAAATAAGTTAAAAGAAAAATACTTAACATTCCAAGAATTGTTGCATATATAAGTGCGTCTTTAACTTTAACTCGCCCCATTGCAATAGGACGTGCTCGCGTTCTTTTCATGAGTTTATCTGAATTACGTTCATAGATCATATTAAACGTATTTGCTGATGCTACTGATAATGCAGTTCCAACAAGTGTCATTATAAATGATATTAAACTAATATTACCCGGAGCAAGAACAACACCACCAGCAGTCATTATAATACAAAAAAATGTTATCCGTGGTTTACATAGTTCAATATAATCTTTAAAAGTAGAATTTTTTTTAGACATTTTATATTTGATTTCCAAAATTCTTTTTAATGATTTTGTGCAGCTCTCTTAGCAACAACTTTGCAATAATCTGCTATAGTTTGCCAAGTATCTGCACAAGCCTTTTTCTGACGCTTAAGCTTTTTGTCATGCATGTAAGGAGCACATTGTTTTGCACCAAAATTATAGCCGTAAATTTCTTTTCCATATTGCGAACAATCAGCCGATTTATCACTATTTGCAAGACAAACTTTCACTAATCGTGGAACAGTATCATCACAAAGTTGGGTCATGGCATCACATTTTTGAAACCAGGTTAATGTTTTTTCTGCACAACCATTCAGAGAAAGATGAGTTGACTCCTCTTGCATTTGAGACAATGATTGAGTGATTTCCTTTGAGGAATACTCGTAATTTCTAAAAACTACCCACCCAAGAATAATAGCAAGTACAAATAGACCTATTACTAAGGGAACACCTAAATCTCCCTTACGTCTAAATGCACCGTTATCTTTATTTTGCATTACTCCACTTCCTAATTTAAATTTATAATCTTTAAAAAGAAAAATTGTATTATGCGGCTCAGCCGTTCGAAAGTAGCCTTAGCCTATTCATGACACAATTGCCAGAAATAACCATTCTCTTTTTTGCGTAAAATCTCTGGCGCGTCAAACTCAACTATACAACCTCTATCCATAACTAAGACTCTATCGCAATCAAAAACGGACGTCACGCGATGAGCTATTGTAATAACAGTACATTTTGAAAAAACCTGTTGGATTATTCTTTGAATTATTCCATCTGTTTCAAAATCTAGGCTCGCTGTCGCTTCATCTAATATAAGAATTTTATTCTCGCGCAAAATTGATCTGGCTAAACAGATCAATTGTCTTTGACCAATACTAAAATTACTTCCACATTCTAACACAGGAGTATCTAATCCTAAATTTAATAATCCAGGGAGAGCTTTCTCAATTTGGGCATACGTGACGGCTTCCCAAATTTTATTATTATCAAATTCATGAAAAGGGTCTAAATTTTTTCGCAGTGTACCTGTAAATAAAATTGGATCTTGCGGAATTATAGATATACTTTTTCTAAGCGCTATAAGAGAAACATCACTGATATTTCTTCCATCTATTATAATTTTACCCGACAATGGTTCGACACAACGAAACAGAGCATTTATCAAACTACTTTTTCCAGCTCCCGTTCTTCCAACTATTCCTATTTTCTCACCTTCGTAAAAATGGAAATTTATGTTTCTTAATATAGGTTTCATATTATTTTCATATTTTAAAACAATATTTACAAAAGATATTTCTCCTTTAATTGGCCAATCTTTTTCAGGGATATCTCCATTGTATTTTTCAGGTGAAATCTTTGAATAGTTTGAAACTCTCTCAATTGAATTCATTCCAGAGGCAAGCTCAGCATACATTCTAACTGACCAATTCAAAACTGAATTAATCATCAATGAATAAGTAATTGCCATACCTAGCAATCCTGTATTTATATATGCGTGTATAGCGAAGGAAGTTACAACTGTTAAAAATAAAATACCACAACCAATAAATTCTACTCTTAAAGCTAACCATCTATTCAGTGAAATAATAGTGTAATAAGCTTTCTGATTTTTTTCAATTAAATCTATATTCTCAGATATAAATTTTTTTTGTACCTGATAGATTCTAATACTCTGTATTCCTGCAAGAGTCTCAGAAAAGTAAGCATAAACAGGACTTCTTGTCACAGAGTCAAGCCTTCTTGCTTCTATTGAAGATGAAAAATACTTCGACTGAATATTATAATAAACAAAAAGAATTGGAATAATACCAATAATACAATATGGGCTTATAAATATTAGAATAAGCATTGTTGAAAGTATCGTAAAAACCGAAGCAAAAAATTCCTGGAAGTTCTGAGGCAAATAAAGATCAATGTTTTCTTGATCTTTCCCAAATCTATTTAATATCCTTCCAATTGGGTTGCTATTAAAAAATTTTAATGGAGCATAGATTACACCTTCAAACAATTTATCATGAAAATTTTTTGCAGCAAATACTCCATTTCTTAATACTGAATAAGATCTTAAATATGAAAAAATAATGCCTAACATCCCTAGTGAAAAATAAGTAAACAAAAAATAATTTGTCGTTAAAAATTTATTAGAGCTCCAATATCCTAGCCATGCATCTGTCATAGCAGAAAATATTTCTTTGAAAAGAAATAATAAAAACATGACATATATAAATATACCAGGGACAATTGCTTTAATGTAAGTAGTATAAAAATTTTTATCAATTTTTCCAAAATTTCTATCTTCATCCATTATTATTTTCTGAAATTGAAGCTTCTCATTATTTTGATCATCCAATTCATGCATATTCAAATTACTATCAGAAATATTAATTCCTACACTATTTTTGTTTAGGTTAGAATTAATCATTCCTCTCATTAAATATTTATTCTTTTCTTTTGACTTTGCGCTATAAAACAAATCAATTTTATTTTCAATATGAGAGTTTGAAATTATTTTTTTAATGCTCCCATTTTCCAAATATATTATTTTATCGGCAAATTTAGCATACTCTTGTTTGTGTGTGATTAAGATTCGGGTTTTTTGTTTGAGTTCTAACAAAAGACTTCTCTCAAATATGAGATCACTCGTATTTGCATCAATTGAACTAAAAATGTCATCAAATAAATAAATATCTGAATCATTATAAATAGCTCTTGCTATATTGACTCTTTGTTTTTGCCCACCCGATAGATTGACCCCGTTTTCACCAATCTCAATAGAATCTCCTGCTTCAAAATTTAAAATATCATTTTCTAAAGCAGCGCAAAAAATACTCTTTTGATATCTCTCAATATTTTCTTCTTGTTTAAAAATAATATTTTCTTTTAGAGTTTTATTGATTAACCATGGCACTTGAGGCACATAAGAGATTTTTCCATTGTATTTAATCGTACCATTTATTTTTATTGCTTCGCCCAAAATTGCATTTAAAAGTGTTGTCTTACCGCAACCAACCGAGCCTACGATTATAACAAGTTCGCCAGAACTGATATTCAGATTTAAATTTTTAAGACAAAAAATAGAATCTTCGGAATTTTTAATCGAAGCATCTTTAAATATAATATTACCATTCGGTATTATGTCTGTTTGAAAATTTTCTTTTTTTTCTGGTAGTGACAAAAATATTTGAATTCTTTTTAAGGAAACAGATGCATCTATAAGATTTGTTATCACTTGGGGAAGTTGTGTCATAATTGGTTTTAGCAAAGAAAATAATGCTATCGATGAAAAAATAACAGATAGACTTAAATGATTATTAAAAAGGATCGAAACACTGAAAGTTATAATTGCAAAAATAATTGGAGTCGCAATAAAGATCGTATTTAAAATAGCTGAATTATTTGCTAACAATTTAAGAAAAGAGAGTTCTTTTTCTCTCTCTCTCAAAACTTCTTTGGTAAAGAATTTTTCCCAAGTGTAAAACTTAATTATTTTAATGCTGTTTAAAATATCACTCATATAAGAAACTCTTAAATCACTTATATTTAAAAGTTCTTTTTTTATGTTAAATATTTTTTTTGATAATTTAAAAGACAATAACAATAATAAAAAGAATACAAGTATTGCAGGTAAAACTGCAATGCCAATTGCGTAAAATAAAATGCTAACGATTGCTATAAGCTGAATAGGTAAAATCCATAAGTTATGAAATTGTGAGGCAAAGTTATAAATTCTAGCATTATCAATCACCATTAAATTGACGATCTCTCCACTTTTTAAGCGATCGCGCTTGTCTTTGGATAAATTTAATGATTTTTCATAAATAACCCCACAAATAGAGGCCTTTAATCTGCACCCTAGGCGTAAAACAATATGATATGTGTGCTGAATAAGCATATTAGACAAAAAGACGATTAAACAAATTTTTATAGATAAATAAATTCCGTTTAATATATTTATATCGTCCTCTTGAATATGTAATATAATATCTTTCAAAACAAAAGTTACATATATATTTAATAATAAACTCAATAAACATATAAACGAGACTAATATTACTTTTTTTAAATGCAAATTTAAGAGTGATATGAGTAATGCGTTTTTTTTTGCTAAATTTTTTTTATAAGCATGTTTTAAGTTTAAATAACTTGCCTCTATGCTGTCTAACTTTGGTATGTCGAGTAAATCTATTTCTTCTAATGGCTTTTTTTTACCTAGCCGAACTATTGGATTCACCCAAAGAAAAAGAATCCGAGAAAAAAAGGTGGATGAATCTTCATAATTTTTTTTTGCTTTTAACATAACCACACTTTATCTTCCTATTTGATAATTAAAATTTACCAAATGAGGAAAAAAAAGTCAGTTAGATGTTCCTTTATTGCATAGCTAAAGTCAAAAGTTCATGAGGTGAGTTAATTGTATAATCGGGTTTTATAGAACCATAGCTTTTAATGTACCCATAAGAACACCATATTGTCTTTGCGCCAAAGGCCTTACCAGCCTGAATGTCACCCGCGCTATCTCCAATCATAAAAGCTTTATCATTCTCAAAAGAAAAATTGTTACGTTTGGCTGAAATCTGCAGGGGTAGGGGACTGGGTTTCATTTCAGCACAGCTGTCACCACCCATAACATCCGTAATATATTGATTAATTCCTAAACTCACCAAAAGAGCTCTTGAATGCTTTTCTGGTTTATTCGTTATCACTATTATTTTCGAATTTTTCGCAAATTCTTCTAAAACTTTTTCAATATTATCATAACAAAAACTTTTTATACAAATATTTTCTAGATAATGTTTCTCATATTCCGTTTTAACTTTTTCGTACGCAGTCTCATAATGCGCACTATTTGAGAAAAAATCGTCAAAACAGGAAACATATAAATCATGCATACCTCGATTGACATGCTTTTTTACATCATCGATTTCTCTAAGATTTAGTCCCAACAATTCTCTGACCGCGTTCACTGAACGCGCCATATCTTCACGGGAATCCTCGAGAGTGCCATCAAGATCAAAAAAATAAAAATTCATAAACTAGCCCTTATTTATCTTTTGACTTGCCAAATCTTCTATACTTCCACGGCCATCACCAAATTCAGTGACGCTGCGTTCGCCAGATCGACTCCCTTTGAAAGCTTTAAATGGCCTAGAATTATGCGAAATAGCCTCATGCGGAATTCCAGGAGGAATAATAACAATATCACCCGCCTCAATTGTGATAGGAAATTCAGCAAAATGAAAAGTGATACATCCTTCTACAGCAGCGCGAATCTCTTCATAATTGTGCGCATGACTGCTTCGCTCAAACCAAGGTCCACAAGTTTGTAGATCATAGGCCTTAAAACCTAAATTAATTAATTCTTTTTTCATAAGCTCTTCGGTAGGATCAATTTTATGAGGCCATTTATATAAAACAATTCCATTAGGTAACTTAAATTGATACATAACTTTACTCCTAATAAAATCCCTGTACTGGGAAGTGTAAAATAATATCTCAAATTCTTAAAAAGGAATTTTTACTTTCGGTGGATTGTCTCTAAATTTTCGCACTGCAATAAATGTTTCTAGGCTATTTTTAGTTGACAAAATGTTTCTTAAACTAGGATCATCCCACCGCAATAAACTATTTATTTTTAACTCTTCTGAAATAAGACAAGGAATTGTGGGTAAATTCTTTTCTCTTAAGGATAAAATGTTTTGAATTTTATCCTTTATATTTATATTATGAGGTTCAAGGCACTCGAGAATCAGATAGTTTTCCAAAGTATATTCATGTGCACACCAAATAAATGTATTTTCAGGTACCGTGTCACGAAGAAAAGAGAGCGAAGAAAACATTTGTTCAAAGGTTCCTTCAAATATTTTTCCACAACCTCCAGAAAAAATAGTGTCACCTATAAACAAATGACTCTCACCATTTTTCATAAGAAAATGATAGCAAATATGTCCCAAAGTATGACCAGGAACATAATAAATATTTGCAATTTCATCCGCAAAATTAACTGTATCACCATGTTTTAAGAAAAAGTCTTGTTTACCAATTCTTCCAGAATCTTTTTCGCCTGCATAAACATTAACATTTTTATAAAAATCACATAGTTTTATATTCCCACCAATATGATCGGAATGATGGTGGGTATTAAAAATATGCTTTAATTTTAGATTATTTGTTTCTAAGAAATCGATCACAGGTTTAGCTTCGGCTGGATCTATAACGGCTGCTTCTAATTTTAACTCATCAATTAAAATAAAAATATAATTGTCATTTAAAACGGGAAGCAGTTCGATTTTCATAGTTAGACTCTATTTGAATTAAACTTACTTAATAGATCAGTCAAACTTGCAGGTTTTTCAGGCTCTTTATTCATAGAACGATTGCCATTCGCTTGAGAATTATTTTTTCTAGATGAAAAACCGGTAGTTTGATTTTTCCTGTTATCATCACGTCCTTTATTATTATAATTAGAGCGAGAACTCTGTTCAGTCGATGCGCCTGAACGGCTAGACTGATTCTGATTATTATTTGCTGAATTGTGTGTATTTTCTTCACAAGCACGCTTAGAAAGAGAAATTCTTTTTCTTTCTTTATCAATACCAATGACCTTAACTTTCACTTGTTGCCCAACAGTGATTGCTTGTGAAAGATCTTTAATAAATTGATTTGAGAGTTCCGAAATATGGATTAATCCATCTTGATGCACACCTATATCAACAAATGCGCCAAAATTTGTTACATTAGTTACGGTACCAGTTAAAACCTGACCTTCTTTCAAATGATTAAAGTCACGCACTTCACGGTTGTAAGATTGTTTTGCCCCTTCTTCACGAGGATCCCGGCCTGGCTTTAACAACTCTTTAACTATATCTTGTAAAGTTGGCAGACCGACTTCTTCTGTAACATAACTTTCAAGTTTTATTTTAGAAATTATTTCTCTTTTACCAAGTAATTCATTAACTGAAATAGATAAATCGGATGAAATTTTCTCTATAATTGAATATGTTTCTGGGTGAACTCCAGTGTTATCAAGTCGATTTTCACTCTCAGGAATTCTTAAAAATCCTGCAGATTGCTCAAAAGTTTTTGCACCAAAACCCATGACTTCAAATAATTTTTTTCTATCTTTAAACTCACCATTTGCATCTCTATGTCTAACAATGCTTTTTGCCAAACTTGGCCCAATTCCTGCAACATAAGAAAGTAGACTTGGACTTGCTGTATTTAAATTAACGCCAACATAGTTCACACAACTTTCAACAACTTCGCTTAATTGTTTTTTTAAACGACTTTGATTTACATCGTGTTGATATTGACCAACACCAATACTTTTTGGATCGATTTTTACAAGCTCAGCAAGCGGATCTTGAAGTCTACGCGCAATACTTACTGCTCCGCGATAAGTAATGTCGAGATCAGGGAATTCTTCACGCGCAATGTCACTTGCAGAATAAACACTCGCCCCGGCTTCGTTTACAATTACAATTCTTGGATTTAATGCTTTATCGGTTGCCAATGCTTTTTCAACAAAGGCTTCCATTTCGCGACCTGCGGTTCCATTTCCAATTGAAATCAATTCGACTGAATGTTTTTTTATTAAATTTAATAAAATTTCAACTGAATTCTTGTTCTTTGGTTTATCAAGCTCTTCATCATGAATTGGATAAATAGTTGAGTAATCTAAAAGTTTTCCTGTCCCATCAACAACAACTATTTTGCTGCCTGTTCTCAAGCCTGGATCTATTCCTAAAACTATACGCTTTGGAATTGGTGGTAGTAATAATAAATTCCGTAAATTTTTTCCAAAAACAAAAATAGCCTCTTCTTCAGCATATGTTTTTGTTTCTAAACGCAATTCAGTTTCAATACTTGGTGAGATAATTCTTGTATAACTTTCTGATATACACTCTGTTAAAAAGTTTTTCACTACATCTGAAGCAGTGTTTTTTATAACATGACTTGCAATCATTGCTTTTGGTATTTCGATATCAAAATCAAAAGATACTTTTAAAATTTCTTCTTTTTCACCACGACGTAGAGCCATGAGTCTATGCGCTGCAATTGATTTAGCTGGTTCAGTAAAAGAATAATAATTGTTGTATTTTGTTTTTTTATCTTTGTGTTCTTCTCTTACTTCAGATTTAAATATTGCATTTTCGTACATCCAATGACGCAATTCTTTTCTCATCTCTGCAATTTCAGAAACGTTTTCTGAAATATAGTCTTTTGTACCTTGTATAACTATTTCTAAATTTGTTAAATCATCGTGTTTGCCGATATACGCAGAAAACAAAGGCGCTAAATCGACAAGTGCAGATTCTTGCTTTAATATTTCTTCTGCAAGCGGTGCTAAACCTCTTTCAGAAGCAATTTGACCTCTAGTACGTTTTTTAGGTTTATATGGTAAATATAGATCTTCGAGATCAGATTTTACTTTGCAAGAAAGAATTTTTGCTTGTAGCTCAGGATTTAATTTACCTTGTTCTGTAATCGATCTGAGTATTGCATCTTTTCTTTCGTTCAAAGCAAAGATATATTCAAATTTATCGCGAATATCTCTAATTTGAACTTCATCAAGGCCGTTTGTTACTTCTTTTCTATATCGAGCAATAAATGGTATTGTACAGTCATCAAGGATAAGATTAAGAGTATTTTCAACCTGATTTTTAGGTAATTTTAAATCATTTGAAATATCTGATAATATTTCTTGAGTGAGAAGAATTTCTTTTATAGCCATAATAGTTACTCGCAATTTATGGTAGCTGGACAATGCTTTCCGCTCTTAGGGAAAGCAAAACACACGACAGACACTACACTTTTTTTTTACAAAAAAAAACCGCTTAAGCGGTTTTTTAAAATTATTATCCGTTTTTATCAGATATTATTTTGCAGAATTTACAAGTTCTGTTCCAGAAAAGAAATACGCAACTTCGATTGCAGCATTTTCGAGAGAGTCAGAACCATGTACAGTGTTTTCACCAATACTGAGACCAAAATCCGCGCGAATTGTTCCCTTAGTTGCTTTAGAAGGATCAGTAGCCCCCATGAGTTCACGGTAAGCAGCGACTGCGTTTGTTCCTTCAAGAACGGATACAACCACAGGAGCAGAAGTCATATATTCACAAAGTTCACCAAAGAAGGGACGAGCAGAGTGAACTGCATAGAATTGCTCAGCTTCACGGCGAGACATGTGCATTGTCTTTGTAGCAACGACGCGAAGACCACTTTCTTCTATTTTAGTGAGAATTTTGCCTATAATATTTCTTTTTACACCATCTGGCTTGATGATTGAAAAGGTTCTTTCCATGATTATATACCTCTTAAATTGATAAAGAAAGCAAAGTTTAATAAACCCGTTGGGAGGCTATTTTTAAAATAGCTCTGATGTCAATAGAAAACAGAGAAAAGAGAAAAATCATTTTGTTTTCTACTCATTTTGGAAGCTACTTGTCCCCAATGGACTCTTTCATTATAAAGTCTTGCAAAATATGCAGCCATATACGGGGGCGCGGATTACCTTCATGAGAATCCCGAATAATTTCCTTTAAAATACGAATCAAAAAACAAAAATTAAATAAATCCTGAGAAGTTTCTGAACTCTTAGGTTTTAACTGAGAAGAGCCTATATTTTCGTCTAAACTATTATTGTAAAACTTAAAAAAAGTCGACTCTATTTCTTTTAATGTTGGCAAATATTTCTCGGGCATAACAACATCGGAAATTTTAACAGAGCCAAAATTATCCATTTTAATATTCATATTGTCTTCAATATCTGTCAAAGATGCATAATATTTCCGCTCGGTAAAATACCAAGCAAATCTGAGACTCACAATTATTGAAGCTATGTCTTTTAAACACGGTTGTTTTAATCTCCGATAAGTTGGATCATCAAAATGATCTGACTCATAATCCAGTAATATAAGGCCATCTTTACCAATTAAAATCTGACCAAGATGCACATTACCGTGATTTCTTATTCTCAAACCTAGATCATCTGCTTCCTTGATTTTTTCTATTATTCTTTCTACAAAAGAAGGAAGCAAATAAAATACTCCAGAATAAATTGGATATAATTCTTGCATCTCCAAGACTTTTTTCATTCTTTCATGCAATTTTTCAATTAAAATATCAAGCCATCTTGCCTTTGACTCTTCTGTATTTTGTTCTGGAGCTAAATCCGTACCACGAGGGGCAATGACCATTGCCTTATGGAAATCACCTAAAACGCGGCCAAGCGATTCGATTATATTTAAGACTTGATTCCACGCATCTTCAGAGGACCGCTCTTTTAATTTTTTAGGAAAACGAGCTTTGTGCAGTAAAGAAACAATTTGCGGGAATAAAGTACCATTATTTTGAATATATTTAATACCTATCGCTATATGTGATTTTTTAATATTGTGTGAATTGTACTCAAAAATACTTATTAATTTTGCGAAATTTAAAAATATATTCTGACTGCTTAAATAACTTAACAGCTCAACTTCAATTGATTGGGGATGTTCTTTTTCAATTGTTCTAAATATTTTATAAGCTATTTGAAAATCCAAGCGCACACAGGTATTTTTCGTATCACTCCAAATACCAATAGCGATAAAACTTGGCTCTCCTGTGCTTTTTTTATGAAAAAAAGTCCCCTTTTTTGCCGTCGGTAAAGGATTTTTCTGTTTTTGCGCCAAACGCCAGGATTCATAAAAGTGCCCATCCGCAGAGGCGTCTCGTAAGCTCCAAGGAGAGATGGTGATAAGATCTCCGTCCTCACTATATCTTGCTAAACGAAAGGGTAAAACAAACAGGTCAGAAATTCCTTCGAATTCGATTATAAGAAAACCAGCAGCGCCTTGTGCACTTGTTTCAAATAAACACACATCAAAGACTTTGCCTTTTGGTTCTTTTAAATGTTTAAACGGAAAATTACTCTGTTCTAACCAAGTTTGATGCGAAATAGCCTCTACAAGTTTCTCAATAATTTCAATAAAGGCATTCATATGTATTTTTCTTAAGTTAGTCTGTTACGATAACATCTTCTAAATCAGGAAATTCTTCTAATATATAATTAGAAATAGACTCAGATGTATAGGCCTGTATAGAACAACTCCCACAAGATCCTGAAAGTTCCAAAGTTAGTATATTATTATCTAAGCTAATAATATTTACTTCACCTCCATGTGCAGCCACACCGGGAGATATCTTTTCATCTATAAAACTTTTTACATTATTGTACTGAACCGAGTTTTTCATTCTAAATGACTACCTTTTTTTAAGTCTAATAACAAGCTGAGAATGCTTATTCTAGGAGCTGCCTAACTTACTGAGAAAGTTAACCCTTAAAATATTAGCATAGTTTGGTTCATGACGGAAGACTTGCGCCGAAAAGTATATCGTGTTGCAATAAAATTAGACGATATTTTCTATGAAGTTATCTCATTATTTATAAATTTTTGTGAGGAAATTCATGAGCGTTGCTCCAATTTCGAGCAAAATCAAGTTTAAGATGCTAATACTATTGATTAATTTTCTTTATAGCCAAAATATTTTTGCTTCATATTTTCCGCTAGAATTTGACGATGTTAACTCTTTACCCTTCCGTTTTAATAACGTTCCCACATCCTTATTCAATCTTTCTGGCTTGCCTCTCAATGCTTTACAGGTATTGAATGAGTCATACCGCTTAAGAATGCAAAAACAGATCTCAGATTTATGCCAAAGAGTTGATTATACCTACAAAAAACTCGATTGGGGCAAAAGCCCCTGCTTTTCATTGCCTTTGACATACAATTATGTCAGCGAAAATGGCAAACCCCTTGTCTATTGGGAATTTTCAGACAATTCATCTGGTTTTGATGAGAGCCAAAGACGCAATGTCACTCTCATCTTAGGGGGAGTTCATCCTGATGAGCTCACACCTGTTCATCTTGCCTTCCAATTTGCAGATGCTTTAAATAAAAATCCAAACTTGTATAAAGATTCTCGAGTTATTATTGCACCCCTTGTGAATCCAGACGGTTTTTTTGCAAATCCACCTAAAAGAACAAATTCGAATGGAGTGGATTTAAATAGAAACTTTCCAACTGCCACCTGGAGCAAATACGCATATCAAATATGGTATAACTCTAAAGATCGTGATAAAAGAAAATTTCCTGGAAGATTTCCAAACTCTGAACAAGGCACGCGCTTTCAAGCAGACTTAATCAATAAATTTCAGCCAAATAAAGTTATATCAATTCATGCTCCCCTTGCATTTCTCGACTTAGATTACGAAATACCCAAACTTCTAACAATTGGACCACAAACAGTACAACAGAAAAAAGCACGCAATTTAACGGAGCTCCTTTCAAGAAGTGCGGGCAATTATAAAATAAAAGATTTTGGAATTTACCCAGGCAGCTTAGGAAACTATGCTGGTAATGAAAGAGTTATTCCAACCATTACTTTAGAATTGAGCAGCAGCAATCCTAAACTCGTTAAGAAATTTTGGCGGGATTTTTCACCTGGAATTTTTAAAGCACTTAAATATGAATTTAAGAAACATCAATTAGACGATCTTCAAGCCTCAGCCCTATGGAAAACTTTGAATTGAGAGCAATGTATTAATCTCTTCCAACTAAAACTTGATATTTTTTACCTACTTGTTAAATAAATCAAGCTATCGTCATTTGATTGTTTATAGCATTTAAAAATTCAAATCACATACTGGATCTCAGACTCATGCCACTAAAATTCGATTACATTGCCAAGGATCCCCACTCAGAAGCAAGACGCGGACGTGTCCACACAGCTCATGGAACCATCGAAACCCCCGTTTTTATGTCCGTAGGGACGTTCGGAGCGGTGAGAACACTTGATCACACTGAAATCGAAGAAATTGGCGTGCAAATCATATTAGGCAATACTTATCACCTGTATTTGCGCCCAGGGCCTGAAATTTTAAAAGACGTGGGGGGGTACCATAAACTCATTGGCTGGAATAAACCTATTTTAACGGACAGTGGGGGATTTCAAATATTTTCTCTTCCTCATCAAAGAGTTATAGGAGAAAAAGGGGTTACTTTTAAAAGTTATATTGATCAAAGTTATAAACGCCTTACTCCGGAAAGTGATATTGCCTTTCAGGAAACAATCGGCTCCGATATCATGATGGTTCTTGATGTTTGCGTTCCCTCAACAAGTCCGTATGAAGTTTGCGTCGATGCCATGAAAAGAACCCACCGCTGGGCTAAACGCTGTAAACTGGCAAAAACAAGAGATGAAAATTCACTCTTTGGCATTGTTCAAGGTGCAATTCACGAAAATCTCCGCAAAGAAAGTGCCGAAACTTTAGTTGATCTTAATTTTGATGGTTATGCTGTTGGGGGATTAGCAGTTGGAGAAACCGATGAAGAACGTGAACATTTTACCAATTTCACCGCTCGTCTTTTACCGACTCAAAAACCACGCTACCTCATGGGAGTTGGTACCCCACACGATCTCGTTCGCAGCGTTCGAGCGGGCATTGATATGTTCGACTGCATAATACCTACAAATCATGCACGCCAAGGGGTTGCTTATACCTTTTCAGGCAAAGTAAAAATGCGCAGAGTTTTCCATGCACGCGAGCAAAGCCCGATCGATCCTTCTTGTGCATGTTACGTATGCAAACGATTCACCCGAGCTTATTTACATCAATTGACAAAATGTGAAGAACCTACAGGGTGGAAACTGATTGCTTATCATAATACCTGGTTTTATGAACGCCTAATGGAAAAAATTCGAGACACTATCGTTGCTGGCACGTTTTCACAATTTGCCAAAGATTTTTTGTCTCACGTTGAAGAATAGAAATTTTTAAATTTATTCACCTATAAAAAAAGCCCCTCTTTTTGAGGGGCTTTTTTTATAGGTGAACTTAAATCGCGAAAAGTATATGATTTAACTCGTGTTCTATCACACTTTTTTCTTCGCCACGGGCAACAGAGATTTCCGAAACGAGCATATTACGAGCGCGTTCAAGCATTTTCTTTTCGCCAAAAGAAAGCTCTTTGTCGGAGCTAAGAGAGGACAGATCTCTTAAAACTTCTGCAATTTCAACAAGATCGCCAGTGTTTAACTTATCATTTAAAGCTCTAAAACGACGATTCCAAGTTGCAGTCGACTTTTTTGAAGGAGATTGCAAGATTTGAAAAACTTTTTCTACATCTGGAAGAGAAATGACGGAACGAAGTCCTACTGTTTTTGCAGCACGTGTAGGCACCATGACTTTCGCACCCGTAGAATGGATTTTTAAAACGTAAAAATCCTGCTGAGCCCCACCAATACTGCATTCTTCAATGTTTTCTATTGTTCCAACACCATGGCAAGGATAAACAGCTTTTTGACCAACAGTAAAATCATAGAATTTTTCAGCATTCATGCAGCAAGACCTCCAGAAAAAGTTAAAACCCGTTGAAACTTGGCAGAGTAATTCAAGCAAAACAACGAGTTACACTTGTGTTTTTTAAATAAAAAATGTAATACTATCTAAATTTAATAACTTTATTCTTATGCAAACAGATTTCATCGATGAAAAAACCAAGGAGCCCCCAAAGTACCCAAAAATTTTTGAATACAAAATTTTTCAAATAAATTTCAAAAAGTTATGTTCATATAACTGTAGTGAAAAACTTGAAGTTAAGATTTGACACTTTCAAAAAAACCTAATAATGAGTCGCCTAGAGAGAATGTAAGTAAAAAACTCTGATACAAATGTGAAACCAGGGTTCAACCAACATTTCTTAGCGCATATAAACTTTGTGTGTCGGACGCCCCTAAACTTCATGCATCAAAAACGAGACCTAAATGAGTCTGTTTTCGTAAGTCAAAGCATCAGCAACAATACCCTAGACAAACAGTCTTTGTCAATTTATTTTGCATAGAATTTGCGCAGCTATTTAACATTTATACATTTTTTGTTACGTAGTTTATAAAAGGAGAAAAAATGGGACTTATTTCAGGTTGGAAGGGGTATTCTATAGTTGATAAAAACACATCTAGCCTCACATTTATCGGAAAAATTCGAGATTCTCTGCATGATACGATACCATTTACCGAAGCTGAAAAAATAATCATAGATCGCCCAGAATTTCAAAGACTTAGACGTATAAATCAAACAGCATTCACTCAATATGCTTTTCCAGGAGCTTCACACTCTCGTTTTGAGCATTCTTTGGGAGTTATGCATGTGGCAGGTCTTGTTCTCAACTCAATAATCGCCAATCAACGCAGAATGCTTTCTGCACTCAATTCAGCTTATCAAGCAACACCTAAACACATCTGCGAAAACCTTTGGGAGTACGAAAAAACCAATGGCTCCCTCAGCTCAACAGATAAAGCTCTGAATTTTCTAGAACAAAGTGTCTATCTCTCTCAATGCCTACGCTTTGCTGCTCTTCTCCATGATTGTGGCCATGCCCCTTTCAGTCATTCAGGAGAGCGGTTTATGATGTCTTGGAAGAATTTTGAAAACAATATAGATTCTTTAAAACTCCCTGATTGGCTGGCTAAGTCATTGCATAAAAAGATCCATAAATTTAAAAAACAAAACGTAAATTTCTTAGAATTAAATATTCGCCATGAGGTATATACTCTTCTAATTATTGCTAAAATATTTAATTTTGATAGCGAATTCCTCACAGCAGAAATGGGGCAAGACATTTGTGCCGTTTTAGACTTATCTGTAGAGCCCCATCCAGAAAACGACCTAGCGAAAAGTGGTTTAAGAAACCTCTTACATGAAATAGTGAGCGGAGAAGTCGACGCAGACAGGATGGATTATCTTTTACGAGATTCTAGAGAGTGTGGAATAGTTTATGGTTATTTTGATTTAGGCCGCATTTTAGACTCCGTTGGTTTCTACTTAAATACCAAAACATCACAGTATCACTTAGCCATGCGCAGAAGCGGCGTTTCAGCCTTTGAAGATTATTTACGGGCACGTTGGAGCATGTATCAACAAGTCTATTTTCACAAAACGGTCACTGCCTGTGAAGCGATGCTTCAACATGTTAACAAACAAATATCTGGTTTCACTTTACCGATACAAATAGACGAATATTTAAAATTAGATGATCATACTTTTGTCCCGTATTTAAAAGAAAAATATGCCGATAAAATCACGGATTATTTAAGCAATATTTTGAACGATCTCGTCTACAATCGAAAACTTTGGAAGAGAGTATATGAAGAATTTATACCTAAAACTTCATATCGTACAACCCCATCTCTCTGTCCAGCTATTGTTGGATTTCTAAAAGAAATTGGCTGCCCATCAGAAATAATTGAAAACAGCACCAATTTAACTCGATTTTCACCAAAAGGAAGAGAAGAGTCCTCGAAAAATAATTTCAAAATTATCATAAAAGATGTTCACTCGCTTCGTTATTTGGAACCAGTAGAGAATCATAGCACACTTATCAATCGTATTGATGAAGAGGTTGTCATCAGAAGAATATATATCTCTCGCTTTAATGAAAGTATTGAAAATATACAGTCTGATGAAATCCAAAAGAGAATATCAGATAAAATAATAAACCCTGACGAAAATTAATAATGAAGTAGGTTACTTTAAATGTCTGAAAATAAATTAAATAAAGAAACAAGTCCTTATCTTCTTCAACATAAAAATAATCCTGTCAATTGGTATCCATGGTGCAAAGAAGCATTTGAAAACGCACAAAAAGACGACAAACCGATTTTTTTATCGATAGGTTATTCAAGCTGTCATTGGTGTCACGTCATGGCGCATGAAAGCTTTGATGATAAAGAAACAGCAGATTTCTTAAATGAAAACTTTATTAATATAAAAGTTGATCGAGAAGAACGGCCCGACATCGATGAAATATATATGGAAGCCGTTCAACTCATGACTAAACATGGTGGCTGGCCCCTGAGTGTCTTTCTCACACCCGATCTCAAGCCTTTTTACGGGGGTACATATTTTCCTTTAGAAGCACAATATGGACAGCCTTCATTTAAAGATGTTCTTTCCGCAATTGCAAAGTTTTATGATGAAAATAAAAAAGATATCAACGAACGAAGTAGTAAAATTTTGGAGTATTTAAAAGAAACAGCCCAATCAACAAGTTTAGTCATGCTTGAAAAAAAACTAAATGATAAATCTCTTACTACTGAAAAAATGATTGAAAATCTGCAAAATACTTACAATAGATTGATTGATTTATTGGAACTTGACTCGGATAAAATCAATGGCGGGTTTGGTAGAGCCCCTAAATTTCCGCAACCCGCAAAATTATCCGCTCTGCTTTTTTCTAAAAATAAAGCGAATGTAGCGCATGCTATTTTTACTTTAAATAAAATAAGATGTGGTGGAATTATAGACCAAATTGGCGGAGGTATTGCTCGTTATAGCGTCGACACTCAATGGCTTGTTCCTCATTTTGAGAAAATGCTTTATGACAATGCCCAAATTATATCACTTTTTTCTGCTGCGCATTGTATTTTAAAAAATGAAAACCCCGTTTTAGCCTCCGAACTTAAAGAAACAGCTCAAAATATTTATTCTTACTTAGAACGAGATTTAAAAAATAATTCTTGTGCTTTATATTTTAGCGCTGAAGATGCAGATAGCGAAGGTGAAGAGGGATTATTCTATACTTTTTTCCACGAAGATTTTTCTGAAGTTTTTAATAACAATTTTGAGTTAAAGGAATTTGCTCTTAATTATTTTAATATTTCATTAAATGGAAATTTCGATGGGACAAATATTTTAACAATACCTGAAGACATTAGTATATTTTGCAAAAAAAATAATATATCGCTGAATGAATTCAATATTTATAAGAAACAAGCAAGAGAAATACTCTTTAAAGAACGCGAAAAACGTATTCGCCCAGAACTCGATACCAAATGTCTACTCAGTTGGAATAGTCTTGCTGTTACAGGATTATTACAATCTTCTTTATATTTAAATAACGCAGATATGTTCAAATCTGCTCTGGATAAATTAGTAAATATTTTATCTATTTTCAAAGTAAGTAATGAATATAAACATGTTTATAACGGTATTTCAGCAAACATAAACGCATTTTCAGATGACCTCGGATATCTGCTTGAAGCCTGCACAGAAACGCTACTTGTAACTGGCAGCGATTCTCTTTTGAAAGAAATTTTAAATATTGTAAAAGAAATTCATAAAAACTTTATCGATCCAATTGAAGGTATTTTATATTATTCTGCCAAACAAGAAGATCACGTTAATAGACCAACAAAACCTGAAGATAATGTCATTCACAGTGCACATTCTGCAATATTTGGTAGTATTTCTAAAATAATAGCCTGGCTTGGCGCTACAGGCAAATATGAATCACTCAGTCAAAGCGAGCATAAAATGCTAGAATCACTTGCGCTTATTTCGCTCTCAAATACTGTTTCTTTATCAGAAAATGTCCCAATAGCTTGCGCACAAATGCTGCAAAAAGTAAAATGGTTTGAACATAAAAATGTTGTTATTTTAAATGAATCGAATAGTAAATTAGCAACTCTCAAACATTTTAATAAAATTTATTCACATATTTTTTCCACAGATTCAAAATATTTTGTTATAGGCAATCAGCATAACGACAAATACAATATTGATAATTTAACTAATTATTGCAATGAAATATTTGCGCAAAATATTGAAATAAGCTATTCATATTGTAATAAAAATGGCTGTCAGTTGCCAACCGATAATTTATCTGAACTTGCGGTTATATAAGAGGTTTTTTATTATGCTTAAACAAACAGACACAAGTGTGCCAAATATATTTACTGTGTCAGATGGCACTGGTGAAACGGCAATCAGTATTGTTAGAGCCGTTCGTGTCCAATTCGATCACGCAGATATTCATATAGAACGCTTTAATAAAATCCGCCGTAGAGAAATGCTTGAAGAAATTCTCTTAAATGCACGAAATAAAAAAGCAACAGTTGTAGCAACTCTGGTTGATCCTGAACTCAGAATATTTTTAATTTCTCGATCTATGCAGCTTGGCGTGAAAGTAGTCGATGTTTTATTCCCACTCATGGAAACAGTCTCTGAACAATTAGGAAGAAGACCCAGCGCCATTCCAGGTCTCCTTCGCCAATTAGATGAAGGATATTTTAAAAGAATAAGTGCCATTGAGTACACTGTGCGGCACGATGATGGAATAATATCGAGCGATCTCGCAGAAGCTGATATTGTTTTGATTGGTGTTTCACGCACCTCCAAAACTCCTCTTTCTATGTATCTTGGCCATAAAGGATATAAGGTTGCCAATATTCCTCTTGTTCCAGGCATAGAACCGCCAAAAGAATTAGAAAATATCGATCAGAACAAAATCATTGCCCTTATAATTGATCCGACTCGACTCGCAGAAATCCGTGCTGCGAGAATAGAAGCGCTTGGAACTGATGATATAGGCGATTATGCGGATATTGAAAAAATCTTCGAAGAATTAGAGTGGAGCCGTAAGATTTTCAAACGCAATAAACGCTGGCCCGTTCTTGATGTCACTGGGAAAGCTTTGGAAGAAAACTCAGTCGAAATAGAAAAAATAATTCTCAGTCGTTTTCCAGAATTAATGGATGAATAAGTAAGCATAGAAATTTATTTTAAAGGATCAGTAAATCAAGTGTTTAAAAAAAATAACTCTTGCCTAGCTGTTACATTATCTTTTACACAAATTGTAATACTTACAAGATATTTGAACCATAGTTTACGAAAAACTCATTTTGCACTAACTACTCTGCTAAAAAATGAAACTTTGAAACAAATTGACTAAACAAACTTATCTATATTTATAAGAATTTATTAGAAAAAATAGAAAAGAAATTCAAGTTTTAAAATCTAAACTAGCTGCGCACACCTGTCACGTGAATGAATTTGTGATAAGGTACCATTCTGCAGATTCATAAATATAATAGAAAAATATAAATTATAATTTATATTTTAATTATAATTGAAAAATTAATAAATTATATTTTTATAAAATATTATTTTCAAATTCATATTTTTTTAGTATAATTTTTTATAAATATTTTTTGCTTCTATTAAAGACAGAATAATATTTAAAATAAATTTTTCTTTTGTCTTCTTTTTGTTACAAACGCACATGACTACGCTGCAGGAAGCCAAATGTCATTACTTAATTCTACGAGGAGAAATTTATGCTTGCTGCAATACTGATCTGATCCCCTAAAAGTGGACAATTTAATTTTATAATTTGCTTTTTACTCCATAGGTGAGCAATATCCACAATCCTCATTCGTTTTTCTGAATTGATGGATGAATAATTATTTTTTTTGAGTAAACATTATAAATATAAAATATTTTAACTTTATTTAAGACTTATTCAGTTAATTTATGCTTCCCTTCAGCTATACTTTTCTCCCAATTTTTCCCATCAAAATTTACATATTCTTTACTTAAAGCCAGACTTAAATCTAGGCATCTTGCATTCACACTAAAAAAACCTGTTGGATGCGATCTGGGCCGATAAAATGGCATAATTCCACACACAACACAAAACGTATGATCTGCAATCTTATTACCGAAACGATAGGGTTTTAAATATTCTTGACCACGGTGCAATTTAAATCGTTCTTCGGTAACCATAAGCTCTTGGTGACCAGACATAAAACATATATCGCAATTACAGAGAGTAATGGTTAAATTTCTACTTGCACTTGCCTCAAATATGACGCCACCACAATGGCACTTGCCAGAATACCAAACTCTTTCTATTTTATAGTCAATTTCAGAATATATATTATTAATATCTTCGCTCATATTTTCTCCATGAAAATATATATAAAATTATTTCATATAAATATTATTTTATTTCTCCATTATTAAAAAACTATATAAAGGATAATTTTTTATCTATAAGACCTGACTCCCAGGAATAACTGAAGAATGAGGCTCAATCAAAAGTGTTCCTTTATTTTCACATACAGTTGCTAAAACTAAAACTTCAGACTTCACACCGGCTACTTTTTTTGGTGGAAAATTCATAACTGCAATAATTTTTTTATTTATTAAATCTTCCTGTGAATAGTTCTGTCTGATTTGTGCTGAACTTATTTTATAGCCAATATTTTCACCAAAATATATTTTAAGGATATAAGCTGGTTTTAATGCTTTTTCATTCAGCGCAACTTCAACTATTGTGCCACAACGCAATTCAACCTTTTCAAAATCTTTCCATTCAATGAATTGATTCATTCTTAATTGCCTCACACCACTCTGTATGAAATTTATAGTTCTCAGTGAAATATTTTATAAATAATGATCTTTTCTCTTCATTATTTGCAATTAATTCTATCATTTCTTCTGTCATTTTCACATGATATTGCTCTGCTGGATCTTCGCCGCCCACGTGATTATAAAAGTATTTAAGTTCATTTTTTATTAAAAAATTATATCTATTTGCCAATGAATCCCACAACGATGTAATCATATTATTCGCATGAACTTCAAAACTAACCATCGTAGCGCATCTTTTTATACTATCATTATCAGATAATTTTTCATACAATTTATTTAAATATTTTTTTGTAGTTTCTGAATAATAAGGAGAAATATTCTGCCCAAAAATCATATAAAGATCATCTTGAAGATTATTTGAGTGAAAATATTTTTCTGTCTTCAATATTTCAGATATTCCTGCCATTTTTTTTCTAAGTGTGATGAATAATCCACCTGTTTCATCCCAACTTAAAAAATTTCCGACAACGGACGTTATTTCCAAATCCTTATCTATCGGTTTATTATCATTCATATAGTTAAAAAAAAGATCCTTTTGCGAACCTGCTTGCAAATATGGAAAAGCTTGAGACATTGCCAAATAATTCGCCATAAATCCCTTCATATTTTCAATATTGATCGAGTCAAATGGATGATTCGAAGGAATTAAAGAAGTTAAGAAATGATGATCAATTTTCATAATTTTTCCTTTTTTTTAAAGGTTAAGTATATAAAATAACTACTTAGTGCCAAAACCTAAAATATATATATGATAATTAAATTATTAAAATAATACTATTATTTTTCAAACTATTATCAGAAATAAACCCCCATTTATTTATAAATAATAATATCATATTTCACATTTATTTTTTTTCTTATTAACTAATTCTAATATTACTTTATAATGAAAATATATATAAGACGTATCAGTATTAAAATAATTTTTTGGAATTACATTTTCTAATTTTCCCAAATTATTAGCAGGTATTCTAGGAAATGCATGATGTTCAGAATGATAATTAGCATTCCACATAAAAAATCTAACTAAAAAATTTGATGAGACACTACGAGTGTTAGTACGAATATCCTTCGAAAATTTTTCACATTTGTAATGTTCAGGTAAGCTAAAGACAAAAAGAATGCCTGGGTAAAATAAAAGTGGTATCCAATAAAAATGAAGCATAATAATAGGAAATTTATATGTTATACAAAATGTTATTAGAATGAATACTTCTATTATAGCATTATCTATCTTAACATCAAAAATTTTATTTCTATTTAATTGAACCGATTCTGGGAATAAATTTCGATTGATTCTATAAATCCCTCTTAAAACTGCGTACCAATAATGAATTCCTATAAATTCAAATAGATATTGTTTAAATGATCTAAACTCAAACGAAGGTTCAGTATCCCCATCAAAACTTGTTTTTTGATGATGAATTAAATGCTGATATTTATATCTTGAAAAATTAATTAACAGAGGTGTACTCCAAAATATACCAAAAATTCGATTCATTTTTGATGATTTAAACTGTCCTAAATGCACACAATCATGGCCTGCATTAACAAATCCCGCAAGAATAAAACTCAAGATTGGTGTAAGTAACAATCCAGAATTTCCAAGCACATAAGAAGTATAACCAATCGCTGTATATACAAAAATAATTAGTATTATCCTAATTGAAGATAAAATAGGGATTCTTTTTATTAATGTCTGATAAAAATCTTCATTTATTTTATATAAAAAATCCGATTTCATCTATCCCCCTGAAACAAAATCAATATTTTATTTTCAATTGCCCGAACTTTTTCTATACTTTTTTCAATAATTAAGCACTCAATAGAATTATCTAAATAAATGCTCGGCCTGAGAATAATAACACCAGTTTTCCGTTGCATATTAAATTTTAAATCATTCGATTTTAATATATGAAGTGCCTCTTGAAAAGATTTTGATGGAACTTCTCTTAAACTAGATAAATAATATTCATTCATATAGTTTTTACCTAATAACTTATTTCCAATAAAATGCATAGCTGTTCCACCACCCCAGCGTGCATTGATTTCATTAAAAATATATTCGTTGTCTAATGTTACTATCATATCAATATTTACATATCCTCGATAGCCTATTTGTCCCATTTGATTAGCCAAGCGCGTTGCTTCGCTTACGACTTTTAAGTTTGTTGATAAAGGCAAAATAGCGGGTATTTCTAATCCTATCCATTTCATTTCTCCCAAAGGATTGGATTGATCTTTTTCAACTCGTATTGACCCATTGCTTAAAAAGGAAGGTTGACCATTAGAGTCGATGAAATATTCACAATATAGTGCGACTGAGGATTTATGATAACACTCTATAACAAGTTCATTATTCCAAGAGTCAGTTAATTCTGACCATATCTTCTCCGCATGTTCTTCAATTGATAAATCAAAAGGAATAACTTTACTTACACCAGGAAGTTGTCTATCTTTTGTTTTAGTTAATGCGAGATTTCCCATTCCCCCACCACCACGATCCTGTTTAATGATCAAAATCCCTGTTTCATCAATTAAATTATTAATCGAAGAAGCTAAACTTAATGGATTACTAACAACAAATCCTTTAGGAATAGATAAATTAATTCCAGCGGCAATTCTTCTGAAATGTGATTTTCTATTAAATAAATCAGGTCCTTTTTGCTCTATAAATTCAAAACCTGAGGGCATATCAATATTCAGTTTTCTACATAATTCTATTAATCCTGATGTTTGATAGCATGCGCATAAATTCCATTTTTTCTCGATGCACATTTCAGATTTTAAAGAATTGATTATATCATCACTCAACAAAACTTCATCGCTTAAGATTTGCGGATTAGATGAACTTTTTTTTGGAGTTATTACTTTAATTTTGTTATTTGAATATCCATAATTTTCAGACACATAATTTAAAAATTCGCTAGAAATTTGTGAAGATGCTACAATAATATCATCTTCATCTGCAAGCCAAGAATTACGATCTGGTCTTTTTAATGCCCTTATTAAAAATTCTGGATTAATTACCCCTCCCATCATTTGTTCAGTTGAAATATTTAAAACAATTAACTTAGGCATCGCATATCTCCTGATGTATTAGCTGTATAGAAACTATTGATATATCTTAATTTATTAGCCATTTATATTAAATAATATTATTTAATATTATTTCGTTACCAAACTAGAAGTTGAAAATCTTTCGTCTTCAGCCCTATATAGTAAATAAGCAATAGCTACAAAAACGTTTATTATAAAACAAGAAATCCATAGAGTTGTGCTTCCAAAATTTCCTAAAATAAATGAACCAAAAATAGGAGAAATAAACTGAGGAATAGTGAATGTCATTTGACAAGTGCCTTGATAAACACCTTTTAGCTCAATGGGTGCAATTTTAGCTGCAATTGAGAGAACTATACCTGCAGAAATTATTTCCCCTAAACTCCAAAAAGCAACGGAAACCAAATAATATAAAAAAGTCCCTGTAAATGCATTCATTCCAAATCCAATTCCAATTAATATGGCCGAAAGCGCTAAAACATATTTAGGCCTAAAATTTCGGATATAAGGACCAAGAAGAGGTTGTAAAAAAATTATTAAGAGACCATTTACAGAAAGAAGATAACCATATTCTGTTGTAGATATCCCCCGTTTAGTTAAATCAATTGCCCATGAAACATATAACTGGGTAAATACAATATTTCCGATAGTAGTAATCATAAATAATTTAAAAAATATAGGGTCAAAAAAAGGTTTAGATAAAAGAGAAATCTTTCGAGCCACTTTTTGAGTTTTAATTTCTTTAATAAATATCCAAATTACTAACGCATATATAAATGAAGAAAAAGCATTTATAGCACTTAATAGAAAAAAACCTTTGGATAGTATATAACCTGCAAGAGCAGCACCTACTGTCCCTGCTAAATTAAATGACCAATGGTAAAGGCGATATGCTCTTAACAAATCATTATTTGGCACAATATCTGATATAAGCGATGAAGCTGCTGGTCTATACATATTACCCAAAAATCCTAAAAGAAAAACGACGGTTAATATCGATATTTTACTCTTAACTAAAGCTAAAATTAGCAATAATATTGAATTAAAAAGTAAAGACCAAACAAGAATTTTTTTTCTTCCATATAAGTCTGATAAAAGCCCACCTAAAGGCCCTGCAAGAAAACTTCCAACTCCCAAAATCGAAACAATTACTCCGATAAATTCAACAGTAAACTGATTCGTATTTGTTAAATTTACGGCCAAGAACATAACTACGAAAGAACCTAATCTATTAATGAAATGGCCTACTAATAATATATATAAACTTCGAGGGAGCCCAGCAAATTCTCTCAAACTAAACCCTTTTATATTTTTAAATTTAACCCATTATGTAATCATAAATACTTCAACATTATGGGAATTTAAATTGCTTAAAATTACAAATAAGAACTATGTATATAATTTTCAAAATTTTATATAATCTATTTTTTTTGTTAGCACAAATTTTTTATCAAAAAATTTATTATTTTACTACTTTTATATATAAAAATAAATATGTTTTTATCAATATTTACATATATTTATACGAATATATTGATAAAATTTATAAGGTAAATTATTTATATACTTTTGCTTGATAAATTTATTTAAAATATATTAAATACAATTACTGGTTCGCTGGCACTCTCCAATGATTTATAAAATATTAATTATTATTAATAAATTTAATAATAATTTATTTTTTTTTTATAATTTAATTAAATTTCAGAAATAATAACTATTTATATAAAACACTTCTTATTTAAAATATTGCTTTACTTATGCTCGCATTTCGGCAAAATAATATGAGGATTTTCAATACAATTTTAATAATTAAGTGTATGAGGAAAAGTCAAGGTTTGATCGAGATTTTGCACACTATGACCTGTAGAAAAGCAATATTCAATTCCTTCTAAGTCTTCTGATACAATGTAACCTCCGTCACCTTGGCACCCTAATCAAATCAATGAGAATTGAGTGGCATAAAGTATTAGTTCTTTTAAGAATTCTTTGATGCCAAAATATTATTAATATTATCTACGTTATATCTTTTTCAGTAATGAATGTTTTATAATTTCTTGAACATATATATTTAACCTCAAGTGAATACGAATTTTAATAATAAAATATTGCAATACATATCAAAATATCATTTTTATAATCTATAAAGTTTGGGGAATTAATTTTAGCAGTATTTTACAAATATATGATTAGATTATCCATTAAGTATTTATTTAATCTGATCTTTTTGCAATAAACTATAATATACTGGAGAAATTAAAATCACATTTTCTTGCTTAAATAAATCTTGAATATTTTGATTTAGTTCTGAATGTGTTTCATCCATTAAATTAGGTTGCTTCGTATAACAATTCAATTCATAAGATGCATGGTAGTCATTCAGTTTCACTTGCAAGACGAAAGGTGCTGGCTCAGGACGTATATCTTTTGTTTTTAAAGCTGCTTTGATCAATATCTCATTCACTTTCCGCCAAGGAGTCTCATAGCCTATAGTGACAATTGAGGTTAAAATTAGTCCATGAGATTGAGCTGAAGAGCTGTAATTCACAATATGACTGCCTAGAACCATGGAACTTGGAATCGTAATATCTACGTTTTTGATCGTCCTTACACGAATAACTAACAGATTTTTTTCAATTACATCTCCTATAGTATCAGCAATTTTAACCCGGTCACCCACTTTGAATGGGCGCATATATGTTAAAAGTACACCAGAAACCATATTTGCGATTGCAGAACTCGATCCTAAAGAAAAGAGAATACCTAAAAAAACTGATATACCTTGAAAAGCAGGGGAACCAGAGCCAGGAAAATATGGGAATATAATAATTAATGTAAATGACATTATTAAAATACGGATTAATTTATATGTGGGTGTCGCCCAATCTTTGTAAAAACCTTCTATCTGAAACGATCCATTCTCAATTCCTAAAAAAATAAATTTCACAAATCTTAAAATATAATTTGTTATAACAAATGTTATTGCTATGAAAAATATGTTTGGTATAAAATTAAAAGTAACTCTAAATATTTTATTAATCGGATCTAAAATATAATTATATATTTTAGGCGCTAAATCTGACGTCCAAGGAAAAAAACTAAAAATGAGTGGTATATAAAAATATAACATTGCTAAAACAATAAATACTCTTAAAAATTTAAAAAAGAAAAGCAGAGAAGAAACAATTCTATCGGCTGTCAAAAGCTCAAACGATCTAAACTTTATAGAGTGGATACGTACACCTTTCCAATCCACTATTTTGAGAATAAGTTTTTTATAGATATACTTTAATAAAAATAAAAGTAGGAGCAACCCTATCGTTGTTAATACAGAGTAGACAGAAGGCATGATATATATTTCATAACCTAATGAATCCATGACATTTATCCTTCTGAGAAACTCTACGAAAAAGTTCTATGCCAAGTTCACCTTTTTCTTATGAATAAGATAAAAAAAGCATACAAAACTTAATAAATATGCAACTAAAACAGGTAAAAATGAAATAAACCATCCAAAATTATTATAAAGTTGAGTATATAATGGCATTGTTAAAAGAGAATAGACTGTCACAATTAAATTAAACCCGATATTAAATGCCGTGCAACGAATTTGCATTGGAATCAAGTCAAATAATAGAATTAACAAAAGAACTGGACTAAAGACATAGCCAAAATCATAAATATAAAACTGTAAAATTTGCCCAAAATAGAGAAATGAAATTGCATAAAAGAGCAAAGGCACTATAAATCCCAATGCAAGTATAATATTTCTTTTAAGTATTTTATCTCCTATAAAAGAAACAGCATACATGACAAAAAGCTGAAAAAGCATTGATAAAGTTAAATTTTTAAGAATAATTGAATTCTCTATGTGAAAGCTATTGTTTAAAATATTAGGAAGAAAACTGAATTTATAAAAAAAACTAAGCGGAACTATCGACCAAATAATCATTACAATTATTGAATATTTAATTATATCCCTTAATGAAGACTCATTTATCTTAAGACTCGAAATATTTTTATGCAGATACTTTTTTTTATCATCTAAATATTTATCAAATAAAAATAATTTTCTAATAATAAAAACAAAAAGACTTAATATTGTTGAAATAATAAAAATTATTCTAAATTGTACATGTGCATTACTTGAATAAAGTGTAACTAAATATAACGCAAAAGTTGCTAGTAATATACCTAATAATACTGCAGCTTCAGAAAAATAATTATTTCTAAATTGCCTTCCAACTTTTGTATTCTCAAACACGTAGATTGAAATCACACCATTCTCACCAGCAACAACAAAACGTTGGAACAGTCTTACTATTGAAATAAGAACCCATGAATAAGTAAATGTTGCATAGGAAGGAATAAAAATCATTGCAAAGCTAGACAATCCCATAATGATGGGTGTATTAAAAATACTTCTCACTCTACCTTTTTTGTCTGCCAAATATCCATAATAAAATGCCCCTAAAAATGTAGCAAAACAACCTATTGCAAAAGGAATAAGCCCCTGTCCTTCATCATAACTTGTCTGGTTAAAAAAAACCTGGCCAATCTGTGCGGCAAGTAAAAGAAATGCCATATTCTCAAACCATTCCACTACTATCCCAGAAAAAAGCGCAACTTTATGCTTAAAATTCATTTAAAACCCTTTATTTAAGACCCTTTATCTTTTTTATTAAAAGGCCATACTAGTATATTTAATAGTTTATTTGCGTCATTTTCTGCAATATCATTTAATCCAATTTTAATCATCGCCACATTTTCCGTCATTTTGAAAGATCTATGAAACCGATCCCAAAATGAAAAAACCACTGAAAAATTTGAATTCATTTCAGAAAAATCTCTAGAATGATGAATGCTGTGAATGCTTGGTGTGACAATAACTCTAGATAGTATTTTATCGTATTTAAAATAATAATTACTATGATGAAAAACTATTGCAAATAAACTTATAAAATCATAAATAAGGACGTATTCCATTTGTACAGCAAAAAGCATTATCACAAAAAATCTAAAAAATTGTGCGAAAAATTGTTCACCAAAGTGAAAGCGAAAGGCCGTACTTGCGTCTAAATCTGGATCAGAGTGATGCACTTTATGAAAAGTCCAAAAAAAAGGTATGGAATGATTAATTCGATGCCAAACATATTGGGAATAGTCAAGAAAAATGAAAGAAAATATGAAAGATAAAATCGCACTAAACTCAAGTATTTTCAGTATTCCAAAATGATCTTCACCGAAAATTCCTCTCACTATAAAGATGATCGGGTATGAAAATGATCTTGCTATTATAAACGAGATAAATGCAAATGATAAATTTATCAGCACTCTCTTTTTAACTGAAAATTTTTTTTCTCTTAATGGATATTTTCTTTCAATAAATACCATAATGAAGAAAAATATTATGACTAAATAGTATTGCATAATAATTTCAAATATCATTTAAATTCCAATCATATTCCAAAAATTCAATTTTTAATTTACTTCTTTTAATTTGGATTTTAATATTATTATCTTTACTAATATTTTCTATGACAAAGTTATTAAATGACTTATATTTTTCTTTAAAATCATCCCCATACCATTTAAATATGCTAGATAAATATAACTTATGTTCTTCTGATTTATAATAATTCTTCTTCTTATTTTCCAGAAAATTAGTTGCTGCTATTTGCAACTGATTTTGCAAATTTTCTGGCAAAAAAACATTTTTTGCCAAACTTGGGCAACCTTTAGATGCACAAACTAGAGCAAAATGAATTCTCGGCTCATGAAAATCTTTTCTAATAATATTATGCTCAATTTCATCTAGATAATGATATTTTTCTAATAAAGTAAAAAATCTTTTTTTCCATGGATTAGAAAGCACTCCTCCTATATCTCGTATACTTTTTAAAGGGTAATTATCAATAATTAATTTTAATGTAAGAGCGTTATAGGCATTTATTAAAAACGCAAGTTTCTCATTATAAGTTAACTTTTGATAATCACTATTTTTAATAGTAGACATATTCTTAATAAAGTTATTTAAATCTACAGAATTTTCTTTTAAATTTTTGTAGTCAACCAATGTTTCTCCATTTTTTTCAAAGACATACCTGTCTAAGACTTTCTGATATGAACTATAATCAATATTTATTTGTTTTTTTGCTATGGCCATTTGGCATAAAATTAAATGACTTATTAATAAGAAAATTCGAAATAAATAAAAGGAAAAAAAATTCATAGAGCACCTATTTATAAATACATATATCAAAATACTTTTATGTCAAAAAAATTAAATGAGACTTTATTTATACTGTTATTTTAATTATATTCATATTTGAAAGAAAAGAAAAGTTTCTGGCTCTCAAATAAGGTGGCTTAATGATATTAAAAATTTTTTCTCCCAATAATTTGACACTTTTAAGAATCATTCTCATGCTCCCTGCAGTTTATTTTTTATTTAATAATTATGTAATATCCTCATTTATTTTTGCTATTCTTGCAGTCTTGACGGATTTTTTTGATGGAATCATTGCTCGAAAGTATAATATAATTTCAAATTTTGGCTCCATTCTTGATCCCATTGCAGATAAAGTATTAATTATCACCTTGCTGACAAGTTTTTATTTTCTTAATTATATACCTTTTTGGTTTATTTTAATTTCAAATACACGTGATATATTTCAGCTTTTATCAATACCTATTCTCATTTTATACAAAAAAATAAACTTCAAAGTAAAACCAAAAACTTTGCCAAAATGGGCAACAGCTCTTAAATTCATTATCATCCTTATTTGCTATATTTTTAGTATATTTCACTATTATAGATTAAATAATATTTACTTTTTAGCACTCTTATTTATATCCACTTTATTAGAGTTCTATATATTAATAACCTTTGTTCCGCGATTTATTCAAATATACCAAAGAAAGCATGATACATTTGAGTAATTTATTTGACAATCTTAACTTCTTTTCCATGCATGAAACTTTTGTACATAAGAAAGTAATTTCGTTGGTACATGTGCTTTTTTCCATTCCCCTGCAACAAACTTATTAGCTTCAGAAAATGTAGGATATGCATGTGTTGTCGATAATATTTTATTTAGACCAATATTGTATTTCATCGCTAAAGCAAATTCTGCCATGAGCTCTCCAGCAATAGCGCCGACAATGGTTACGCCTATGATTTTATCTGTATTTGGCCTAACCAACACTTTTATAAATCCTGCCGCTTCACCTTCTGTCACAGCACGATCCAGTTTAGCCAAATCATATTTTACAATTTCAAAGGGTATTTTTGCTTGGCCTGCAATTTGCTCATTGAGTCCAATGCGCGAAATTTCAGGGTCTGTAAAAGTTGTCCAAGGAATGTTGTTATAATTAATTTTAAAGCGTTTAAAATCTCCAAATAGAGAATTGACTGCAGCAAACCAGGCTTGATGAGATGCCATATGAGTAAATTGAAATGGTCCAGTCACATCTCCGCAGACAAAAATATTATGATAATTTGTTCGTAGGAACTCATCGCATTCAATTGTTCCATCATTCCTAAGTTTAATACCAAGTTTTTCCAGACCAAAGCCTGTTACATTTGCTTTTCTTCCTAAAGCAATAAAAACAATATCAAATTCGAGCGAATAAGAAGTCCCAGTACGCGTATCTTCATACTGAACGATATTTATTCCATTTTTTCTTTCAAACAATGACACTTTTTTATTTGTTAGGATTGATATATTTTCATGCCGAAATTTGTTTTCAATAAATATAGAAATGTCGATATCTTCTTTTGAAAATAATCTATCTTGTTTTTCTAAAATCGAAACGTTTGACCCCATACGTGCAAAGGCTTGTGCCATCTCACAACCTATTGCACCTCCTCCCAATATGAGCATATTCTTCGGCAATGACTTGAGTTCCCAAATATTTTCTGATGTCCTATATTCAACTTTCTCTAACCCTTCAAAAGGAAATAAATTGGGTGATGCTCCTGAAGATATAACAATATTTTTTGTTGTTATTATTTTATTATCTACTTGTACTTCGTAAGGTGAAATAATTTCTGCCTTACCTGTAATACAATCGACTCCAAGCTGCGTAAATCGTTCTCGTGAATCATGCGGCTCAATTTTACGAATAACATTTTTAACTCTCTGCATTATTTCTGTAAAATTTATGTTATACTTGCAATTGTCAATTCCGTATTCATGAGCATTTTTTAAATAAGAAATAATTTTTGCAGATTTAATTATTGTTTTACTCGGCACACATCCTGTGTATAAACAATCTCCACCCATTTTGCCTTTTTCTATTAAAGCAACTTTTGCTTTCACTGTAGCGGCTATGTAGGAAGTCACTAATCCAGCCGCGCCACCACCAATGACAACTAAATTATAGTCAAACTTTTTTGGCTTTTTAAACTTAGCCAATTTTATTTTCATGCTTATATAGGATATAGTTGTTTTAATAAGATACGGGAATAAGCCCAGAAGAGCGAATGAAATAAACAGTTCAATGGAAAAGATGTCTTTTACACTCTTAATTGTACCCAGTTGTTTACCGGCATTGACATATACAAGAGTCCCAGGCAACATGCCGAGCATACTCACCCAAAAATAATCACGAACACGAATAGCAGTAAAACCCATAACAAGATTGACCATGAAAAATGGAAAAATAGGTATTGCTCGTAATGTAAATAAATACGCTTTTCCATTTTTTTCAAAGTTATCTTGGAATTGTTTGATTTGATTTGAAAATTTATTCTTTACAGAATCTCTTAAAATATACCTGGAAGAAAGAAAGGCGAGGGTAGCACCAATAGTACTCGCCAATGAAACGATTGCTGTTCCCCATAAAACTCCAAATAATGCCCCCCCTAAAAGGGTCAAAACAGCGGCTCCAGGGAAAGATACCGTTGTTAGTACTATATAAAGTAAAAAAAATCCAATTAAAAATTCAACTCTTTTATCTGCAAAAATTTGATAAAAGTATTCTTGATTTTCTCGAATATAGTCAATATTAAAATAACTTTTCAAATTTAAATATTGAAATATAATAATAATAACTAAAAATAATATTACTATAGAAACTTTTTTTAGATTAAATTTCATCAATCCTCCGAACTTTCCACAATTTTAACATCAATTTGTTATGTAACATTATTTTTAAATATGAGGCAATATTTTTATGACCTAGCTGAATTTTATAATGAGTAATCACTTTTTAATTTAATCCTTTTTCACGCAGAAAAAAAAAGCGCTTTCTTAAGAAAGCGCTTTTCCTCGTAAAAGTACTTTAAATAACAACTGTCCATTTCGTTCCAGCGGGCGCATCTTGAATCTGCACCCCTTGTGCAAGCAACTCTTCGCGGATCGCATCGGACTTTGCCCAGTCTTTATCAGCTCTCGCTTTCGTTCTTTCTTGAATTTTTAGCTCAATATCTTCGACTGAAATCTCTGTCCCTAAATTATAATTTCTTAAGTTTTCAAAAAATACTTTAGGCTCATCTATTAAAATTCCTAATGTAATCTTCAACCAATTTTTAAATTCAGGCCATTTTGTTTTCAATAAAAGAATATCTTCTTCTCTTAATTTCTGCCCAGATTTTTCAAGTTTACCTAGTTGGATATTGACATTTTTAATGAAATCAAAAAATGTCGCCATTGCTCCGTTACTATTCAAATCATCAGATAAAAATTCTTTCATCTTAGTCACGAGATTACTTAAATCAGCGAAAATAAGTCCATCAAATTCTTTATGAATTGTACTTAAATTCGCTTGCACTGCATAGCTATTAACTAAGGAAACAAAACGATAAATCTTAGCTAATTTCTTCAAGTTTTCAGTTGCTAACTCGAACGTAAAGTCAAGAGTTTGAGAATAAGAAATAGATAAAAATATTAAGCGCAAAACCTCAGATGGATATTTGGCTAAGAAATCTTTTATTGCAACCAAATGATTGGTGCTTTTACTCATTTTTTCGCCATATAAAGTTACCATACCCGCATGCAACCAAGTGCTTGCTAAAGGTTTGCCAAATGCAGCCTCTGACTGAGCAATTTCCGCTTCATGATGCGGAAAGATAAGATCTCTACCACCCATATGGATATCTATGGAATCGCCAAATAACGAGTGAATCATAGCTGAACATTCTACATGCCAACCAGGACGCCCATCTCCCCAAGGTGAGGGCCAATAAATTTCACCTGCTTTTGCAAACTTCCAAAGGGCAAAATCGAGAGCATCTTCCTTTGCTTCGTCTACTTCAATCCGCGCACCGGCTTTTAAATCATTTATTTTATTTTTACTTAATTTACCGTATTCTTCAAATTTACGTACACGATAATACACACCAGACTGACTCACATAGGCAAACTGTTTTTCAATGAGTTTTTCAATGAGAGTGATTATTTGCGGAATTGTTTCTGTTACCTTGGGTTCATGTTGTGGTCGGAGTAAATTAAATAGCTCTAGCATTTCGTTTTGTTCTGAAACATATCTTGAAACAAGCTGTGAGCAGGAAATATTTTCGCTATTTGCTTTATTAATAATTTTATCATCTACGTCAGTTATATTACGCGCCCAATGAACTTCATTACCATGATCTTTTAAAGTACGATAAAGTAAATCATACGAAAAAAATGTGCGGCTGTGACCAATATGGGTATTCCCATATGGGGTTACACCACAGCAATACATTGTTACTTTTCCATTTTGCAGAGATTTAAATGGTTCTTTTTTTCCAGAAAGCGTATTAAAAAATTGTATTGCCATGAGTTATTTTTATCCAAATATTTTGTCAAAAAAGCCATTGCTATTCTTTACATTTTGACCCATTTTCAAGGCAAATGCTCTGAGATGTTCTTCTGCTTCCTTATTTATTTTTGTTGGAATTTCTACATTAACCTCAATAATAAGATCGCCTTTACCTCTACCATATTTTTCAAGTTTCGGTATTCCTGCGCCGTGCACGACCAATCTTTGTCCAGGTTGAATGCCAGCTGGTATTTCAATTTTGCGCGGCTCTTCTTCGAAGCAATCAATCATAACTTCTGTTCCAAGAATTGCTTGGGCAACACCAACTTTTAATGAATAAATAAGATCAAATTCTTCCCGTTTGAAAAGATGGTTTGGCTCAACTTCAATGAAGACATAAAGGTCGCCCGCAGGTCCACCATTTACACCGCCTTCACCTTCACCACCTACGCGCAAGCGCATACCCGTATCGATTCCGGCAGGAATTTTAACATTGATATTACTTGATTTTGTTTGAAAACCTGATCCCTTGCAATCACCGCAAGGAGTTGAAATGCGCTTTCCGCTGCCATTACAGTCCGGACAAGTTGAAGCATAAGTGAAAAAGCCCTGTTGAACAGCAACTTGTCCTTGTCCACGGCAAGTTGAACACGTGACCGGCTTTGTCCCTTTTGCAGCACCCGATCCTTCACAAGTGCCACAAGCTGATTTACGGGGTATTTGAATTTTTTTCTCTGTGCCGAGTACAGATTCTTTAAATGAAATGCGAAGATCGTAACGGAGATCTCCTCCTTTACGCGCCCTGTTTCCACCACCGCTACGTCTACTTGAGCCTCCCATGCCAAAGAGATCTTCGAAGATAGAGCCAAAGTGCTCGAAAACATCATCCACGTTGCCAAAGCCAGCTCCACCGCCAAAACCACCTGCATTGAGGCCGGCATGACCAAATTGATCGTAGCGTTGACGCTTAGCGGAATCACTCAAAACTTCATAAGCTTCCGCAGCTTCTTTGAATTTTTCCTCTGCTGCTTTATCCCCAGGGTTTCGATCTGGGTGATATTGGACAGCAAGCTTTCGATAAGATTTTTTTATTTCATCTGCCGATGCAGACTTCGAGACTTGTAAAATTTCATAATAATCGCGTTTTGTAGCCATCTTAAAATTACTCCAGAGCTCTGCCGAGATCAGTAACGACAGGGGTGACAAGGTTGCGCTTGGAAACTTAACCTTGAACGTAAGAGAGTCAATAAGCAAAAAGCTATATTTATTATAATTTAAAAAGACAAACCGTAGAAAAACAGACGACACCACAAAAAGAGTCTCATGGTGTTTCTCCGTCAAAGGTTTAGCTGTATTTTAGCCAACTGCAAGACCAATAAGATTTCTATCAATCTCTGAGAGAGATTTGGGGAAAGAAAGAATAGCTTTGAAACGAGCTTCTTCCTTTGCAGAAGGAACTATAATGCTTCGACAAGACACTTCTGCCAAGATTGCACGCGCAAGTTTGTTATGAAGATCATGACCCGCTTTGTGCGCTATAATATGCCCTAAAATTGGCATTCCAAGCATGTGGAGGTCACCTATACAGTCTAAAGTCTTGTGCTTCACAAATTCTTGTTCATGTCTTAAACCTTGCCGATTCATAACGCCTTCTGTCTTTGAAACAAGAATAGCGTTTTCCATCGATCCACCTTTAGCGAGACCTTTGGAATACATGAGTTCAATATCTTCTTTTAAACAGAAGGTTCTTGCAAACGAAAATTCTTCACAAAATGATTTCGCAGTGTAATGCATAGAAATATTTTGACGACCAATTGCAGCAGCTCTTTCAAAATCAATCACATATGTAATAAGAGGTTTTTTAGACGGCTCTATTCGCATAAAACGAGTTGGATTTTTTTCATCTACGACTTCAATGACTTTATCAATCACAACAACCTTTCTTGGTTCCTTTAGTACTTCAACACCCACTTCATCGAAAAGTGTTAAAAAGGGTGCTGAAGATCCATCCAATATAGGCATTTCGCTATTATTTATAGCGACAATAGCATTGTCTATACCAAATCCAAAGAAAGCTGCCATCAAATGCTCAATAGTAGAAACACTTACCGCAGGCGAGCCGATGCGAGTTGCTAATGTTGTATCGAAAACAGAGTCTATATCCGCCTTGATATAAGGTTTATTGGGCAAATCTGTGCGTTGAAAAATAAAACCTGTGTTTGCAGAAGCTGGTCGAATTTCAACAGAAATAACACTTCCAGAATGAACTCCGACACCAGAAAAAGAGACAGAACGTTTTAAAGTTCTTTGAAAGTTACTCATGCTTTCTCCGTTAAGATCCCAAACATAAAAACATTAATAAGCCTATGCCACATGATTTATTCAAAAAAACAAAAGAGCAAATCACTATGTAGCTTCATTCGCTAGCACTTTTATGAAATGACAGCAAGGGAGGCTCAATGGAAAAGTATAAAAGATCCATTGGCAAAGTGTATCGGATATTTTATCTTATCATCCAGTCTTTTTTAAAATAATATAGTATTATTTCGTAGTTACTTTTTTGACATTTTATTAAGCAAAATCAATCGGTCACTAACTGGTCAATATATACGAAATATTTCATAGCTGCTTTCAGCAATTGACGCTCGAATGCACTCAATATAAGCCTATTGGGTGGGCAAAATTGTTTCCCATTCATTTTCTTTGGACACTGTGAGGAGTTTTTTATGTCTGGTGTAAATAAAGTCATTCTTATTGGTAGACTTGGGCAAGAGCCTGAAATTAGAAGTACTGCAGGCGGCCAGCAAGTCTGCACTTTAAATATAGCCACAAGCGAATCCTGGACAAAAGATGGCAATAAAGAAGAAAGAACAGAATGGCACCGTGTCGTTCTTTGGGGAAGACAAGCAGAGCTTGCACATAAATATTTAAGAAAAGGGCGCATGGTTTATATTGAAGGCAAGTTACAAACACGTTCTTGGCAAGATCAACAGGGGCAAAAGCGCTATACAACTGAAATCGTTGCAAATAATATGCAATTCTTAGAAAGTGCTGGCACAAATGCAAATCGTGACCAAAACAACGACATACCACCACCAAATGATCAAGGGAATGACTCTTATTATTCAAATGAAAGCCCTTATGCTTCTTCTGGTAATAACAGCCAACCTTTCAGTAAAAACTCTCGCCCAATTGATGACGACATTCCATTTTAATTGGGGAGTAAAGCATTCACTTAAAAATATATATTTTAATTGGAAAAGTATTTTTTTTCATAAATACTTAGTTTATCTGTTCTTAACCAAGACTTTAAAAATTTATTAAACTGATTCTTTAGGGCAACATCTTCAGGTCTAAATGCAGCTGACACAGATTCTTGATGTACTAATGTTGGTATTATATATATTTTTTCTGCAACATGTTTTGGTAATGCATTCAAATAATGCTTTTCAAATAAAACGGCATCACTCTTTTTTGTTAATAATGAATCAATAGGGGCATCGAAACTTTTATAAGTTTTAACATTTAAATTATTTTTTGATGCATATAATGATGAACTCGTACCTATAGCAACAGAAATAACCTTTTTTTCTTTTACTAAATCATCTAAGCATTTATATTTTTTTATATTTTCTTCACTATTCAATATAGCTAGTGCCAAATCGTTTTTATAGACTACATCAGCAAAACTAACAATTTTTTCTCGTTCAGGTGTAATCACTAGACCCACTGCAATCATATCGCATTTAAATGCTAATAATGAAGGCAGGATACTCGCCCATTCCACATCTATAAATTTAGGATTCGCATTTAAATATTTTGCAAAGTCTTTTACAATATCTACATCAAATCCCTCCCACGTCCCATTGATTTTTTTTATTTTATAAGGGACGTAACCACCAGAAAGACATATTCTCAAATCTTTTTCTTTATTATTAATCGCAAATATTTCTGATTTATATACCCAAGAAATAAGAAAAATAATACAGTAAAAAATAAAATTTCTCATAAATAATCTCCCCCAAAAAAATCTTATATATTGCCTTATTTTTAAATTATAATAAGGCAATAAAAATTATATTTATGTAGATTCACTTAATTTATGAATACCTTCTGAAGTTATACTAATCGTAATAATATCACCGATAGCTGGAGTCGCTTCGAAAATCATCTGAAAATTCATTCCAAAATCTTTTCTATTAATTTTTGCAGTAGCTTTAAAAGACTGTTTAATATCATCCTTTGTATTGAACTCACCTTTATAAATAATTTTAAATATTACTGGCTTTGTTACGCCCTTAATGGTCATATTGCCTATTAAGTCTAAAGTATTTTTACCCGTCTTTTTTGCTGACGTTGACTTAAACGTTAATAATGGAAACTTATTGACATCAAAAAAATCTGCACTTTTTAAATGCTCGTTCCTTGGATTAAAACCTGTGTCAATAGAAGATGCTTTTGCATTTGCAATTAATTCAGTTTTAGAAAAATCTTTTGGATTAAATTTAAATTTCCCTTCAAAATATTTAAATTCACCAATAACTGAACTCACAACAAGATGATCAACTTCAAAATAGATTTTGGAGTAAAGAGGATTTATCTCGTATTCATAATTAGCTGGAGATGATTCAATTGATTTATTCTTCTTTGTTTTAGGAGATGATTCAATAGAAATAACATTATTTTTTTCAATGGATGATTCAATTGATTTAGCATAACAGGACATTGGAAGCGCTAAAATAATAGACTTAAGTATATATTTTTTTAATTTATTTAATAACATAAAAATCCTCTAAATACCGCATTATTAATAATAACAAGAGGCAGAAAATTTCATAATCAACATAAAAAGTCAAGATATATTATTACTAAAAACTTAATCATTTGATATTAGACATTTATAAAATAAATCTCATCAAAACTATACTCTTTAATAACTCAACTCCAATGTGTTAACTTAAATTATGCTAATAAAATATTAATAATATTAAATATTTAATATACTCAAGTGACATTATAACTTTTTCTTAAATCGAGATGAATATTCGCTTCATTGAAAATAGATTCAGAGCTTTATCTCAAATAAATACTCTCAATTAAGTAAGGAACACAATATTTTCTGTTTGGTAGACAAAGCTTCTTGAATACAAATCTAAAAAAGCACATAGATGAACATCAATAAGAAAAAATCTTGATTGCCACAGCCAATTATGTTTTTATACAAATGAAAATTTATTCATAACGAGCTTTGTCTTAAGCTTATGTAGGAAAGATAATTACATGCTTGTAAAAGATATGACAGAATTTAAGAAAATCATTGAGAATATAGAAAAAAATAAGGATTACATACGCCCCCAAGCATTTGCTATAGGCATCGCAACACTTGCTCAAAATGGCACTTTGCTTGATTGTTACTTTCCTTCACCAAATTTTCAAACAAACTTTGCAACTGCTGCGATCCTTGCAAATGTACTCGGTTATAAAAATGGCACGCATTCTTATCAACTGACAAATGAACAAATTACTGAAATATTAAGTTATTTCACACCATTTGCCAATGATGGCAAAGAACATGCCAACATCGAACTTTTAAAAAACTTGCAGAAAATCATGCAAAATCCAATTAAAAATCGGAAAGCTATTGTTGTTTCATTTATTACGTCTTCAGAAAATGATACCGGCCCAAAAAGTGTCCCAGACGCTTATCTGCGTTTGCACTTACTTAGCCACAGATTTGTAAAACCCCATTGTATAAATTTAACAGGAATCTTTAATATTTTGCCTAACGTTGTTTGGACATCAGAAGGCGCTATTGCTGCACAAGATTTAAATCTCAGAAAAATGGAAGCAATATGCGAGGGCCGCAATTTAGTCGTTCACTCCATAGATAAATTCCCTCGAATGACCGATTATGTTACCCCCACCGGAGTACGCATTGCAGATGCCTCTCGAGTTCGTCTAGGAGCTTATTTAGGAGATGGGACAACAGTTATGCATGAAGGTTTTGTCAATTTCAATGCCGGCTGCGAAGGTCCAAACATGATAGAGGGGCGCATCTCGGCAGGTGTCTTTGTTAAAAAAGGCAGTGATCTAGGTGGAGGATGCTCCACAATGGGCACATTATCAGGTGGTGGCAATATAATCATATCTATCGGTGAAAACTGTTTGCTTGGAGCTAACTCTGGTTTAGGTATTCCGCTTGGAGATCGCTGCACAATAGAAGCTGGACTTTATATTACTGCAGGTACAAAAGTTTTATTTAATAATACAATATTAAAGGCAAAAGATTTTGCTGGAAAAAATGATATTCTTTTCAGAAGAAATTCTCAATCAGGTTGTATAGAAGCTATTTCTAAAGCTAACTCAGTAGAATTAAATACTGAGTTACATAATAACTAAATTTTTATATTTTTTAGGATCAAATCATGACGATTCCTAATATACATAATTTTATAGTAACTAATTTGCTTTGCGCTGGAGTTGGTCGTCCTTATCTTGTAGACGAAGGCGTGGAAGCTAATAGAACTTGTAAACTTTATACATTAGAAGCTAAAATAAATTCTGTTAAGATAAGTAAAGCAGATACTCTAATTGATAACCATGAATTTTATTATACAAACCAAAGACTGATGAATTTTCATGAAATTATTGATTCATTATCAATACAAGGTAATTATATAAAACTTATAAGACAAGCGTTAAATTTTGAAGTAAATTTTCGGGATTATTTTCATCCAAGTTATTTCCAAAAGAATTTAAATACTAGGTATCTTGATAAGCTTAATCTTCAATCATTAGATCCTAAATTAATTAAAGCTATTTTAAGATCTAATGTAAGGCGAATAGAGGAAATCGCTAATAATGCAAGAAATGTCGCTTTTAATGCAAACAATCAATTAAATAATTATCAATATCAACATAATTTAGGAGATGCATGTCTTAATGATTTTGCAGATTCTATTAAATCATTAAACGATCCTTTTAGTTTAAGAATAGATGAAATATTTAAACCGCAAATTATAACTATTATAGACCATTGGAGGCACCTAACTTCTCTAAATGCCCCTGGATTGGGCGCTGGATTAAGGACACCAGGAGGTTGGTTCGCTCCTAAATATGGATTTACTGATGCTTGTAACGGATATATTCCAGATCCTAGAGCGTTGGCGAGATATCCAAAGGTAATTCATCAAAATATGACAGATGATGATCTTACTATTCCTTCAGCAGAAGCGATAAGAGAAAAAATTAGTCCTATACATAATAGCAGTTGGGTAAATAATTTTATTTATAATAATAATAATGTATTGACGGAATATCAATCTCGACTTGTTTTAGCTATGGCGGCTACTATGTGTTTTGCAAATGGAGCCAATAGAATACGTTATCAGCAAGAATATAATATGTTCATTAGTCAAATTAATTCAATTATATTCTTTTGTGGAAATATATTTGCAGCATTACATATTTGTTTATCTCAAGCACAAAATCCGCCATGCGTAATATTACAAAATCCTCCATTAATATTAAATTAGTAAATAGAGATTTAAGCATCTACAGAATTTTACAAAACTATCTTTTTTTACAGCAAATTCCTTTTATTTTTAAATATTCATTTAAGCGAAATAAAGCTTTTGCTGTCAAATAATATTCTGCATCTTCTTTTGGAATAAATACATTTTTATTTTCTAGAAGATCCTCTCGTTTCCATTGCACCACTTTATATTTATTCAAATGCAATGGTGGAACAAATACTTTACCAAAACCTTCCGTATAAACAGGCCATCGTCTCTGTTCAGAAAATAAAGAATCTGAGATAGTTTCAATCTGATTGATATTTAAAAAATCAAGAAGTGTTGGATAAATATCCGCCTGGCTTTTGCTTATATCTGTATTGAATGTATGCAAATTTAATTTTTTTAATACATTTTCAACTAATCCACCATGCATAACGAGGTTTGCCCTTGTTAACATATTCGCCAATTTATCAGGATTTTTGCTCTTATCCGAAAGAGGATATTCTAAATCAGGTATAAAATTCCCATGATCATTAACCATGATTAATAAAGATTGATCCCAAATTGTTGTATTAGATTTTTTATTCAATTTTCTATTTTTTAAATTATTGATAAATATTTCCAAGCTCAAATCTGTATAATATGTAGTTTTTTGCATATTAACTTCAGCCTTACTCAAAAGAGATTGATCCGGGTAAGTAAGATCATGCAACAAAGTAAATTCAGGGTGATTTGTCAAAGTCATAACAATATGCAACTGAACTTTGGGTTCAATAGTAACTAATGCATTGACTTTGTCAAACAAACTTTTATCAGATGCTCCCCACCAAGTCGACTCAGAATCTTTCGCAAAATCACCCAAACCGGTCATGAATTTAATCCCATGAGTCGTCCAAAATTTTTGAGTATCATCAAAACGCAAATCCCCAGCATACCAATAATAACTCTGGCTGTTAGTGAATTTTTCGTTCAATAATTCAGGAATGCAAACAGGATAATACTTAAATGTCCCTCTGAAAGCATCAGATGTTTCACCTGTCCAAGATCCACAAAGTGAGCCTTGTTGTCCAGCACGAGTCACGCCACCCACGGTCCATGCATTTGAAAAAGATAAACCAGAAAGCGCTAGTTTATCATAATATGGTGTAAAAGAATACTCATGCTTTGGATACAGCCATTGCCCATTTTGAGGTTTAAAACTCTCTAGAAGAATAACCCAAATGTAAAGAGGCTCTTTACCGCTTAAACTATTCTGAACTTGATTTTTTAATTCAGCACCAATTTTATTGTGTGTTAAGATAGGTTCATCTTGGATAATATTATAAATATCATCATCAGATATTTGAACTTGTGTAGAATCTTTTTTATACCGCCATCTATATAATATTCTATAATCACTATCTAAATTTCGAATATATTTATCATTTTCAGACAACTGTTCAAAAAGAAGATAGATAAAATTCTCGGTAACTGACTTAGTGGCAATATTTGCTGAAAATCTCTTAAAAAAACTTGACTCACTTATTAAATTCTTAGAAACCAATAAAAAGATAGACAGAAGACTAATCACTATTAATTTCAATATTGAAAATTTCATAAAACGAGCTTGTCTAATCTTAATTAATAGAAAAATAAAAGCTAAATTCAAAAGTACCACAAACAAATATCTAAAATTAAAAATCATATTAAAACTAGAGCTCAAAAAATTCAAATCAAGCAAAAATTTTAAGTGCAACTTACTCATTCCTGACTTGTAAAAATCAGTATAAATTATATACATAGAAAGAAACGATGCAATTAATAAATTAACTACAAAAAAAGTTTTTATTTTAAATTTTTTTCTATTTAAAATAAAAATTATTGGTAAAAATAATAATATCAGAATAATTGATATTAAAAAATCATTTGCAAGCATGATATACAGAGAAATAAATCTATTTAAGTTTCCTTTTACCAATTCAAAACCCAAATCATTCATTGTAAAAAAATGTATAATTGTTAAGTTAAAGAAAAAAATTAGAAACTGGACTGATATCAATTCTAAAGTATTTTTTTTAATATTAGAAATTGCTTTCAATTATCCTCCAAATAAATTTTACTTTTTATTAATTTAAAAAGATTAAAAATACAATTACTAAACACAGATTAACTAACTATTACAATATATTTCTAAAAGTCAAGGATATTTAGATCCTCAATAATCTCTATATAATCTTAAGATTGGAACCCATTGAGAAAGCTTTCAACATTTTTACCCAACTCAGCAACTAAATAACCGCCTTCTTGTAAAATAATTGTCGGCTTATTGAGTAGTTTTAACTCTTTTCCGAGAATATAAAAATCATCTATAGACATATTAAAATGTCCAATAGGGTCTCCTGCTTCAATGTCAAAACCTGCAGATAAAATAATATAATCTGGATCCATTATTTTAAACGCTTTTTTAATTCCCTTTTGCAAAGCAATAAAGTATTCTTTGGGAGAACATAGAGGCATCAGAGGTATATTTAAATTGTAGTTTACTCCATCATCTATACCTATTTCATCTTCAAATCCTGTAAAGTATGGATATTCAATTTTTGGATGCGCATGAATACTCAAATAAAAAATATCGGAAGAATCATAAAAAATACTTTGCGTACCATTTCCATGGTGAAAGTCAAAATCAATTATCATTACGTTACCAGATCTAACCAAATATTTAGCTGCAATCGCTGTATTATTAAGGTAACAATATCCCCCAAACATATTTTTAGACGCATGGTGCCCTGGAGGACGACAAAGAGCATAAGTGGCTTCACCTGTTTTTTTTGTGTGCATCGCTGCAGAATATGCTGCGCTAGCAGATGCCACAGCCGCACTCCAAGTATGATTCATCAATGAAGTTCCAGCATCAAAACAGTAATATCCTGCCCTTTTTGGAATAAAAGGTTCATGTCGAGAAATTCTATTATCGCATGGAAAGACATAGGGGCAAATAATTTCATCGTTTTTAAGGTTTTGCGCCGATTCCAAAAACTTAAGGTAGTCTTCATCATGTACACTTAATAAAGCGTCATAGGGAAGAATATCTGGCACAACTATCTCGTAATTACCTGCTATTTTAAAAGCTTTTAAAATCGAATCAATTCTACTGACTTTGTCATTATAAGAATGAGCTTTTCCATTATAAACTTCTTTTTTAATTACATGTTTTTTTTGCAGTGAACTATAGAAAATTTTCATGCATTAAAGACTCTCTTTTAAATGTTAATATTTAAATTCAATAAAAATTCTAATTATATAAGACTACCAAATTTAAAAAGATCTTTAAAAAAAGTTAAACTTGTAAATTTTAAAAATCTTTCTAGTATAGTATCAAATTATTTGGCCTGTCAAAGAGCCCCAAAGGAGCAACCATGCTAAGCAAACTAAAAATACCAAGAATTATTGGCCATCGTGGCGCAAAAGGATACGCACCAGAAAACACTCTCAGTTCATTTCGGAAAGCTAAAGAACTTGGTGCATCATGGGTGGAGTTTGATGTCAAAGAAACCGAAGATGGTGTTCTCGTAATTATGCATGATGATGATTTAGACAGAACCACTAATGGAAAAGGCCCAATGGCAAAAACTCCTTGGAAAGAGGTCAAAGAACTTGATGCAGGAGCTTGGTTTAATGAAACATTTAAAGGAGAAAAGATTCCAACCTTCGAAGAAACTCTTCTTCTTTTAAAAGAATTAAATTTAGGTGCAAATATCGAAATTAAACCTTGCATTAATCGCGATGAGCGCACTGCAGTTGCAGTTGCAAATACAATTTTAAATAAATGGCCAAAAGAACTACCTCCCCCACTTGTTTCAAGTTTTAGCATGGAAGCATTAAAGTTTGCAAAAAGAACTCATTCAGAATTGATTATTGGGGCATTATTTGAGACACTTCCAGCGGATTGGGAAAAAATAGCTAAAGAGGTTCAAGCACAAACTATAAATATTGATCAAGATATAATTACGCTTGAATTAATATCTAAAATTAACAATAAAGGGTATCCTGTTCTTGCATATACAGTAAATGATAAGAAAAGAGCAAATGATTTATTTAATTTAGGCGTTCACTCTATTTTTACAGATTATCCATGGAAGGATTAATATGAAAATCAAAGCAATATCTTCACTTATACTCATAACATATATTTCTCCCGCGTTTTCCGCAACAGATATTCAATTTTGGCACGGTCTTAGTGGTCAGGCCGCTGAAGTAATAGGAGATCTTACAAAAGAATTCAATAAATCACAAAATGAATATAAGGTAACCGCAATTCGCAAAGGCAATTATCAAGAAACAATGATCGCTGGTATTGCTGCATATAGATCAAAGAAACAACCAGATATCATCCAAATTTATGAAGTTGGTACTGCAACAATGATAAATGCTAAAGGGGCTACTATACCAATTTCAAAACTTATGACAGATAATAAAATAGAATTTGACACAAAAGATATAATTCTTCCTGTTCGTTCTTATTATAGCAGTGGTGACCAACTCCTATCATTTCCATTTAACAGTTCAGCTCCGATTATGTATTACAATAAAAATTTATTTAAAAAAGCTGGTCTTGATGTTAATAATCCTCCAAAAACTTGGGATGAACTTTTTCTTTACGCAGAAAAAATTAAGAAATCAAATCCTAAAAAATGCGGATTTACAACTACCTGGCCAGCATGGATTCAACTCGAAAATTTTAGTGCATGGCATAATGTTTCTTACGCTTCTCAAAGCAATGGTATGGAAGGAAACTCTCCAACATTAAAATTTAACTCTCAGACTCATATTAAACATTGGGAAAATATTCAAAAAGCATATAAAGAAGGATATTTTACATATTTTGGCAGAACAACGGAAGCAGAATTATCTTTCACCACAGAAAAATGTGGCATTATTCTCGATTCAACTGGTTCTTATGGTAAAGTAAAAGAAGCAAATATTGATTTCGCAGTGTCTCAATTGCCATATTACGATAAAGTAACTGGCGCACCTCAAAATACAATTATTGGCGGAGCCAGTCTTTGGGTTTTCAATGGCATTAGTAAAGAAAAACAAGCTGGTGCAGCTAAATTTATCTTATTTTTAAGCAGACCTGAAATCATGTCTAAATGGCACCAACTGAGTGGATATTTACCTGTCACCCAGACCTCTTTCGATCACTCTAAAAAGCAGGGATTTTATGAAAAAAACCCTGGATTTACTGTAGCAATTTCTGAATTGACCAACAAAGCGCCTTCCGAAAATTCAAAAGGTCTGAGAATAATTGGGCTACCAAATATTAGAAATATTGTTGAAGCAAATTTTGAATCTATGTTGTCTGAAAAAATGACTGCTCAAAAAGCATTAGATGACGCTGTCGAAAAGGGCAATGACATAATTAAAAAAGCGGGCAGGTAATAAGTGGAAAAGCGTGCGATATTTAACTCAAGGTTATTCCCTTATTTCTTTTTGGCTCCACAATTATTAATTTCATTTGCGTTTTTCTTTTGGCCTGCTTTACTTGCAATATGGCAATCTTTTCAAAAGGAAGACGCTTTTGGTTTAAGTTCTGAATTTGTTTGGTTTGAAAATTATATAGAAATATTTAAAGATTCAAATTATATTTCAGCAATTTTTGTTACAATTATTTTCAGTATTAGTGTAACATTAATTTGTCTTTTCTTTGCTTTATTTCTTGCTGCTTTAGCCAATAGAATTAAGGCTGGAAAAATATTCTATCAAACTCTTATTATCTGCCCTTATGCAGTCGCACCTGCAATAGCTGGTGTTCTTTGGTTTTTTCTCTTTAGTCCTTCCATTGGTTATTTATCTAATATTTTACATAATCTTGGTTTCCAATGGAATCCAAGTTTAAATGGAAATCATGCGCTTATTCTAATCATTTTGTCTGCGAGTTGGAAACAAATTAGCTATAATTTTTTATTTTATTTAGCAAGTTTACAATCAATTCCTAAATCTTTATTAGAAGCAGCTTCCATTGATGGCGCAAGCCCAGTGCGTCGCTTTATCGATATAGTCATTCCATTGATATCGCCAACAACATTTTTCTTATTCATCATGAACATGATTTATACTTTCTTTGATACATTTGGAATTATTTATACAACTACACATGGTGGACCAGGTTATTCGACTACAAACCTCGTTTATAAAGTTTATGTCGATGGAATAGTAAATTTAAATTTAGGAAGTTCTGCTGCTCAGTCTGTTATTTTAATGATATTTGTTTCATTTATAACAATATTACATTTTAGATTTGTTGAGAAAAAGGTGCACTATTAAATGGAAACAAAAAGAAATTTTTCAACAGCCTTGTCTCACATTATTTTAATTATCGGCATCATCGTCATTATTTTTCCAATTTATTATGCATTGGTTACTTCTTCTCAAACTTTACAAACCATTCTTTCAGGCAAAACGACACTCATGCCAGGTGGCAATTTTATAGAAAATTACAAGGAAATATTTTCTACAGACAAAAATATTATCCAAGGGATTTCAATTTGGAGATTACTTTTTAATAGCTTAATTGTTACTTTATGCATCACGCTTGGAAAAACAACTATATCTATTATGTCTGCCTATGCAATAGTTTATTTTAAATTTCCTTTGCAAAAAATATCCTTTGCACTTATTTTTTTAACTCTCATGCTTCCAATTGAAGTCCGAATAGTTCCAACTTTTCAAATGGCAGCCAATCTTAATTTTTTGGATACTTTTCAAGGATTATCAGTTCCACTCATAGCTTCAGCAACTGCTACATTTCTATTTAGACAATTTTTTATGAGCATTCCCGATGAACTCTGCGAAGCAGCTCGTATAGATGGAGCAGGACCTTTAAGGTTTTTCTTTGACACAATTCTTCCACTTTCGAAAACAAGTATTGCGGCTCTCTTTGTTATTTTATTTATTTATGGATGGAATCAATATTTATGGCCTTTACTTATAACTACTAAACAAAGCATGGGAACAATTATAATTGCCCTCACACAAATGATAGCCAACGATGGAACGACGCCATGGCATCTTGTCATGGGTGTTTCTCTCGTTGCTATGCTTCCTCCTGTCCTCGTTGTTGTTCTGATGCAAAAATGGTTTGTAAAAGGACTGATAGATTCCGAAAAATAATTAAAGGTAAAAATATGGCTAAAGTTCTACTTAAAAATTTAAAGAAATCGTATCAAAATACTCAAGTTATAAAAAATATAAATTTTGAAATCAATGACGGTGAATTTATCGTGGTGCTTGGTCCGAGTGGATGCGGAAAATCCACAATGTTACGTATGGTTGCAGGATTAGAAAATGTATCTGATGGCGAAATACACATCGGAGATTCAAATGTAACAAAATTGGAACCCAAAGATAGAAGCATTGCAATGGTGTTCCAAAATTATGCTTTATATCCTCATATGACTGTATATAAAAACATCGCATATGGTCTAAAATTACATAAAGTACCTAAATTGGAAATTGAAAAAAAAGTAAATAAAGCAGCTGAATTGCTTCAACTAAAAGAATTGCTCCATAGAAAACCAAATCAATTGAGTGGCGGACAAAGACAAAGAGTTGCTATGGGCAGAGCAATCGTTCGTGAGCCTAATGTCTTTTTATTCGATGAACCTCTGAGTAACTTAGATGCTAAACTCAGAACTCAAATGCGCTTTGAAATAAAAAATATCCATAGAAATGTGCAAACAACAAGCATATATGTAACTCATGATCAAATTGAGGCAATGACTTTAGCCGACAGAATCATGTTATTAAATAAGGGTGAAATTGAGCAGGTTGGAACACCCAGTGAACTTTATGAAAAACCCGCTTCGATATTTGTAGGCGGATTTATTGGAAATCCACCAATGAATTTTATTTCAGGACAAATTGCATCACAGTATGTAAGTTCAGATAAGTTAAATGAAACAACTGTTGTTGGAATAAGACCTGAAAAAATTCAAGTTTGTGATCAAAATTCTACAACTAAACAAAATGAATACTCGATTCCATTTGAAATAAAAATGTGTGAATCAATTGGTTATGAAACTTTAATTTATGGGATTATTGAAAAATCTGAAACGGAATTAATTGTGAAAGTTACAAAAAATACTTTTCATGATAGACAAAAAATATTTTTAAATATTTCAATATTTGATATACATTTATTTAATAAATTTACAGGAAAAAGAATAGAATAATTTAACTAAAATAATAGCAAAAATATAATTTTAAATAATTATATTAGTTAAAATATTTATTTTAACAATTTATCAAATTACACGGAGAATCAAAATGCCAATTAAAAAAAAATTAATTAATCAATTGATTTTTTTTTTGATATCACTTTTCACTATTATTGTATGTGATCTGTTTAAATGTTCTTTTGCTCTGGGTTCAGAAATAATCAATCAAAACGACAAGTCATCAAAAGAACCCTCAAAACACACAATAGCTCTATATGAAAAATATAGGAAAGAATTACCCTTTGCTGATAAAAGGGACTATGAAGAAGCAAAAAGAGGATTTATTGCTGCACCCAAATTCAAACAAGTGAGATCTGATAAAGGTCATCTCATATGGGATATGGAAAGTTATAGTTTCCTATTGAATCATAAACAATATCCGAGCATTCATCCTTCCTTACAACGCCAAGCTGAACTCAATATGGCATATGGTTTATATGAGGTGATACCTAAGAAAATTTATCAAGTACGTGGTTTTGATATTTCAAATATTACCTTTATTAAAAGCAAAACAGGATGGATTGTATTTGATCCTTTAATTTCAAGTGAAATGTCTAAGCTAGCATTGAATCTTGTAAATCAAAATTTAGGAACCTTTCCCATTAAAGCAGTAATCTATTCACACTCCCATGGTGATCATTTTGGTGGTATTCATGGAATAGTAAGCGAAGAAGATGTTAACTCTGGAAAAATTCAAATTATTGCTCCAAAAGGATTTATGGAAGAAGCTATTTCTGAAAACGTATATGCAGGAAATGCGATGAATAGGAGATTATATTATCAATATGGCATTTTATTACCACGAAATCCCTATGGCCATGTAGATCAAGCAATAGGAAAAAATCTATCCACTGGCACAATGGGTTTAATCCCACCAACTGTTTCTATAAAAAAAGATTATGAAACCATGGAAATAGATGGAGTGAAAATGATTTTTCAAAACACTCCCGGGACCGAAGCCCCTTCAGAAATGAATACTTATTTTCCTGACATGAAAGCTTTCTGGGCTGCAGAAAATATCACCAGTACCATTCATAATATTTATACATTGAGAGGAGCTTTAGTTAGAGATGCACTTAAATGGTCTAAACATATTAATGATTCATTATATCACTTTGGCAAAAATTCAGAAGTAATGTTTTCTTCACATTCTTGGCCTCGATGGGGAAATGAAAGAATTCAAGAAGTCATGCGTGCCCAACGAGATACCTATGCGAATTTAAATAATTCAGTGTTACACCTTGCTAATAAGGGTGTTACTATAAATGAAATTCACAATATTTATAAATTACCGACTATTTTACAAAAGCAATGGGCAGCTCATAGTTATCATGGTTCAGAAGGACACAACAGTAGAGCAGTTATTAATCGTTACCTTGGCTATTGGGACTCCAACCCTGCAACATTAATTCCTTTATCACCTAATGAATCCGCACCATTATATGTAGAAATGATGGGTGGTTCTGAAAAAATTATTGCAAAAGCTATAAAATTAAATGATGAAGGCAAATACATGCATTCCATCGAAATTTTAAATAAATTGGTTTTTGCAGAACCAAATCATCAGAGAGCAAAAGAACTTTTAGCTGACGTATTTGAGCAAATCGGTTATCAAAAAGAAAGTACGAGCTTAAGAAATAGTTTCTTAGCTGGAGCCTATGAACTTCGCCATGGCATTCCCAAAGGTAACACACCTAAATCATTTGGCCCAAAAATGGTGTCAGCTATGTCTACTGAGCTTTGGCTTGATTATATTGGAATTCGACTTGGTTTGAATCTCCCAGAAAATATTCACTTCTCTATTAATCTCTTTACGCCAGATAATGGTGAAAAATTTGCAATCGAATTCAGCAACGCAACACTAACAAATATAAAAGGATTTCATGCGGAAAAACCAGATTTAGCAGTAACAATTAATCGTTCAGACTTAGAAAATGTAATGCTTTATAAAACAAATTTAAAAAGCCTTGAAAAAGAGCGCAAAGTTAAAATAAAAGGTAACAGAAAAGTATTTGAACAACTAATAAGTATGATAACAGAATTTAATTCATCCTATGAAATATTGCCAGGTACCAGTTAAATAGATGCTTAGTCTTATTAAGAATTTCGGTCTCCTTAATTAAACTTTTTTAAAAGAATGTGTTGGATTTTTCAATTAATAAAACGATATTTGGCACATTTTTAATAGATTAAGAATAAATTCTAATTTCGATTAACAAAATCAAATAAATTATCATAATTTTTTAGCGAAAACTTCTCAACGCCAATCCGCTTTGCTTTTTTTCTTTTTTCAAAATAATCTTCTTTATCTAAATAAATTTTGGAAGAAGATTCCAATCGATGCCGAAGAAGTTTGGTATCGCCTACTGGAAATATCAACTCTTTAAAATCCGAGAAAACCTCGGGCAGAGCACCCGCGTTAGAACTAATTACTGGTGTTCCACACTGTAAAAATTCAACCCCAACACGACAAATCACTTCGCTGTCTAAACTTGGAATTATCCCAAAGTGGACCATACTTATAATTTTGTCAATATTTGGAATTTTTTCACTGACTATAAATAATTCTTTATTGAGCTTATCAGACTTTAAATAGTATTTATTCTTAATACATTTTCCATCTCCAAATCTTTCAAAATATTTATCATAAAGCATTTCAGCTGACAAATTTGCATTGTAACCCAAAAATACAAGTTGAGATTTAATCTTATTTCCTTCTTTATTATTTAAATCTGCTTGTAAAAATGCATCAATTAAATAATCATGGCCTTTTACCTTATCAAATCTGCCAATTACTAAATATAATAGATTATCACTTTTGATTGATGGAAAACTGGAATCAATCAAAATTTCTTCACTTTTTCTCTCATTAGATACAATATTTTTAGAAAAATCTTTGGAATAGTATTGAATCATCGTTTTATCTTGTGGAATATCAAACATAATTCTATTTTTAACACAGTCAGCTGCAAAAATAATTTTATTCGTTATTTTATTATATAATAACTTTGAAAATAAATTAGATCGAATACCTTGAGCTTGTCCTCTCACTCGAATCAATATTTTATTTTTCCATAAAAATGGAAATAATATTTTTGAGAGTGCACAAAGACTATGTTCTCTTCCTTCAAAAACCCAAATATATTTTAAAGATTTTTTATTTTTAATCAGTTGATTGTGTAGAAATATAAAACTTTTTAAAAAATTAAAAATACTTTGATTGTGAATCGGAACATTTGCAAATGGTATTTTATATTCTTGACATTTTTGATCCATTGCAGTGCTACCAACTTCGCTACAGTAAAGAATATAACCTTGCTGACTCAAATAGAGAGCCAACTGTAAGCTGTAATCAGTAACGGCCGAGAACCATGGATTTGAGTTTAAAAAAAGATGTTGGATTTTATTATTTAGACTCAATTTTAATTCCCTTGCGATATATCATTATTGGATTTGTTAATAATTCTTGTTTTTTATCTGCCTCAAGAATCTTATACCAAACTTCTATTGGATTTTCAAAACCAACTTGGTAACCCATGTTTTCTATTTTACCTTCACAATATATCATTTCTAATCCTAATTGAAGGGCACACTCATGAAAATAATTTAAGGATATCCCTTGATCTGAGGGATGCATAAGCGCATCAGCCACAGACACAGAGCCAATTCCTAAATACCTAAATCGTTCCGTTGTAGCAGGTAAAAATCCTAAGTAATTTAAAAATTGCCACACTCGCAACTGTAAATAGTTTAGTAAAATTTTTATTTTGAATCTCTTCTCAAAAAAAGAACTCCACATTGCTTTGTAACGTGCTTGAATTCTCCGTTCAAGTTTTCTCCCATGGTAGCTATAAACCATCAATCTTAAAGCTCCGCCTGGGTTTAAACGCTCTTCAATTGCTTTTAAAAGTAAGTAAGGATTGGGTTGATGATGCAAAACACCAAAACATTGGATAAAATCGAAGCTCCCCAAAGCTTTCTCTTTTAAAATCATTTCTGCGTTGCCTAATAAAAAATTAACTTTTTTGAGGCTTTCCTGATGAGTAAACAGGTTTTTAAATCGCTGATAAGATATCTTTTTTTTTGCATTTTTCAAGGCTTTTCGGCTTAGATCAACAGCTAGTATTTCATTTTTTTTATGGAGTTTTCTAAATAATAGGGGTTCGTCCGTGCCACAACCTACGAGAAGAATTCGATTTGAACTTGGGAAAACAGCTTCTATTTCTCCTTTAAACATATAGATTTCTTGCTTGTTAACTGTCTTATTGTTTTTTTTGTAGCTCAGGCTCATTTGCCAGAGTCTCTGTGCAAATGAAATTCTTCCCAAACTGATTAATCGCGCAAATCCTCCATGGGAGGTAAGGTGAGCTTCAATCTTTGGCGAAAGAAAAAAAGGGCGATTTGGGTAAGGAAAAAGATCATAAAACTGACGCATTTTTTCAATCTTTAACTGCTCCATAAGCGCTTCCTTTCTATAAACTATTAAAAAACACATAAAATTCATATATTATAGCATATCATAACAATGTTCCAAAAGACTTTAGTTCGCACTTGACACTTAATTTCTGGTAAAGTATTGCTGTTGGACTGATCTGGTGGCTGTAGTCAAGCGGTTAAGACAATGGATTGTGATTCCATCATTCGGGGGTTCGAATCCCCTCAGTCACCCCATCTCTTCATAGAACTTCATGAATCAGTTTTTCCTCTTTAAAAAATTTTACCATTTATAAAAAATCATGTAATATTACATCCTTAATAAGACAAAGGATAAATCATGAAATTGAGCAAAAAACCTTATTTTTCAACAAAAAGACTCCAGCTCCGCTATATTACAGAGCAAGATGTTGATGATATATTTTATTTTGCAAAAAACAGTAATATTACCCGTTATACAACTTTTGATACCCATAGAAATATCCAAGACAGCTATAATTTCATTAGAAGAAGCCGTGCTCTCAACATCAAAGATCCCCTAAACCCATTAGCCATTGTCATACAAGAGAGTGGGAAGGAGAAAATGATTGGAACTGTCGGATTATTTCATGGATCTATGTGCAAAGAAAACACTCTAGAACTTGGCTATGCCCTCGGCGAAGACTGGTGGGGAAAAGGTTACGTGGTAGAAGCCGCTCAAATCTTAATCAACCATGCTTTTAAGCAAACTAGCACCCATAGAATTCAAGCAGTTTGCGTGAGAGAAAATATTGGTAGTTTTCGGGTAATGGAAAAGTTAGGAATGCAAAGAGAAGGGATATTAAGAAAATACGCTTACAAAAACGATTATCATTACGACTTATATATGTACTCATTGCTCAAGGAGGAATGGGAAGTTTTTAAATAAAATTAATTATTCACTATAAGAACATCGCAATGGATTTTATTTGCAATATAATTCGCGGTTGAACCTAGCATACCAATAAAGGAATGATGATGGCCAGCAACAATAACGAGATCAAATGCATTTTCTTTAGCAAAAGCCACTATTCCAGGCTTCGGATTGCCAAAAAAAACATGCTTTTGATTGGTTTCTAATTTATATTGCGCAGCGACTTCTTGCATTTTTTCTTCAGCTTTTTCCATTATTTTTTTTTCAAGATCAATATCCATAGGATAATAATAACCATGAATTGGCACAGATGCTACAGGAAGCACAACGTGACATAAATGAGTTTCTGCTTGAAATGAATGAGCGATTTTGAATGATTTTCCTAAATATTTTAAACTATCTTCAGAAAAATCAGTGCACAATAGAATTTTTTTATACATTGACATGAATAAAACCCCTAATAACAATAAAAAATTTACTTTTTAACGATTAACACATCACAATCAGCCTTATTTGAAAGAACTGCCGCAACAGAACCTAACATACCTAAGCGAGAATGATCATGTCCACCAACAATGATTGCATCGATATTTAATTTTTTAGAAAGATTGAGTATTTCTTCTTTTGCATTGCCCCTTAAGAAATGAGTGTTCTTCTCACTGATAGATAAATGATGAGCTAATTCTGCAAATTTTTTCTTAAGTGGATCGAGGACATTTTCGTTGAAATCAAAGGATTGATAATAAAAATAAGATGCAGGAGCTACAACACTTTCATCACCCAATACATAGCATAAATGCACATCTGCTTTTGTTATTTCACGTAACAAAAGAGTTTTTTGTGAAACAGCTTCCGTTACTTCTGAGAAATCGATAGCCATTAATATATTTTTATACATAACTGACCCCATTTTAAATGAAATATCGAATTTTATGCCCATTCATAAAATTATAAATCCACCCTTAAAAATTCATGTTCCAACTTATATATATATTTCACAAGTTAAATAAAGGCAATATTTCTCTTGAAAATAGAAAATATTGCTAACCAGTTATAACTCATTTAAATCCCACAACTGCGCTCCTTTTGCGTAGATTACAATAATTCTGCTTAATTTCTTTTATATTATGCCAAATACATATAAGCTCCATATATAAGGGCTCTGCTTTAAGTTTTATCCTGTGCGAGGATCAATATGCTTGTAAAATATTCATTTTATTTTTTATTTTTTATCTTTTCAAATTCAATTTCTGCCGAAGAAAACCAAACACAGCCTATTATTGAGACAATTACTATAGAATATTCAGAAACTAATTCGAACTTAACAGTTTTTATGTCTAATTGCTTTGCAGATGGCAAAAATATAGATCAGTGCGAATATGAATACTATTTATATGTTAATCATCGTTTAAGAGTTATGTGAGCATATGCTAGATTAAAATTTCTGTATCAGAAAAAAATAAACAATGAAGTTAATATTGTTATTCATTACAGATTTTTTTTAAATGAAATATTAAAATTTAAACTATATCCTGCGTCAACATATATTTTGGCACATCTGAAATATGTCCGAATGGGCCTGAATATATGTTCTCAATAGGAATCACATCTAAAGAGTCGATATTGTCTTTTTGCGTGATTTTTGTTTCATCAATTACAATAATTCTATGACAATTTGTATCAGAAATAATTAAATGTCCGTCAAACCATGAAATACCTGATGGTTCATTTAATTTTTCAGAGAGATGAACTGTTCCTAAATAATCTTTATCAACAGAATAAATTCTTAGAGCATTATTATAGCTATCAACGATATAAAGATTGTTACTTACTGAACTCCAGGCACAACTCAACGGATGTTGGAGTCGAGCTTCTGCTCCAAGACCATCGCAAAAACCAAAATCGAAAAGCCCTTCTCCTACGAGACTCACTATCATTGTTTTACCAGATTCATTCCAATTTTTAACCACAAGACGAATTGAGCTTGTTTCACTGTCGGTAAATGCGAGCACAGTGTCGGATATTGCTGTTATTCCAGATGGCTGAGCAAGTGCAGCAAAAGAAGCGGGGCCATCCACAATGTCCTCACGCCCAGATCCTGCAATATGTAAAATAGATTCATCTTTTGCAACAAATAGGACAATTTGATGGCTTCCTGTACAAGTTATTGCAAGATCATTTCCCCATAAACAGACATCGGTTGGGGAATTAAGAGGCGCTAACTTGGCCACATACTCTGAACGACTTTCGAAAACCCCCTTATCGCCCTTACCAGCAATGACACGATATTTTCGCTGAGGCTTTCCTTCTAAATCGAAGGCAATAAGTCGGTGATGCTCAGAGTCGCAAACGATAAGTTCACTTTTCCAAACGCAACAACCTTGTGGGGATAATAAAATTCCTTCACCAAACGAGGAGATAAATTTTCCTTCAGAGTTTAATTGCACTATTCTATTATTATAAGTGTCTGATACAAAATAATGAACTGTATTATTTATTTTCGTAGCCACTGCTTTTGTTGGATAACGAAAATTTAATTTATCTTCTATATTTTCCCATTCACATAATTTTATCTCTGGCAAATTTTTATTATGCAACAAATTAATTATATGTTCTTTAAGAATATCATATTTATTTTCACCAGAAGCCGAAAAGGCTATCATTCCATCGCTATCAATTAATATAAAAGTTGGCCAAGCGCGTACAGCAAATTTTTTCCAGAGCTGCATTTCTTCATCTACAATAACTGGATGTTGAATATTTAAACGGTGACAAGCATCTTTAATATTTTCATAATCTTTTTCATGCGAAAATTTAGCACAATGCACTCCTAGTACAACTAAACCTTTTGGACAGAACTCCTCTTCAATTTTCTTTAAATCATGTAATATATGTACGCAGTTTATACAGCAATATGTCCAAAAATCGAGTAATATTGGATGTCCTTTAAAGTTTGCTAAACTTAAATTATGTTTTGTGTTAATCCATTTAAATTGCGGAGGGAAGTCGGGGGCATGAACCGGCATTGTGACACCTATAATAAAAAAAACTTGTTACAGTTTATATTTTACTTCATTTTGAATCGATCAAAAAGTCCCTTAATCATTTTATAATCCATTTTAAGCCCAGAAATACCCTTACGTTTAATTATGACAATAAGTTTTGGCAAAAAAATGACAAACGCAATCAAACCAAAAAGTAGAACAAAAGTAAATATAACCAAAAATATGGGAATTAATAAAATAATTGATAAGATAGAAGGTCTATTTTTAGTCAGGACTGAACCCTTAGAAAAGGTCCAAGAAAATGAGCGAAATTGATTATTTTGATTCATATTCGTAAAATTTTGCGAAGAATAATCAATATCTGGATTAATAGACAAATTTTCTATTTCATTAACGGAATTATTTGAATCAGGTATGCTTTTACTAGAGCCTTCTTCTGAAACAAATTCAGCATCAATAATATCATTATATTTATTCGACTCATCCTTCTTCATATAAACCTCTTGAATAATGTGATAGATTATTTGAATTTTAAAAACTCAAACTTTCTTTAGATTTAAAATAGAATTCATCTTGATTATTCAAATCATAAAGTTTTTTAAGAATATTTAAATTCCAAAAAATATCTGCTTCAGAATTCCAAGTAAGAACTCCATTATTTAAGGCACAAATTCTATTTGCAATCATTTTTGCAAAATGTAAATCATGAGTAGCTAAAAAGATTATCGCTTTATTTTTTACTACGTATTCTCTACATTTTTCAACAAGATTTATTTTATGCTTTAAATCTAAATCCCCATCAGGTTCATCTAGAATTAATATTTTTGATTTCCTTTGCCATATTCTAGCTAATTGAACCCTTTTCCACTCTCCACCGCTTAAAAGAATAATTTCTTTTTTTGCTTGTGAAGCTATATCAAAATCTCTTAATAAACTCGAAAAGTCAATTGAAAATTCATTGTTTGATTTCTGTAAAAATTTAATATTATTTTCTCGCTCAAGCAGCAAAAACTCTTCTACATTAAAATTTTCTGCTCTGGTAAATGACTGTGGCAACCAAGAGATCATACGAGATCTATACAAGTTATTAATATTACTTATTTTTTCTTGATTGATTGATACTTGTCCGTATGATGGCTCCACAACTCCAGCACATATTTTAAGCAAAGTACTTTTCCCAGCTCCGTTGTTACCTAAAAAACAGATAATTTCACCTTCATTAAACTCAAAATTAATATCCTTTAGTAAAGTTTTTCTATTATAGTCTAAATAAAAAAGTGTTTTTACCTTGAAGTTTAAACCCATCATTAAACTTTTTTCCTTATTAAAATAAAGGCCAATACGGGTGCTCCTAGAATTGCTGTAAAAATACCCAACGGCAATTGAGCAGGTGAAAATAACGAGCGAGAAAGTGTATCTGCATTAATTAAGACTATAGCTCCTAAAATCATACTTAAAATACATTCAAACCTTGCAGAAAACCTATGCAGTCTTCGAATCATATGCGGAATAATCAGACCAATAAATCCTATTGACCCGGCTGTAGAAACAACTAGAGAAACTAAAAAACAAATCATTACTATTGAAGTTTTTCTTAATTTAACAGGATTTATTCCCATTGATTTAGAAAAATCATCTCCAAACAACATAAGATCAAAGTAATTCGTATTCCTTAAAAGAAAAAAAATAGGCATGATAGACATAGTATAAAAAATAAATAATTGAATTAAAGTAATTGGCTGTAACGTACCTATCATGGCATTGTGAATTTCAGATAGCTGTTCTGGCCTTGCAAGTGTTATAATCATCAGAGAAATCGATGAAAAAAAAGAGTTTATAATAATTCCTATCACAGGATAGATGTATTCATCATTCACACTCTTAATTTTTTTCCTAAAAAAGATTAAAATAAAAAAAGATAAAAAACAGCCTATAAAAGTAAAAATAGACTGGAATGGAATAAAATTTTGAAAAGATAAATCAGAAAAAAATTGAGTTGAACTTAGAATAATAAATAGAGCTAAAAAACAGGTACCACCTGATGAAATACCCAGGATAAAAGGATCGGCCAAAGGATTTCTGAGAACTCTTTGCAAAACACATCCACTTAATGCTAAAATCGCACCAACTAAAGCGGCCTGCATAAGACTATTAAATCTTAACTCAAGTATTTTATATTCATTACTAGAAAAAGCAAATGAGGAATTTAAAACTTCGCTAAAAGAAAGCTTTACTGATCCGTGATAAATACTTAAAAAAGCAGATAGAAAAAAAATGAATGTATATATGGAACACACTTTAAGAGAAAAATTTGATTTCAACTCACAAACTTTCTATAAATTTTATACCTTCTATTATTCTTGGTCCTGGTCTTACTAATACATCGTCTGGAACAATTATAACTTTGATTTTATCAATATCATTACCATAAATTTTTTTAATGAATCCAGTCTGCAAAGTTAAAGATTCTTTTTTATTTTTACCTTCAACAGATCCTACAAGAATAATATCAGGTCTGTTTTTTATTAAATACTCTTCAGATATAATTGGGTATTTTATAACACTTTTACCAACAATATTTTTTAAACCCGATTTTAAAAAAAGTCCGCCTAACCATGTTTCTTCACTCACTGAATATATTGGGTTAAACTGAAGCGCAAATAAAAAAGAATTACTTTTCTTTGGTTTATTTTCAAGTGAATCCATTGCTTCTTGAATTCTTTTCGCAATAATTTCGCCTTTTTTTTCCACACCTAATTTTTTTGCAACTTCCTTAATTATAACTGGTAAATCCTCAGCTCGTTCAGGATTCACTTCTATTATTTTAATCCCGTAAGATTTTAACTTATTTAATTTTGTTATTGGATTTCCTTTAGTAGCTAAAACAACTGTAGCACCTGATGTTAATATTTTTTCAAGGTTTGGATCGTTGTATTGTCCTACTTTAAAAATTGACTTTGCTTTTATTGGATAATCACATATGAGTGTATTTCCAACAAGCTGATCTCCGAGATCTAAAGCAAATACAATCTCAGTGAGATTGGGCGCTAAAGTAACAATTTTTTGCTTATTATTTGCATAAGAAACTTGAAAATAAAATATAATCAATATAACAAAATTAAAATATTTAGATCTCATTTTGTTATTCCAGCAGCGATAATTCTATCTTTTATTTTCTTAATAACTCTCGCTTCTAATTGACGCGCTCTTTCACGAGTTATTCCATATTTATCGCCAACATCTTGGAGAGTGATTGGTTCATCTGCCATAATTCTATGATGAAAAATAAAAGAATCTCTTTCATTTAAATCTTTTTCAACAAAAGCCATTTCTTTCCGAAGAATTTTAAGAAGTTGTTCTCTTTCATAAGACAGTCCTGGGTCATCAGTGTCTGACATGAGTAAATCGACTTGACGGGCGTCTCCTTCTTCTCCCACGGGTGTGTCTAAAGAAACATCATTTTTAGTTAATCTTTGTTGCATTTCAATTACATCATTTGGCTGAACTCCAATTCTTTCTGCCAATAAATTTGCATCGAATTTTTGCGTTAAAGCGTAAAGTCTTTCTGCCTCACCACGCAGTCTAAAAAATAATTTTCTTTGCGCATCGGTCGTTCCCATTCTGACAAGACTTTTATTATCCATTAAAAATTTTAAAATATAGGCACGAATCCACCATGCGCTGTAAGTTGACAACTTGACTCCACGATATGGATTAAAACGATTGACCGCTTGAACCAAACCCGCATTGCCTTCTTGAATAAGATCGAGAATTTGTGAATATGCCCGGCGATATTCCATAGCTATTTTTACGACTAATCTAAGATTAGCTGTAACAAGTTGATTGCGAGCATTCATTTCGTTGTGCTCATAAGCTCTGATAGCAACTTCCTTTTCTTCCTCACGGGTCATCAGAGAATAGCGGCGAAGCTCAGCCAGATACCTTTGCAAAGCATTGGTGGTAACAAGCCCAGGCTCTTTTCCTGTTATTTCAAAGCTATCATCTAAATCACCATCCTCTTCTTCATATTCAGAATCTTCGCTTTTCAGAGCGGGTAAAATGTCTGTATCATCTAAGATGACTTCAGATTCGGAGTCTTTATAATTGTCTACATCTATTATATCGTGATGTCTTGATGACTCATTTGAATCATCTTCTTCGTCCAATATTTCAGCATCTAGCAAATCTGCTTGTTTTGCCTTGGAGTGTTTAGTTGGTTTTAAATATGAGTCAGACGTTTTTGATTTTTCTTGTACCGAAACACGAACAAAAGACTTCTTTTTTGCATTTTTGGTCTTATCATTTTGTGTTTCATCTTCAGTAATCACAATCTCTTTCTTACGAGTCATAGGGTTTACTCCCTGAAAAGGAATCTACAATGCTCAGAGTCGGAATTATTTCCAACCCTTTTGCAAAAATCAATAAACTCAACCCTGAGTACAACACTCATCTTTGGTATATCTTAGCTAATAAAGGACAACTTGAAGTCACCCGCTCTCTTGAACAGCTTAATCAAGTGTGCCAAGAATTTAGCGAAAGAAATATCAACTTAGTTGGAATTGTTGGTGGCGATGGAAGTATTAGTCTTGTACTTTCAGCAATATACAAAGCATATGGGGCAGAAAGACTTCCTAAAATTCTCCTTTTAAAAGGAGGAACGATTAACTTTCTAGCTTCGAATTTAGGTATTAAAAACGAAGCAAGAACGTGTCTAGAAGACACAATACAGCTCATCAGCAAAAAACATACCATGAAAGAAGCTATTCTCAGTACAATCCATGTCAATGGGCGACTTGGATTTATCTTTGCAAATGGGGTTGCTGCCTCATTTTTAGAAGAATTTTATAAAGATAAAACCAATTCCTTTGGTGCCGCACTTAAAGTTGCAGGATATATAGCTGACGGAATTTTTCAAGGAAAATTAAACGGAGAATTCCATAAAATTGTTAAACAACAGAAGATGAAAATAGAGACTTATCCAACCCCCCTATATAATGATATTTCTACAAATTCACAGATAAATAACAAATATAGCATGATTTTAGCCTCAACTGTTCCAAAACTGCCATTGACAACTCGCTTCTTTAAAAAAGTTGTTATGGGCGATAATTCAGCAGAAATGATCGCTATCTCTGAAAAGGGTTCAAAGCTATTAAAAGGTGCTATTAAAGCCCTTTCCGGAGGGTGCATTTATAATTTGCCAAATGTAAATTCTATAAAATTTCAAAAAGCAAATATCACATGTGAAGAAAATACTTCATATTCTCTTGATGGAGATCTTATTTCAAACCCTGATGGCAAAATCAGCATTGAAATGGGGCCAAATTTTGTGTTTTGCTCTCCTTACGATATAGCTAAATAAATATTATTTAGCTGCTAAAGGAAAATTTATGAGTTCAAAAGAAAAACGAGAAAAAGATAAGGAAAGAGAAAAAGAAGATTTAAAAGAAGAAAAAAGATTCTTTGATGGAAAAAGAAGTTTTTCCATCAGAGAGCTCGAAATTCAAGACCTTGCTGAAGTTTATAACCTAGGTGAAACCTGCTTTCGTGCAGACCTTTGGCCTATGCTTTACAGAGGTTGGGATGAATATGAAGTCACGACAATGTTCAATACTGATGGCGATTATTGTCTTGTTGCAGAAAATGATGAATTCGAGAAAGGAATGGACCCCGATGACGAGCGCATAGTCGGTTTTGTTCTGGGCACAGTCATGTCTAAACCAGGAACGGCATGGAGTTATGGATATATCGTTTGGCTCTGCGCACATCCAAATTGGCAAAGAGAAGGGGTTGCAAGCAAATTAATCGACAAAGTTGTGGAAGCCTTCGTTGAAAATGAAGGGGTTCGTATCATTATGGCCGATACCGATCCCAGCAATGAAAGAGCAGTTAAATTTTTCAAGAAAAAAGGTTTTGATCAAGAAAGACAGCATGTTTTTCTCACATCAAATATTGAAAATAATCCACTTTATTCAAATCTTTTGCACAAATCACGCGCTCAGGCATTAGAGGAACAATATTTAAAGAAAATAAGAAGACTTGCTGTTGGTTCTTCTGGTCTTGCTGCAGTAAAAAATCAAAAAAGAAAAAATGTCAATAGCAAGAAAAATGCTCAAACTGCGAAACAAAAAAAATCAAAGAAAAAGAAAAAAAAGTAAAATAAGATTCTTTGTTATTCGCTCTAAAGGACAGATTTATAATGTTTAATGAAATAGAAACTCCCGATCTTTCAAATCTTAATCCAGTGCAATTGTTAGCCAGCACACATAAAGATGGCCCAGCAGTTGTTTATGCAGGGGCGGGAAGTGGAAAAACCAAGGTTATTTGCTCAAGAATTGCTTGGCTTATTACCCATGAACATGTTCCGGCAAGTGCAATATTAGCTGTTACATTTACAAACAAAGCTGCCAAAGAAATGAAAGAAAGAGTCGAGCAATATATAGGAGCTAAACGTTCTAAATATGTCATCGTTTCTACATTTCATGCCTTCTGTGCCAGATTTCTTCGTATTTATGCAGAAGAAGCGGGTTATAATTCTGCTTTTTCAATATATGATGACGATGATCAAAAGAGTTTATTGAAAGATATCTTAAAAAAATTAAATATCTCTGATAAAATTTTATCCGTAAATACAGTTAAATCTAAAATTGATAAAATAAAAAATCAAGGATTGACACCCGAAGAATACCTTCATGAATTAAAGCACAATCCTGAGTTAAGTTTTCAAGAACAAAGACAACAGTTCAGAAACTTTGGTGAACAATACGATCCGGAGATTATCCAAAAAATCTATAGTTTATACCAAAGCACATTGAAAAAACAAAATGCAATGGATTTTAATGATTTACTGCTGGTTATGTTTAAAACCCTAGAAAACAAACCCCATGTGTTAGAATCGTTGCAAAATAGATTCCGCTATTTTCTCATTGACGAGTTTCAAGATACCAACCCTATTCAATTTAAACTTATCCATTTATTAAGCTCTAAAAGTCAAAATTTGTTTATTGTTGGAGATGATGATCAAAGTATTTATTCATGGCGCGGCGCTGAACCTTCTTTTATAATAAACTTTCATCATTTATATAAGAATGCAAAAGTATTTAAACTTGAAGAGAACTATAGAAGTACTAAAAATATTATTCAAGCAGCCACCGAAATTATTAAGAATAATAAAAAACGCGCTGACAAGACACTTTTCACTAACAACGAAGTTGGCACAAAAATTAAAATTAAATCCTGCGAAGATCCTTATATAGAATCTAAATTTATTTCTAATGAAATATATGCGGATGTTCAAGAAAATGGTAAATTTTCTGATTTCTGCATTTTATATCGCACAAATGCACAAAGCCGTTCACTTGAAGATGAGTTAAGAAGACGAATGATGCCATATATCATATATGGATCAGTTCGTTTTTATGAGAGAGCTGAAATAAAAATATTACTTGCTTATATTAAATTAATTATAAACCCAACTGACGAAGCTGCATTTCAAAAAATAATTAACACTCCCCGTAGAGGTTTTGGTGACAAGGCACTCTCAAAATTAAAAGAATTATCTACTTCTCGCAATGAAAGTTTACTAAATACGATTACTGAAATTGTCTATGGCGGATTAGAAAATGAAGTATCTCGATCAATTGCAGCAGTAAAAGATTTCGTAATGTGCTTTCAAAAATGGAAGAGCAATCTAGATTATCACAACAAACCATCAGTTACTTTAGCTGAGGTAATATCAGATATCAATTTCGAAGAATATTTAAGAAATTCATATCCTGAAGATTTCGACGAAAGATGGTTGAACGTAATTGAATTAAAAAATGCGATTATAGAATTTGAAAATATAAATATTGAAGAAGAAATAGGACAACAACAAAAACAACTCTCCGGGTTAGAAAAGCTCTCTCGCTTTTTAGAACAAGCTATGCTCACCGTTGAGCCAACCGTGGTCAATGTTCAACAAGGTACTGCAAACGCAATCACTTTGATGACAATCCACTCTGCAAAGGGGCTTGAGTTTCCAAAAGTTTTTATTGCGGGCCTTGAAGAAGGCGTTCTTCCACATCAAAACTCGATCGATTCTCCAGAAGCTATCGAAGAGGAACGAAGACTTATGTATGTTGCTGTTACCCGCGCAAAAAGCAAATTAACTCTGACAAATTGCAAACGTAATAGATATAAAGATTTTATTCCAGCTCAGGAAAGTCGTTTTATTTCTGAAATTTCTTTTGAAATAACCGATTGGGTTGACTCTGCTAAAAAAACATTTCCAAGAGAATTTGGTAAAATAACTTCTACCCCTAAATTTGAAGACAAACCAAGAATTTTTAAGGGTGATGATCTTTTAAATAAAGAAAATATAAATTTAAAAAGTGAAATGAATCAAGATTTAATTTGGAGAAAAGGACAAAAAGTTACACATAAAGTATTTGGCGATGGTGTTATAAGAGAAATTGAAAAAAGCACCTCAGGATATAGACTCAGAATTAAATTTGATAAAAATTCTGTTGGAGAAAAGACTCTTATACATACATACGTCACGCCCATTTAATTTACAAAAGGTATAAAGAATGAGAAAAGAATTAAAAGTTTCCCCATCAATTGCAGCAGGAAATCTATTAAAACTAGAAGAAGAGGTACGTAAATTAGAGCATAGTGGAGCAGATAGTATCCATTTTGATGTGATGGATGGCCACTTTGTCCCACTTCTCACCATTGGTATACCATTTATAGAACAAATGCGGAAAATTACAAAAATGCATTTAGATGTGCACATTATGGTAACAAATCCCGATTCTACTTTTGAAAATTATTTATCTGCTGGAGCGGACACACTTTCTTTTCACATAGAAACAGCATTACATCCCCACAGAATTTGTAGCAAAATTAAAGAAACAGGAAAACGCGCTGGTATTGTCTTAAACCCTTCTACACATTGGAAAGACATTGAATATTTATTACCCGTTCTAGATCAAGTCACACTTATGACTGTTAATCCCGGCTTCTCAAGACAAGCGCATATTCCACTTGTCCACAAAAAAATATTAGAATTATCTAAATATCGTAGCGAGAATAATTTGAAATTCGATATTATGGTTGATGGAGGCGTGAGTCACGAAAACGCAAATACTCTAAATAAACTTGGAGTCGATATCGTTGTTGCAGGTGGTGCCGTTTTTAATTTCGAAAACTATAAAGAAGCTATTGTAAAAATTAAGAGCGCTTCCATCACAAACTAAAACTATAATAAAGAATTATTATTTTCTTTATTTTACTTAATCATTCATGAAAAGAATTATTGATATGACACCTTCTTTTTTCCAGCCAATCTCAGAGGAATTAGCAACACTCGAAACAAAACTGGTCGACTATTTACTCACTCCAAATAAACCTACGAATCAGATTTTGGAACATATATTTTCTTCAGGTGGAAAAAGAATTCGTCCTGCTCTTTTCCTCTTATGCAGCAGACTGATTAATTATAATGGAGATCATAAGTTTCCAATTGCATCTGTCTGTGAATATATCCACACAGCTAGTTTATTGCATGATGATGTCATCGACAACTCGACTCTGCGTAGAAATAAGCCAACAGCTAACTCCATCTGGGGGGACGAAACGGCAGTATTAACAGGCGATCTTATTTATTCTGCAGCCTGCCGTTTGATGGTTAAAACCAAAAGTCTTGAATTGATCGATGATTTTGCAGAGTGCATACGCTTTATGAGTGAGAGTGAGTTATTTCAACTCGAGCTTCTATGGAAAATCGATACAAACTATGAACAATATTATAGCGTTGTTGAAGGAAAAACCGCCTTTTTATTTCAATGCAGCGCAAAAACTCCTTGTTATTTAGCTCAATCAGATAGTATAACAACCCATCTTTTAGGCGATTATGGCAAACATATTGGTTTTGCATTTCAAATATTTGATGATTACTTAGACTATGCAGGAGATGCTGCTCAAGTTGGAAAACCAATAGCAGCAGACTTATTAGAAGGAAAAATCACTCTTCCTTTAATCTATGCATTAAATTCTAATAATAAATACACGCAAAATTTAAAGAATTTAATCCATAAGATTATTGAAAATAATTTTGCCACTATGGAAGAACAAAAAGAATTGATAACACTTGTTAAAGAAACGGACGGATTGAATAAGGCATTACAACAAGCAGAAACGCACGCTCAAAATGCAAGAAATTGTCTTTCTAAATATACGCAAAACAACGATCTTAATTTAGAACAAAAAAATGCATTAACAGCTTTGAATGAAATCACTTATTTTGTCTTGAATAGAAAGAATTAAAAACAAATGAAGTCACTAGCATTAAATAAATATACGCTAAGCAATGGTGTACCCGTATTTTATTGTCACACACCCGAGACAGTTTGTTTTGAACTCTCTATCCATATAAATACAGGAGCGAGAGACGAAACAGAAAAAAATAATGGTGTCTCGCATTTTTTAGAACACATGATGTTTCGTGGCTCAAAATCATATCCAAATTCAATTCAACTCTCAAAAGCGATGGAGTCTTTTGGCGGCGAGACCAATGCCATGACTGGTATTGAAAACACGACTTATTGGTTAAAAGGGGACGCTGAAAAAACTCTGGATGCCATCGATTGCTTTGCTGATTTCTTTTTAAGACCAAATTATGCAGATTTAGAAATAGAACGCTCTGTCATTCTCCAAGAAATGGCGTCTGATTTTAATGAAGCCGGTGACAGTATTGACACAGAGTCACTCGCTATGGCCACACTATTTTCCAACCATCCCCTTGGCAATCCTATTATTGGAAAAGAAGAAATAGTTAAAAAAATATCACAATCTGACTTATCAGAAAAAAGACGAGATTATTATACACCTAATCGCTGTGCAATAACCATTCATACTTCAATCAATGAAAAAGATGTCATTGCCCAACTTGAAAAATCATTAGGCAATGAGTGGACCCATACACAAGATTCTGTACCAAACAGAATTATGGCTGATAATTATATTCCACATATAAATTCACTCAGAAAACCACAAAATGCACTTTGTTTACAGAATAATCCTGATAATCAATTTGCCGTAAAACTCGTTTTTCCAACTGTGGGTGGACTTTCAAATGAAGTTGTATATATAACTTTCTTACAAAGAATTCTTGATGATGGAATATGTACAAGACTCCCTGCAAATATTCGTGAAAAATATGGACTGGTTTATGATATCAGTTGTGACACCCAATTTTTCAATGAAATTGGTACTTTTAGTATAGATGCAACTGTTTCAGAAGATCTTTTACCTAATTTACTTGAAAAATTAACTCAAGAACTTAGAAATATAATTTCTGAAAAGCCTCTTCAAGAAGAATTAGATCACATACGTTTTCGTTATATTTTTGACTTAAAACAAATTAAAGAAACACCTTCTCGTCTTTTAAATAGGGAAGTCTCTGCTTATTTTATGGAACAAAAACTTACATTAGATGATGAAATTAATATTGTAAAATCTGTAACTACAGAACAAATTTTAAAAACAGCGCAGAAAATTTTCGGATCTGCAAGAAGAGGATTTGTTTTAATTGGACCTAAAGCACGTAAAAAAAGAGAACTTGTTGAAAAATTATTGTCTATATTTGATGGCATTGGAGATTTAAATGAAAAAGGTTCCTCTAACTGATGTGCGTCTATATACTCAAGGATCTCATAAAGAAAAAGCAGAATTTATCCAAAAGTTTGGACGCGCAATACAAGAGTTTGGTTTTGTAATAATCGAAGGACATAATATATCTGAGCAAGTTATTAATAATACTTATTCAGCAATTGAAAAGCTTTTTTCTTTACCAATTGAAACAAAATTAAAATACGTTGATAACTCAATTATTGGGCAAAGAGGTTATGTTAATTTCGGCATTGAACGAGCAAAAAACAACACAATAGGTGATTTAAAAGAATTTTGGCATATAGGCAGAGAGCATTTTTTAAATTCTAAATTAAAAGTTGAATATACAAAAAATATATGGCCAGACAATGATTTACCAAATTTCAAGCAATTTACTCTAGATCTTTATTGTAAATTAGATCAATTATCCCAAGTTTTATTGTCGGCTCTATCTGAATATTTAAATTTACCAAAATACACTTTGCCACAAATGGCTATGGACGGAAATTCGATACTTAGAGCTTTACATTATCCTCCCCTAAATAAAGAGCAGTATCACTCTGGAGCTATCCGCGCTGCTGCGCATGAAGATATTAATCTATTAACTATTCTTTGTGAAACAAAAGAAAGTGGTCTTGAAATTCTAACAAGAAACGGAAAATGGCTGCAAATAGAAAGTCACCCAGGTCAAATGATTGTAGATTCAGGTGATATGTTATCTAGAGTCACAAATAATATTATACCTTCAACAACTCATAGAGTCGTCAATCCAATAGACTCAAGAAATACCTCAAGATATTCCTTACCGTTTTTTGTCCATGCTTATGAAAAATGTGAATTAAATGTGTTGGAAAACTGTAAATCTCCATCAAAACCAAATTTATTCCCTCCTATCCTTGCAAACGAATTTTTGTTACAAAGATTAAGGGAAAATGGACTTGTAAAAACGTAACAGATTCTTATGTGGAGACACAACCGTGGCAGAAGAAGTTATATTGAAAGTTGAAAATTTAATTACAAACTTTAACGTCTCTGGTAAAAATATTTTTGCTGTTGATGATTGTTCCTTTCATGTTAATAAAGGAAAGACTTTGGGTATTGTAGGAGAGTCTGGCTGCGGAAAAAGCGTAACAAGTCTATCCATTATGCGCTTAATTCCATCCCCTCCAGGAAAAATATCTTCAGGAAAAATTTTTTTTGAAAAAAAGAATCTTTTGCAATTAAGTGAAAAAGAAATGCAATCTATTCGAGGAAATCGTATATCAATGATTTTCCAAGAACCAATGACAAGTTTGAATCCTGTCTACACCATCGGTTATCAAATAGCAGAAGTTTTTATTTTGCATAAAGGCGCGAATCATAAAGATGCAAGAGATCTTTCCATAGAAATGTTAAAACAAGTGCGTATTCCTTCTCCTGAAAAACGTTTTAATGAATATCCTCATCAATTGTCAGGTGGAATGCGGCAAAGAATTATGATTGCTATTGCTCTTGCTTGTAAACCTGCTCTTTTAATTGCGGATGAACCCACGACTGCATTGGATGTAACTATTCAAGCACAAATTCTTGCTTTAATGAATAATTTACAAAAAGAAAACGGAATGTCTACAATCTTGATCACCCATGATCTAGGGGTTGTTGCCGAAACATGCGATGATGTTGTAGTTATGTATGCTGGAAAAGTTGTTGAAAAATCAAGTGCAAAAGAATTGTTTACTAATCCCAAACATCCTTATACAATTGGCTTGCTTAATTCAATACCAAAACTTGGTGAAAAAAAACATAGATTAAATACAATTCCCGGAATTGTCCCCTCACTGGCAAACTTACCAAAAGGATGTCGTTTTCAAGATAGATGTCCTTTAGCTACAAAAGAATGTAAAGAAACAGAACCTGAGTTAAAATTAATCAATCCTAATAAATATGCTGCATGTTTTAAAATATAAATATATAAGGATCATTAAATGGCTGAGACTATTTTCAACTCCGTACCTAAGCACAATTACAGTGAACAAGAACCAACAATTAATCCTGAAGAATTCCGCAAAGTCATTCATTCTAGACGTAGTGTTCGTTTGTTTAATGGAACACCCATACCAGAAGAAATTATGAATGAATGTTTAGACTTGGCTCTTCTTGCCCCAAATTCATCAAATTTGCAACCTTGGGAGTTTTATTGGGTAAAATCGCCTGATAAAAAAAGTGAACTGGTAAAAGCATGTCTTTCTCAACCCGCCGCAAGCACAGCTGCAGAACTTATCGTTTGTGTTGCAAGATCCAAAACTTGGAAACAAAATGCAAATATAATGTTAGATGTATTTGCCAAAAGCAATGCTAAAATACCCAGTAGTGTCATTGATTATTATAAAAAAATTGTTCCACTTGCATATACACAAGGTTACTTCAGTATTTTAGGAACATTAAAACGTCTTATTTTATCTGTCCGTGGTTTAAAAACTCCAACACCAAGAAATCCAGTGAGCAATAGTGATATGATACTTTGGGCAACAAAATCTTGTGCTCTCGCAACAGAAAATCTCATGCTTGCATTAAGAGCATTCTCATTTGATTCATGCCCAATGGAAGGATTTGATGCGAATAGAATTGAAAAAATATTAGATCTTCCACCTGATGCACATATAGTTATGGTTATTGGAGCAGGAAAAAGATCTCCGAATGGGATTTATGGCCCCCGTATCCGTTTTGAAAGAAATTTATTTATTAAAGAGGTTTAAAAATCAATGATAGATGAAGATATTTTGCAAATAAAAAATTTAGTAAAATACTTTCCTATATTTGGAGGTATTTTTGGCAAAGAAGTTGCAAAAGTTCACGCTGTCGATGACATCTCATTTAAATTAAAAAAAGGACAAACCTTAGGACTTGTAGGTGAATCAGGTTGTGGGAAAAGCACTTTAGGTCGAACTATATTAAGATTACTAGAGCCAACTTCTGGTCATATTATTTTTGATGGAAAAGATATTACTAAACTTTCACAAAAAGAAATGCGAACACTCAGAAAAGAAATTCAAATTGTGTTTCAAGATCCTTTTGCAAGTTTAAATCCAAGGATGTCAGTACGAGAAATTTTATCTGAGCCTTTTGAAATACATAATCTTTATAAAAACCCAGATGAAAGAAAAAATAAGCTTGCAAATATTTTAAATGAAGTTGGTTTAAATCCTGAATCAATTGATCGATATCCCCACGAATTTTCTGGTGGGCAAAGACAACGTATTGGTATTGCCCGCGCTTTAGCTCTCAATCCAAAAATTATTGTATGTGATGAACCGGTGAGCGCACTCGATGTTTCAATTCAAAGTCAAATATTAAATTTAATGATGGATTTAAGAGATAAATATAATTTATCTTATATTTTTATTGCCCACGATTTATCTGTAATAGAACATATATCAGACAATGTTGCTGTTATGTATTTGGGTAAAATCGTTGAACACACTTCGTCTGAAAATTTATACAAAAATCCTATTCACCCTTACACCCGTGCGTTGATTTCAAGTATTCCTAGACATGATTTTACAGCAAAAAGAGATCGTCATGTTATACAAGGAGATGTTCCAAGTCCTATAAATCCTCCTACAGGCTGTAGATTTCATACTCGCTGCCCTTTTGTAAAAGATATTTGCAAATCTAAAGAACCCTTACTTGAAAATACAGGTTCACAGATCAATCCGCATTTTGTTTCCTGTCACTTTAGTAATGAATTAAAAAATAAATTAACTGTTTAATAAAAATATTGAATTTTTTAAAACACTCATCTCCAATTTATTTCTTTACATAATTGTATTTTTAGTACATCATACATAGAAATAAATTGGAGGAAAGTTTATGCAAAAGAATCACAAATCTATAGGTCTCGTAGGCTATCACTCAGTTCAATTCTTTACACGCGAACTTGAAAAAACAGTCAATTGGCATAAAGAAAAATTTGGTTTTATTGAAATGGCGAAATCTTCTCCAGAATGGGAAAAAAGGAATGGTATGCGCTCTATTGTTTTAAATGGAGCAGGAAAACTAGGTTGGATATTTACAGAGCCAATTGAAAAAGCGTCTTCTGCTGGTAGATATTTAAGTATGCATCCGGATGGGGCTGCTTTTTTAAACTTTAGAGTTAAAAATTTAAAACACACAGCTGAGTTTTTAGTGGATAAAAAAGCTCCTTTTCTCTATGATATTGAAACGCATAAATCGAAAAATGACGGTTACTGGAATGAAACCGCAATTGCAACTGCAATTGATGATGTTGGTTTCCGTTTTATCGAAGAAAAGAATTACGATCAATTTGCCCCAGGTTTTATTTGGACAAACAAAGATGCCAAAGATCAACCAAATTCACTTGGTCTCGATCTTGGAATTGATCACGTGACTTGCAATGCGCGCTCTATGCACTCTCTAACTGAATTTTACAGACACTGTCTTGGCTTTGAGCAGTATTGGGGAATAGAATTCCACACAGCCCATCATACAACGGAGCACAGCACAGGTTCTGGTCTAGAGAGTATTGTGATGTGGGATAAAGAGAGCGGAATCAAGTTTGCAACGAATCAACCTCTTGCCCCTTATTTCCATAATTCACAGATTGAAATTTATATTGAGGACAATCGGGGCTCAGGTATTCAACATCTTGCACTTGGCACTAAAAATATAATTCATGCTGTGAGTCAGATCAAAGAAAGAAATGCTGTTTTTCTAGATGCATCAGATAAATATTATCAACAACTCCCAGAACGTATGCATAAAATGAAATTGAAAAAAATCAACGAGCCAATGGATGTAGTGCAAAAAAATAATATTCTTCTTGATGGTGCAGATGGAAAATATTTATTACAAATATTCATGAAAGAACAAAGCATTCAGTTTAATGAAAAAGAATATGGTCCTTTTTTCTATGAAATTATTCAAAGACAAGGTGATGAAAGCTTTGGAGAAGGCAACTTTAAAGCTCTTTTTGACAGCATTGAAAAGCAACAGGTAGCTGATCAGAGACAGGAAATGCGAGATAGAAGCGACTCCCTCGCTTAACTGCAATTTTTTTAAAAAAAGCTTGCGCAGCCTAAATACGCATGCTAAACCTCAACGCCTGTATTGGAGAAGTTCGGCACACGTTTCGACTTCCCAACTTTCTTTGTGAGGAGACAAAAAAATGGGTAAGAGCGACAACCGCCGTACGTTTAAAATGAAGAGAAAAAAATCTCAAGTAGCTAAAAAAGCTCGTATTAAAGCTAAAATTGTAGCAGCTCAGGCTGTTGCTAAAAAAACTTCTGCAAAGAAGTAAGAGTTTTTGATTTTAATGGAGAGATGGCCGAGTGGCTTAAGGCGGCGGTCTTGAAAACCGTTGTGGGTGCAAGCCTACCGGGGGTTCGAATCCCTCTCTCTCCGCCATTTTAAAACCCCAGCTTATTTTCATAGGCTGGGGTTTTTAGTTATGGGAATCTTAGAGAACAGGCGATCTCATCCATTCACAGTTAAGCCATTCATGATTCCATTCGTATCCCAAGATTGCCCCTAGAATGACCAGAAATCCTGGTAGACAAGTATTATTTTTTAATTTCAATTAAAACAGCATTAAAATTTTGTTTGGTGAAAATGGTCATTAATCTATATATTTTATATTTTTGCAAATTACTATTGTATATTATGTGATTTTTTTTTTAAAAGGATTAATTATGAAATATTTGAACGAGCTAGAAAACGAAGAACTTTTTGATATCGATTTTAATATCACAGCTATAAACGTAATCGTGAGTGCAGATAGGAGTAGAGAAGATTCTTGTTGGAATGTGTGTCGATAAATTTCAGCAAATTTTGTTCTTAACTATTTTTTCAATATCGGATTCATTTAAATAATGAGATCTATTTGAATCATAAGGAATTTTAATTTTGCAATTATCAGTTGGTCTAAATACTGAATTTTCAAAACGATATCTTATTTCCATTTTTGCATTTAAAAATTTATTTTCACTCAACGCAAAAACATCCCAAGAATGATTTAAAATAGATGTTTTTGCAGGTTGTGGAACATAATAGCTTTGTCCAAAATTATCCATACACAGCTTCTGCAAATAATTGATATATATTTCATCCACATTTTCAAGCATAAAAAAGCTAAACGAATGTCGTCCAAATTTTTTCTTTTTCCAATGACCTTCCAATTCAATCCTATCTCCAGAACTATTTTTTAACCATTGCCAGGTATCTTCATTCGGTGAATAACAAAAAATATATGCTCTCTCAGAAGCATGCAGCGAGAATGAAGTTAAAGAAAAAAGAGAAACGTATTTAAAAAATTTGTTATTTTTTTTCATTAATTATCTCCTGAGTTTACTCAATATATAATAATTAAATAAAAAAAATTATAATAAATGTCAAATATTTTAGCATATATAATAATAAGTAGATAAATAATCTATTTATTATTTTTCAAATTATAATACATTGCAGCCTTTTCAAGGATTTCATTATTATTTTTGGTTGTCTCTAAAATAATATTTTGAACTCCATAATCAAAACCAAGATAATTTAATGCAGAAATTAAATTACTTCTGGCATTTTCTTTTATAATTGGATTTGCTTTGGTTTGTTTAGAAAGTTTTTGTCCAAACTCATTCATAACAACAGGAATATGTGCATAAATGGGGGTTTTAAAATTTAAACATCTCTGTAAATATATTTGTCTCGGAGTTTGAAAGTATAGATCGCTTCCTCGCACAACTTCGGTAATTCCTTGTAAATGGTCATCAACAACAACAGCAAGTTGATAAGAAGCAAAGTTTTCGGATCTCCATATAATAAAATCACCAACATCTTCAGCTAAATTTTGAGTTAGATCACCTCTAAGCAAATCATGGAAAGAAATTATCGTTTCAAAAGTTTTTATTCTTTGAGAATGCTTTAAAAATGAAGGATTATTAAAATTTCTACACTTACCACTATAAATAGATTCGCCAGATAAAGAGTTTTTTTTATTTTTTGAAATTTCTCTTCTCGTACAAATACAATTGTATATTAAATCTTTTACCTTTAAAATTTCTACATATTCTTGATATATGTTGCTTCTTTTAGATTGATAGATAATTTCATCATCCCATTGAAAACCATAATTTTCCAAAGTCGCCAAAATGGAGTGAATTGCCCCTTTTTCTATCCGAGTCGTATCTACGTCTTCAATTCTGAGCAACCATTTTCCAGCTTGGGAGCGTGCTCTCAGATAACTTGCCAATGCAGTCACCAATGAACCAAAATGAAGTTTGCCTGTGGGAGAGGGGGCAAAGCGACCTATATATTTTTTAGGTGTAGTCATCATAATTTGATAGGATAAATAGGAATGGTGAAGGGTCAGGGACTCGAACCCTGGACCAAGAGATTAAGAGTCTCTTGCTCTACCAACTGAGCTAACCCTCCACAAGTATTCTTGTGTTGTTATCGGAGAAGGGTTTTGAAGTCAAGAGTAGAATTAAAAAAAAAGCATATGGAAATGACTCCATATGCTTAAAAATAATTATGCAATAAACTTAGAATTATTTACCAAGAATAAGGAATGCAATAATTAAGCCTAAGATTGCTTGGAATTCAATAAGCGCCATTGCAAGAAGGAATGGTGTGAATATTTTATTATAAGCTTGTGGGTTACGCCCAATACTTTCGAGAGCGCCTCTTGCAGCAGTACCTTGACCTTGACCAGCACCAACAACAGCTAGACCAATTGCAAGTCCTGCACCGATTAATTTAAGGCCTGTTCCAGTAGACATTCCAGAAGTTGCAGCTTCTTCAGCTAAAGCTGGTAGTGTTGTTAAAAGTGCCGTTGTCGCAGCTACAGTCATTAAAGCAAATTTGCTTTTCATATTCTTCTCCTAAATAAAAACAAATGAAACTAATAAAAACCAAACCATTTAATATTTTATGAATGCAGAATACCAGTTCTCATTCACAGATCCCAAAAGGATCTCCTCAAAGAGGTCAGGAACATTATAAATTCAATTAAAAAAATTAAATGGAAAATTTAATTAACGAATTAATAATCCCTTTAAATCCATTAAACAAAAGCACTCAAAATTAATGATGAGCTTTTGATTCAAGTGCAAGTTTAATATATACAGCACTCAAAGTCATAAAAATAAATGCTTGGAGGCATGCCACGAAAGTACCAAAACCTAAGAATATTGCAGGAATTGGAATAAATGGAATATAAAAATCTTTCATTAATCCTGAAAATATTGCAAAAACAAAGTGATCTCCAGAAATATTTCCAAAAATACGAAGAGATAACGAAAGAGGACGCGATAAAAGACTAATTAATTCAATTAAAAACATAAGAGGAGCCATCCATAATACAGGACCAGCTAAATGTTTAATATAACTGAAACCAGCTTCTTTCAGACCATAATAATTGAAATATACAAAAATTGCCATTGCTGCAGCAAAAGTGAAAGACATGCTTGATGTAGCAGGAGAAAATCCAGGTAAAACACCAGACAAGTTAGAAACAATTAATACAAAAAATGTTCCACCTAACACGCCTACAAAGCGCATCCATTCTTTTTCACCTATTGTAGATTCGAGAGTCGAAGACACAACAGACCAGCCTATTTCAAAAAACGCGATCAAACCAAATTTCTTTGGAGGAAGAATTTCTTCATCACTCATTTGTTCTGGCTTCATGCGGGCAAAACCAGATATATAGGCTATCGCTGCTAAAAGAAGCACTGCAAAGGCAGACGCAAAAACGGGAGACCAGTGCTCTGCTTTTAGGGCAATCAAATTTGCAGAATTTTCATTACTAAAGAGAGAAAAGAATCTAACTAAAATTTCATGATACCAATTCACAACCTGGACTCCCGAAGAATCTGCATGAGCTGCAGGCATAATAGCAAGTGATAAAAAACCTAATATAGCAATAATTTTACGTTTCATATTGTTTATAAAGGATCCCTTCGTAAAATATCAAAGCAAACACTTGCCAATTACCTTAATGAAACTCTTCTTGCAAGTAGGTAGAGCAAAAAGGTGACTATGGAAGATAAAAAAAAGACCACTAAATTTAAAACAAGATGTTCTGTCTCAAATTTAATCAATAAAAACGCAAGCATGGCAAAACCAGAGTATTTCAATAACATCGCAAAGAATTTACCAAACCCACCTTTACCCATGCCTTGATCAAGCGTGGCTTTTGTCTGAAGCACTACGCCTAACATAATAATAAGACCACATAAACCATAAAGAACAATTAATAACATTTCATTCACTCTTATCTCCGTGACCCTTTTTTTTACGATTGATTAGATCTTTAAATGATTTATAAATAAGTAAAGAAGAAATAAAAACAAGCAAAAGCGTTATCGTTAATTCAAACTGAAGTGACGATACTCCAAATGTTTGTAAAGCATCTTTCGCCGACTCACTGTCTCCCCATACCCACGTTACAATAATGAGAATAAGCAAAGAAGTAATATGACTGTAAAGGAGAGCTATGGATTTCATTTCTTTGTTCATAGAATAGACACCAAAAATTAAGCAAAACACTTGACCATCTGAATCTCTCTCGTAATTATCGAACCTGCATCGCCAGATAAGATTTCTGACCTGCATACCCTATAAGAGGCTTATTTC
>NZ_AP019369.1 GCF_004295685.1 Fluviispira sanaruensis
ATGTTGAATTCAGATTATGAATTGTCAATTATGGATGTAGCAAATCTATTGGGAGTAACTCGACAAGCAGTGTCCCAATTTTTTAAGCCTAAAGCAGGGGCTTTAGCTCGTGGCAATAAAAAAAATGCATCAGTCCCTCCCGATGTAATTAGGTCTTATTTAGAAATTACAAAAGGTTACACTTATAAGAAGCAGGCAATTGCATTTCAGATTGTAAAAGGTGGAGTTGGTAAATCTTCATTATCAAAAAACTTTGCAATTCGCGCTTCGATGTATGGCTACAAAGTTTTATTAATTGATTTTGATCATCAATTAAACCTAACTGTTTCAATGAATGCTTTTCATGAAGATAATTTAGTGTGGCTTGATTATTTAAGAAAAAAAACGACAAACATTTTTGATTTAGTTAAGCCTATTAATTCACATTTAAGCATTATTCCATCATCACCAAAAAATTGTTTAATGGACAAAGAAATAATTCTTGGAGCCGCAAATTTATCAAATTTAATTGCTGATCCAATTAATCAATTATTTAGTGAATTTGATTTAATAGTAGTTGACTGTCCACCTGCACTCACGCATTTAACTCATGCAATTTATCTATCTGTTGATAGAATTATTGCTCCAGTAAAGCCTGATGTATATTCTAAATTGGGACTTGAACAGGTTTTCAATCAATGGGAAGAAATATCTAGTTCGTATAAGAAGAATCCTGAAATAAATATACTCGTAAATATGTATGATCCTAGAATTAAAGCTAGTACTTCATATTTGCAACAGTTTTATGCGCAGTATGCAAACTACATGATCCCAAATCTTATTCGTCAATCGTCAGAGTTTGTTTCTTCTATGGAAGATCAAGAACATTTATGGACTAAAAGAGCAACCCAAGCGGGGGAAGATTTAGATGTGATTGTGAAACATATACTTAACTTATATGAAGTCTCATCTACAAATAGTAAGAAAAAGTCAGATTTAAAAGAAGAAGAGGCGGAATTATGAGTTCTAATATTAATGATATTTTAGAAAAAAAAGCTCTTAATAAAGAAGATATAAAACAAAGAAATTTTTTATCTCATTCAAATCAGTTAATATCTTTAAATTCTGAAAATATAGAAGAAACAGCTGTAACAAGTCTTCAACGATTAATGTCAAATTGGGACTCATCGATACAGCTACGTGAAAATGAATTAAAAAGCGAGAATGACTATAGTAATTTAATATCGCAATATTGGGAAACGTATCAAAAATTAAAGATAAATATCGATGCATCATTTGCATTTATTGCTGGAGATATTCTTTCAAAAGTAAGGAAAAAGTTTTTTGAATCAGAAGAAAAAAACTTTAAAATTTATTTAGAGTCAAAAATACCATTTTCGATAAGACTAGCTTATGATTTTATGGCTATATCAAGTAATTTGTCACAGTTTAAGAACAAAAAAATTTCTATGGAAAAGTTAAGAGCCTTGGTATCTGTGTCACGTAGTGGATATGACCTTTCTTTATTGCTTCCTCAAGTTGACAAATTAGATACAAAAGAAATTTTATCTTTCAAGAAGAATGAATCTGCTGGAAAGTCAAAAATCAATAACACATTGAAAGTTACTCAGATTGCTACAACAATTAATTCACTCGAAAAGCAAATATGCAACTTATTTAATGAAAAAAACGATAAAAAATTAAGTGAAAAGCAACTTTCCCTTATTCTGCTATCAAAAGATAGAATTGAATCAATTATGTTGTTGTTAGATAAGAATATCTCTTGTTACGTTAAATGAGTGCATGATATGCACTCGCATTCTTCCACGTTCTGTGAGATAGAGTTCGACTTGTTTTAATTAAAGGAGATATATGTCGATATCCATTTTACATCAACAAAAAGAATTACTTTTAAAAAATATTTACTCTTATCCTGAAGCTGATGGGTTGCCAGATCATTTTGTAGAAAATATTTTAAAGATTGGCTTTGAAAGTGGTAAATTAGCAGATATTAAGTGGCTAAAAAAAATGTTATCAAATGCTAAAAAAAGTCACCAAATTGCATTAGCTGCAAAAATAATTAAAGAAGAAAAGAAAAAAGAAAAGTTAAAGAATATAGAACAAGATAAGTCAGAAAAAAAACAAGAATTTTTATATTATATTAGTAAATTACCTAGATTTAATGGTTATTCAGAAACCTTTCCTAAAGTCAGCAAATCAGCCTCATTTTTTATAGTAAGAGAATATGGCTCTTGGACATTTCAAGCAATGTCTTCATTAAAAGATACTAAAAGAATTTATTCATTTTGGGCAGTTCAATTTGCAGCAACATTAAGTAAAATAGGCATTAAAAAAATAGTAGAAGTTATTAATAATGGAGAAGATTTATATGAATATGTAATTAAATCAGAATTTTATAATGAATCTTTAATAGATCGCAATAGATACTTTTTTGAAAAAGAAGAGAATAAAAAAAAGAAGGAAAAACAAGAACTAATTGAGACTACTTTATAAAAGAAAAGTAGTCTCAATTAATCTGCTCTTTTTACAAGCTGACTAACCAAAACTACCATCAAAACCAAAACAACCATCATTTTGATAGTAGCGAGGAGTCGGCAAAAATGCAAGGACTAATCGCTAATGGAATCATATAAAATTGACCTTCAAAGTTTATTTCAGTATCAGTCTTACAAAAAATACGATGGTGGCAGATTTATATATAAGAAATGGGGCATTGATTCTCAAGGAAATAAAATACCTCGTATAGTTAAACGATCAGAAGAGCCAGACTTACAATCAACGTATTTATGCAACAAAGATAGAAGTGAGATTTTAAGATACATTCGATTAGACATAGACTTTGATAAAAGTAGATTTGAATTAAGAAACTCAGAAAATACTTGCTTAAGTTGGGAAGCAATTCAGAATACATTATCCAAATTTCCGCAGATATTTGAGGCAATTGAGTATGTAACTAAAAGTACATCAGGGAAGGGTTTCCATATTCTTATTGGGCTATCTCCTTTGCCATTAGATGGAAGAACGTATGGGGCCCAAATTAATGCAAGGCAGTTGCAACAGCTTTTAATTGAAGTTTTTAATGAATTGGGGATAGGTGCAGATCCATCAGGAGCAGGTTTAAAACAGGATTTTTGCACTTATCGAAAAGTAAAAGGTATTGTTTACCACAATGAATTACTGACCAAAAGAATTGAGAAAGAATCCCAAAAACCTTCATATATAAATGAAAATGGTATTAAGATTGTAAATAATAAAGAACCTTTTTTAACTAATTTATTAACGTATGTTAAAAGCGTTTATGAAGAGTTAGAAATAAATTATAGGTTATATCCTGATATTCGAGTTGAAAGATGCCTTTCGAAATTATTTTTATATTTGATGGGAGCTTATCAGCCCAAAATATTCGAAAAAAGATCGTTGACATTAACAGGAAACTTCAAGAAAAGTGTGGTTAAATTTCCATATGTTTCTCCTCACGAGCATATTGAATTAGAAAAAGATGAAATTTTTAAAATAATGGGTACTAGCTCAAGGACTGCATTAAGATATTTTAAAATGCCAGAGTTTAATAAACTCTTTAATTTTGAACTAACAACGGATGATACAATTAAAATTTCCTGTAAATATAATAAAAATGTATTGAAGCAAATCGAAAGAGCTAATAAAGTTTTAGCATCAAATGAAATACAGACAAATGTAAAACTTAAATTAATTGAACCGTATCTTGTTCAAGACGGGGAAAGGAATTTGGCTATAGTTAATTGGGCTATAGCATATAAATGGAATGGTTATTCTGAATATGAAACGTTAGAAAAAATAAAGCTGCGTGTTAAACAAATACCAGCATCAGAGACTTCTAGGTCATGTAAAGATTTGCAACTGAAATGCACTGTACATTCTATATTTTCAAATAGGAAAGAACTTTTTGGAATCAAAAAAGTAAATTTACCAAAATGGTTAGAAGATGATAAATATTTTATTAAAAGTAAAAATTTCTCCTTTATTGAATACTGCTTAAATATGCGGCCATTATTCTTTAGTAGGAGCGTAGCTCCTTGTGGGAATCGCTGGCACCAGAACGTGAAGCGTTGTCCGAATAAAGTTTTTGTGATTAACAGAGGAAAAAATGGGGGCTTAAATGTAATTTGTTTTGAATCCTTTCGGAAGAAGAAAGAAGTAGGTATTGCTTTTCAAGCTCTAACTAGGCCCTTAAAAATTCATGCTGTTTCATTTAATCAAAGAATAGGTTTTTTTGTACAAGATAAATTGCAATTATGTTTAATAAAGAATCGACATTATAAATTAGGTCCTGTTTTACACGCTTTATCCAAGATTTTAAAAAGGCAAGTTTTATATTCTGACATTGTCCATATGCGGAAAAATACAAAATTATATAATTCATTAGCTCATATGCTTTATGACAACGACATATTTGCTTTACACGCTCAACAAATATGCGGAAACAGACCTTCAAAAGTAGAAAACATGGCAGTATATTTTGAGAAAAGAGCAAAAACGCTCGGCATGACGTATGAAGAATATATGAGCAAAATTAGGAAGCCTGATGATATTATTGATAAAAAAAATAGGGATACAGAAATATACTTTTGAAAAGTTGGTGAGACATATTTTTGTATCATACTATTTATGGATGTTTATAAACTTCCATTTTTTTAATTTTTATTTCACATTCATATCCAAGAGCTAAAAGAACTTCGCGAAACTTTGAAAATGTGGGATCCAATTTTCCAGCCTCATATTGTGAATATGAGGCTCTTTCAACTCTAAGTTTTTCAGATAATCTGTACTGTGATATTTTTTCTTTAGTTCGTAACATCTTGAAAATAAATGATGAAAAAATTTTCATATTAGAAAAATTTATTTCAAATGTTGAATTCTGAATGTTGTCTTGAACTTTACATAAATTATGGTCATGATTATTTTTGTTTATAGAGTTTATAATGCTAATAAAAAGAGCATCTTTGCTAGATGCAGCAACTTTGAAATCTAACTCTTGTATTGAAGCAACCCAGATATTTGCCGCTTCACCATACACGCCTGAAATTTTCATACTCACCTCCTTTTAAATATTGGATGTTTATACACATCTAGTCAATAAAAAAATGAAGTTTCTTTTATGAGTCTTTCTTCATATTTTTAATAAACTCGTCGTAAAACGCCTTAAAATGATTTTTTCAAGTTATTATTGATAATACTAAAGAACTTTAATTTTAGTGGCTTATTTTTTGTAAAATATCAAATTTTCTTGCGTTAAAAAACTTGTAATGGCTAGCATCTTTTGCAAAAATGTAGATCATTATTTAAGGAGTCTAATTATGAACGAAAGTGAAGAGCTTGAGTATGAATATGAATTTTTGAGCTTTTGTGAACGACAGCTTAAATACTTTGAACAGCGTGCAAAATTAATTGAAAAAAAACACTATTGGGAGTTAAATACTGAGTTAGAATGGGATATATTTTATGATAATGAACATGAAATAGATGATGTAAAAGAGCGCATAATGCTTAGCAATGAGCGTATTAATAAAATAAGATTTAACATACCTTCAATTTATTATCCTTAATTAAGTAATGGCAATTTTATGCTTATAGAATATTTTTAAATATAAAGGAGATAACATGAATTTTTTAGATGAAAAGCTTATTTCACAAATAACATGTATAAAAATATATCCAGAGTTCAACGAATTAAAAATATATTTTCATGATGACCATGAAAACTATTCTTTTAATAATTCAGACGAGTACGATCAATTTTTAAATTATTTAATAAAAGTTCTTAAATAATATGATCTTATTGGTTTGTTTTTTATAGATTGCACGTAGGGGTGAAACTCCCTTCTTTTGAGAAGCATAAAAGTAATGTCTTGACCAGAACTTAATAAATGAGTAAAAATTTAATAGTTTTTTATTAAAGTAGAAATTTATTTAGAGGTTTTACATGTCTGTATTTAACAATAATTTTTTGTCTGGAAAAATATCATTAGTTACTGGTTCATCAAGAGGAATAGGAAGAGAAATTGCATTAAATTTAGCAAAGCACGGTTCTTATGTTTTTATTAATTATTTCAAGGCTGATAAGTCAGCAATGGATTTAAAACATGAAATTAATCAATTTGGTGGTAATTGCCAATTATTAAAATTTGATGTTTCAGATAGTAATGATGTTAAAGCATCCGTCGAAAATATTTCAAAAGAGTTTAAAAAAATTGATATTTTAGTGAATAACGCAGGTATAGCAAGGGCAGCATTAGCTTTACGATTCAAAGAAGAAGATTTTGATGAAGTTATGAAAGTAAATGTGAAAGGGCATTTTAACTGTATTAAATATTGCTTACCATTGCTATTAAGATCTGACTCGCCATCCATTGTGAATTTATCTTCCGTACTTGGAATTACAGGTGATCTTGGAAACTCTGTTTATTCGACATCAAAATCTGCAATTTTGGGTTTAACGAAAAGTATTGCTTTAGAATATGCAAGTAAGGGACTGAGAGCAAATTGCATAGCTCCAGGTTTTATTAAAACAGATATGACAGCGTTAGTTTCTGAAGAAGTATCAAAAATAGTTCTTTCAAAAATACCATTAAAATTTCAAGGTGAACCAATTGAAATAGCAAACTGTGTTCTCTTTTTAGTTTCTGATGCAGCAAAATATATTACAGGACAAACTATTTCTGTAGATGGTGGAATGGTAATGAAATAAAGAGAGAAATTAAATGAGTAATGAAGATTTATCTAGAATATATTCAAAAATAAAGGTTGAAAGTAATATCGACTTACAAACTAAACTAGAAAAATACGTAGATTTTGGACCATTATGTAGTTCTGGAATACAGTATTTTTCAGTTGCATTTAAACTTCATAATAGCGAGATTACCAATACATTTGCTAGTGATACTGGTTGGTTCAAGTTTTTAAAAAACGATGATTTTCTATCACAATATTTTTTAAAAGAAGATAAAATATGGAGAGAAGTTTATAGATTTGCAAGAAGATGTAGAAAAGATAATATAGATATTCAAAAAATTTTACTGTATTCGTCATTTGACTATTCATCTAAATTTTATAATGAGATTCTTTTAAGAAGAAAGAAATTTGAACTTAAAAATGGAGTAATGCTGCTAAATAATCATAAATATTTTAGTACATGTTTAACATTTTCTTCAAATAATAAATATTTTTCTGAATTAGATTTTGTAGTAAAAAAAAATAATTTGATGTTAAAAACTCTAAATCAAATATTGTACTGTATTGATGTATTATCAACTATTTCGGAGAAAAATTCAAAAATATAATCTATTTTTTTAATATTTCTAATATAATATCTGGAATTTTTACTGGTTTCTTCCGATTTGTATCAAAGCAAACCATTGTTGTAGAACATAATCCAACTAATATGCCATCTGAATTTGTGATTTTATATAATAATTCAAATGAGCTATTTTTTATATCACCAGAAGCTATGTGTACAGATAAAAAGTCATTAAATTTTGCCTGACTTATATAATCTATATTTAAATTAACTATAATTATCCCAAGAGAAATATTAGGCATTAACTCGCTAATTTCATGACGATTAAAATAATTCATTCTTGAATCATGAATTATCGATATTAATTTATCATGCCCTAGATGATTACCATAGTTAATATCATCAATTCGTACTCGGGTTTTAAATTCAAATATAATATTTTTTGAATCAAATTCAATTTTACTTTTGCTCATATATTTTCCTTATCCATGTAATGGGCGCTATAAAATCAACTTCCACGTCATAATAAACAGGGTCAGAAAATTTAGTATCATAAGTGTTCAAAATATATAAGTTAAAACATTTTTTCTTATCAGAAAATCCTACGCGCCTGAATGTGAGGCTATTTGAGTCTTTCATTTTTACAATACAATCTCTCCCTATTGTATCTAAATTATTAGAGCTTTTTTTTCCAATAATCCATGAATTCTTTTGATAATACGGAAACATACTGTCATTATCTAGGAGCAAATTTACAAGTTTATATTTATTTGCTGACATTAATAACCTCATTTCCTCAAGTGCTATAATGTCATCTCTATTATCTTCTGATTCGTTTAGAATATATTTTAAATTTTCTTGATTAGCTGAAAATACGGGACTTTCGCCTCTTCCAGTTTTAATCCATTCCTTTTTAACTGTTACTCCTTCTGAATTAAATAAATAACAAATTAAGTCAATTTTTTCTTCAGGTATATTTAGGTTGTTTTCTTCCCATTTTCTTAATGTATTTTGTGAAATATTGTACTTTTCTCGAATGTATATTCGTGTTAATCTTCCTAATTTTCTCAGATATGTAATTCTACTACCAATATCATTAATTTCCATTATGTGTCCTTAATTTTAGGAATTATGAATTTTATTAAAATTGACTTAAAAAAATTCATTGGTCAAATAGGTCAATAATTTGATATAACATTTTAAGAAAAAAAAACTCTATAGTCTATTAAGAACTATAAAACTCTGGAATATAATTCAATATTATCAATACTTTATAAAATTAAACTATTATAAATTACAAAATACCACATACTTGATATAAATTGACATATATCAAGTATGTGGTATTTTGTAATTTATAAGTTACTGTTTCAGAAAGAATATGATCGCACTCGTTGGTGGAGCGAGAAAAGCGCATCTTTCAAGTTATGAAGTATGTGCACAGACACAGAAAAATAGCGATATTAAATTTATGTTGTCGTTTTATATATAAAATATATTCATCTTAATTTTTAATAGATTATTTGATAAGGAAATATTATGTAAAAATATTTCCTTATCAAATAATCGGTTGTGTCCAAATGTGCAAAGGAGGCAGAAGAATGAGATTAAGAAAACAGATTTGTAGAAATTATCTGTTATCAGTTCTATTGATTTCAAGCATTAGTTGTTCAAAAAAACAACAGAATAATGATGATCAATCAAATGCAGATTCAGAGCAAATTATTAGTCCAACAGTCGACATTAAGTTTCCAAGTGAGCTGTGGAGTAGTAGAAATAAACTATTCTTTAGTGAAGGTCTGGGCGGTATTGGTGAATCATTTGTTGATAGTGGGAATAAACTAAATCAATTTAGTGGGATTGTAGTAAATGTATCAAATGGATCGTTGCAAAATATTTCAATTGAATCAGATGAAAAATGCAAAAATTTGTTTAGTTATGATGCGAATACTTCATCTATTTTGATTGATAACTCGCATGTAATCGATGGTTTGAATTGTAAATTAAGTGCAAACGTAGATTTAAAAAGCAGCAAAAGTGATAAAATTGTTCCAAAAAATTTTACTGGATCTATTAATTTCTATTCAACTTTAGAAGAAAAATATAATAGAAATGATGAAAAAATTAGATCAATACTATCAAGTAATAATGAAAGCTTTGATAATTTTGTAAAAAACTTAAAAGTCGGTATAGTAAGAGTCCAAAATAATGCTATAGAAAATATAGATTTTTTACATAGATTTAAAGAGAAAGTTATAACATTAGATCTAACAAACAGCTCAGTCAGCGATTTAAACTCGCTAAAAGAGTTTAAGAATGTAAAAAAGCTAGTACTTGATAGCAATAGAATGAATTTAAAAAATGTTTTAAATGCTTTAAATCAGATTGATTCACTATCAATCAAAAACTCAGGGATTCAATCAATTAGAGAAATTTTTGATATTATTCCTGAGTTAAAGGAATTAGATATTTCAGGGAATACTAATATTTCTGATTTATATATTATAAATAATTTTAAATTGAATTCTTTGTCTATAAGAAACATTTATCTCGATTCGATTAGATTTTTAGAAAATAATCAAAACATTACTGAGCTTGATATATCAGACAATCCTTTGAAAAGAATACATAAATCAGAGTACCAAGTTTTTGCAAGTTTAAAAAATCTAGAAAGTTTAAATATCTCGATAAATCGTAAAAATCTTCTTTCAACACCAATCAATGATGAAATTTTGAAGGATTATTTTCACTCATTCTTTTACAGTAATAATTATAAATTAAAAAAATTTATTGCAAGAAATGATTATAAGAGAATGACAAATGATTACGTTTTAAGAAGATGCGATATGATTAATAATTTTGATAACGTGTATCTTGGTGATATAAAATCTCTAGAATATATCGATATTCATGGTCAAGGTTGCAGCATTGAAGATGAGTTTGGGAAGATTGGAGGTATTACTAATTTAAGCACAATGCCTTTTTGGAACGGGAATTTAAAATATATAAATATATCAAATACAAATGTTTCAACATTTGATTATCCTATACTAAATGTTAGAAAATTTGAATTTATTTTAAATGAAACCCCATGCGATAAAACCGAGGGGATCAATATGTCTAAGAGTTCTTGTCAGTTCATAATAAGTAAAAAGTCTCCCAATTATAATATGTGCGATGTGTTGAAGTGATTCTTAATTTCTTTTTAGGAGGATTTATGAGATTTCTAGTTCCTATTTCACTGTTTCTAACAGTATTTTCGATAAATGCATGTAAGATAAATTCAAAAAATGATGTTGATGAAAAACAGGTTGAGGTTTTTAAGAGTAAAGATTTAAAAATTTCTGCGCTTGCTCCAAAAAATATGATTTATTTAGGAGAAAAAGAAACTAAACCGAAAGTGGATTTAAATTTAAATAATGATTCGAACGATATTATTTACAACGATGATAATGGTTTATTTACTACGACAGGCAATGGAGGAATTGGTGTTGAATTTGATGAAAAAAATAAAAGAATTCCATTTTCAGGAATTAAATTAGATATTGTAAAGAAAGAACTTGAGATTGAACCTAAAATAGTTTTGGAGTCTGAAGGAGTAACTAAAACGGCAAATCCTGATTCATGCAAAGAAATATTTAATCTCGATTTAAAAAATTCTCTTATATTAATAAAAAAAGAGCTTATTAAAGGCGTTACAATTTGTAGAGTAAAAATCACAGCTTCTGTTATTGAAGATAATAAATTGCTAACAGATTCGGGAAGTTTTGAAGTATCCTTAAATAAAACCTATGCAGGTTATCTTAAAGAAGGTAATAAAACTGCTAACTACGTTAAGAGATATGCTTCAATAAATAGTAATAATATTCAAGAAGTTTTGAAAAAAATGTCAGCATATTTAAATCATGAGTCAACTAAATTTTTAAATTTAGATTACGATGTGAATAAGATTGCAAATGCTGATGATAATTTGCGTGATTTGGATGCTCTTACAGGAGTTCAGTCAATTGTTTCATTATCAGCTGCTAAAACAAATTTAAATAATTTAGATGCAGTTATGCTGTTATCTAATCTTGAACATTTAGATATTTCTGAAACAAAAATAGAGTCTGATACTCTTTCTTATTTAGAAAGGATGCCAAATTTAAAATCACTCTCTGTGAGAAATATTGACATTAAAAATCTTAATAATATAACAAAATACTTAGTAAATCTTGAGTCTCTTGACATATCAGACAATATAAAGCTTGATACAAGCAGTATCGATAGCCTTAAGAATTTACGGAATTTGAAAAAATTAAAGTTTAGAAATATTGGTTTAACTAATAATTTAAATATGCTGACTGGTCTTAATCAAATAATATCAATTGATTTATCTAACAACGATCTTTCAAAATTGACAGAAAATGATGCAGATATTCTATCTAATTTGTTTGATTTAAAAGAGATAAATTTATCAAACACATCTATTCCAAACAATGTTTTAAATCGTTTCTTTGAAAATATTTCAGTGAGGAATACACTTGAGGTATTTATTAATAGAAATGCATTCGATAGAAATAAAGATTCAAATTGTGACAATATTATGCAAGAAAGTGATGTCCGCAGCCTTATAAAACTTACAAATTTAAAGTATTTAGATCTTCATGGAAATAGTTGTAGAAAATCAGATAGAGGTGTTATTTCGTATGCTGGTTTACAAAGTACAAATCTCTTTTCGGGTATGAAAAGTTTAGAAGCACTAAATATTTCTAATACAATAGTGTCTGATTTATCAGGTATATCTAAGCTTGGAATTAAAAATATTATTTTAAATGAGTTGGAAAAAAATAAAGACGGAACGCTTGTAATTAATTATAGTAAAGGAATTAATCTCACAGCAAATGCATGTAAACAGTATTTAGGAGAAACAGAAAAAGCGTGTGAGCGTCTAGGCAAAGGCAGTGAAAAATATGTTGAATATTCAGCAGGCGAATATTCCTGGACAGTACCAGCAAATGTTTTCAAAGTTACGTTGACTGGAGCTTCAGGAGCAAATGGTGGATCGGGTGGCGGAGGATCTGGTTCTGCCGCTCCTTCATATATGGGTTCGTGGGGCGTGATGACATTTAGTGGAGCAGGGGGAGCTGGAGGAAGCGCAAATAACCAACCTGGAGCCAGTGGTGGAGCTGGGATGAAATGCGCACTCGATCTTCAAGATATCCGCGCCTATGCTCCGTCTGGATCGAATGGCAGTGCCGCAACTGTTGGTGGGCTAACTGCATTTGGCGATTATAAATTTCCTTTTGGTGTTGAATATGTAAGCACTCGCAACGGAAATTATAGAATAGGTGGAAAAGGGGGAGTAGGGGGAGTTTCAGTAACACCAGTCAGTGAAGCAGGTTGCATACGACCAGTTAATGAGAAAATGGTTCAAGGGGGCATATCAGGAGCAGGTGGTAATGGAATCAATGGATGGAGCGCTCCAGTAAAAACAGTTGATTTAAGTGTAAATCCTGGGGAACTCATTACAATACAAGTTGGTAAAGGTGGAATTGGTTCTCAAGGAGGAGCTGGTGGCGGATTAATTGGTGATTGGCGTGCATTTTATCAAAAAGCAGGTGAAAGCGGCACTTCGGGGCAAAATGGTGAGGACGGATTTTTAAGAATCACTTACGAAGAATTCAAGTAAAAACTAAATAAATAAAAAAAGCAGTAAAGAATTACTGCTTTTTTTTAAACATATTTGAACCCAAAAGGTGAAAAAATGGTGCAAAAAAAAAATATGGAGACAAAATCAAAACGACAAAGAGACAGAATAAATATCAGTTTATCAGAGAAAAAAATGGAAGAATATAAGATGATAATTTTATTTCGAAAAAAATATGATCTTAAAATCAATGGAAGGATGAGATTATCAGGTCCACTTCTCTTCAAACATTTAATGATTCTTGGTTTGCAAGAAATAGATAAAAAATACGGAGAAGTTGAAAGGATTTTAAAAAAGGAAGGGCTATTTGATGCAGAATAAGAATAATATATTAGAAAATAAAAGTATAATAAGAAAGTATATAAAGCAAAGAAATAAAATGCATGCACTTTCATTGCTACTTGTTTTACTTTCATCAGCTCATACAGCAAATCTATACGCAGATGAATTAAGTTACGGAACAAAATTCACGCTTACTACGATTGCAGGTTGTGCTGTTGGATTTGGATCAGGATACGGCTACGCACAAGCGAATAATTATGATTCTCAACCAAGTCAAATTCTCGGTTGGATGGGAGCTGCTACTGGATGTCTTACAGGAGCGCTTTTTTCATATTTATTTTATGATGACAACACTGCAAAAATGGCCTCAAGAATTTCTTCAGATGAAAAAACAATTACTGATTTACAAATTCAATTAGCGCGACTTAAAAATGAGAAAATGAATTTTGGCAATGAGAATCAAGCTGATATAACACCGAATTTTGCAATGCAAAATCCTTTTGAAAACTTAGGAGTCTCTGAAATCATCACGAAAAAAACACTAGATGAGAAAAATTTACCAAAAGGGTTTTCAAGTGAAACATGCTCAAAATGGCTAAACTTTTATTTAATAGGGGATGGAGGAATTGAGACAGAGAAAAAGGAAAAACTTGAATTCATTGCGATTGATAGGAATTTTGCACTGATTGGGTTTCAGTTTGCATATAGTTATGATGGATGTTTTAAGCCTTCAGATGCACAAAATGGATCATATTATTCACGTCACTGGCCTGAACTGAGAGATTTTTTAAACGGTCGAGTTCATGGTTTTAAAGCAAAATTGATGCAAGCAAAGGCGCTAAAAGAAGAGCATGAAAAAGAGCAATCTGCTTTGAATAATAATCAATAACTATAAATCGAAAGATAAATATATGGAGAAAAATATGAATGGTTTAATTAAAAATACATTTAAATTTTTTAAATTCGTCTTTATTTATAACATATTTACATCATTTCCAGCCCATGCAGGTGGAGATCCCTTTGGTGCATCCATTGGACAAGCAAGTCAGGCAGTTACGAATTGGTTTGTAGTATTAGGAAGTGCAGTGCTTACTATCAATTTATTACTATTTGCAATTTGCCAGTTTATGGACTGGGAATGGACTCGTAATATAAAGCCAAAAGTAACAAAGAGCCTATTTGTAACCATTTTTATTTATTTAATTGCCCAGTTTTTCCAAGGAAGTGTGTCCTCTCCACTTCAACAATTACAAAGCTGTCCTGCAAAAATAGTTGGTCTAAATTGTTAGTATAAATAAATTTCAAAAAATAAAACATCAAATATTAGAGGTTTGTATGATAAAAACGAGCCGAAATGAGAATATCCCTTTCAGAATTCTGGGCGGCTTTAGAATGCGCTCCGTGTATATTTCATTTATTGTATTTGCCATTACAGCGATTATAACAAATATTTTTCAAGTTTTTGAATTTATTTCAGGACCCGTGAGTGCTGTCATATTTTTAACCTCAGGGATAATCGCATTTATTATAGTTGAAAAACTTCATGGAGGTAAATATCCACTCGAAAATTGTGAAAAACTGCTTGCAAAAATGCAATTATCTCAAAAAATGTTCAATCTTGAAAGCGTTAAAGAAGCAAATGTTGAAGTTAAATACAATAAATTTGATGCACACAGTATATCTGAATATGATAAAGATTCTTGGTATTTACCCACAAGTGAAGAAATTATTGGCATAAAAATAGTAGAAATTGGATTTAATAATACTACAGGTGGAAAAATATTATTCTCTGAAAGCCGTTTTGAAGCATTTTGTTCTGCACTTCTGCAAATTGTTCCAACTCAATCATCTATAAAATTTGTAAGCCCAAACGTAATTGACCACGATTGCCCTGAGCATATGAAAAGTAAAAAAATAATGAGGGGCGATTATTTTATATTTATAAGACTGCCAGTTATTATAGGAATGAAAGAAAAAAAGCAGGAAATTATAAAACTCATAAATTCTAACTTTGTTAGAATGACACCGTCTGAAATGTCCGAAGTAACAGAGAAAATTTTCTTCCCTTATAATAGCCCATCAAAAAAAGAGAAACCTGTATTTAGAAGCGGTTTTTCATTTGAAAAAGGGTTTGTAAAAGGAGTTTGGTTTGGAATTGAAACAGCAGTAATAACCCTTGTTCAACTTCCCGCGTATGTTGATGAGCGTTTTCAAATAATTTACACAGCGTTATCAGATATTACATCTACAATTTCTGTTACGGTTCATCCCGTTAAATTTGAAACTCCTGTCTCAAGTTTCATTAAAGAGAAAATAAAAGTTAAGAAGGGGATTAAAAATGAAAACGAAGATGCACAAAAACTTCAACATGACGAAATAAATTGTTTTTTTCAGATATCTATTATGCTTCATGGAAGTCCAGAGCAAATAGCGCAAAAATTTTCAGAAATTGAATCTATTTGTATACGCTTTGGCGAAAGCAATCGGCCGATTTTTGGACAAGACACAGCATTTGTCTCTGATGCAATGAAAAGTTTTTTACCTGGCAGTGAGCCTCGGATTCCATTTCGTAGACAAAAAATTAAGAATATAACTGAAATTATTTATTATCTGCCAAGGCCAAAGTTTTCAAAAAAAGTAGAAAACCCTGACTTAAACTTAAGAACTATTGATAATAGATTGTTTCAAATAAAATTCACGGCACAATATCCAACAGCTTATATCAGTCCGCCAGGAAGTGGTAAATCCCTTTATCTTTCTCTTTCAATTTTGTCGCATATACGGAAAAAGAAGTTAAATAGTGTAGGTGGTTGCTACATCGAAATAGGAATGAGTTTTAAATTTCTTTGCCAAGAAGGTCTTGCCGATGCGTGGCTGACTCTTGTTAAAGAAGCTGATTTTCTACCACTTGAAGATCATCCATTAAGAGCATTTTTTTCGTTTGGAGCAATGGGGCGAGAAGCTGCTACAGAGTGGATTTGTGAATTGTGTTCTATCGATTACGACAAAGAATCAGCTGTTGCTGCTGACGTAAGAGAAATTATCAAAAGTTGTAATAATGAGAAAGTGTATTCCCTTGAAATATTTTATAATTTATTTGAAAAAACTTTTATTGAAAAAGCTTCAAGTGATGAAAAATGGCTCGATAGAATTCAAAATTTAAAAAATTTTGTTGATCCAAATGTTTTCGGCAAAATATTTGTCCCAAAGGAAACAAGAAATTTTGCTTGGGAAAATGCGCGTTTTATTTACTTTTCAACTTCATCTACAAAAGTAACGCAACCAAAGAAACTCTATGGAGCGTATTTTTCCATGGCGATTTCACTGAGTGAAATGCTTTGTGAAAAGCATACTTCAAAACAATTAGAGCCACTCGAAATGCAATTTGTTGTAGATGAGATTCATGCAGCGCGTGACAGTATTCCGCAGAAAAAACTTAGAATAATGAACTCACAGGGAAGAAAAGACGGGATGCGTTCTGAGTTTGCAACGCAGGAATTAACAGATTTAGTAATAGATTCAGAGGATGAAAAGAAAAAATTTGGAATCATTGCAACAACTAGAAGACTTTTCTTTAAAGAGAATCCAGGTGATCTTGTTTCTTATATGTTAAAATCAAGCTCAGATTTAAAAAATAAGCTTGAGAGAATTGAATATGTTTCTAAAAGCAATTTAGAGCTTATGTCTGAAGGAAGATATGCATGGGGATATATAGATGAAAACAGAGAAATTCACCAAGTCATTCTAGATGTGAATAAAGTCGACCTATGGGCATCAACAACGCACGCGGGAAGCATTGCGATTCGGCAGGCATGTTTAAGGACAGGGCTATATGATTACTGGACTACATGCGAATTATTAGCAAAGCGAGGTCCTGTTGAACTTCCGCAATTTATTCCTCCAGACGAAGAAATTCAAAAAATTGTTACAGAAGTGATTCGCAATCCAAATAAAAATTTAAGCGATTTATTAAATTAATTAATAAGAAGAAGGGAATTTTTATGGAAAGTATAGAGAAAAAAAATGAATACAAAGAAAAAATGTTTTATGTAAATGAAAATCAAAGTGCAGAAGTCAATGAAAAAAGTGAAAATTTAAATAATTCAAGGCGAGGCTTTTTAAGCCTCGCTTTTCTTGCGGGAGCAGGAATTGCGAGTGTATTAAAAGAAAAAGTCGCAAAAGCTGACCCCATCGGGGGCGACACAGCAGCTCTCACAGAATTAACAAGCTGGTTAAAATTCCAATGGGCAACTCATATTGTTCCCACAGCTAAAACCATTAAAGAATCATATGAAATGGCAAAGGGATGGGTTGAGGCATGGAATGGTTTTGTCACTGCGTATAATGAAGCCGCACGATTTATTCAGGATGGTGTCACTGCATTAACAAGTCCTGAAGAAAATATTTTTTATCTTCAATTAAAACAGATGATTGATTATGTGGATAGGATATTAGAGTATCGCGGTAATATTTTAAGTTTCCGTCTGCACTATTTAAATCCAGTTTTAATGCAGAAAATTGATAGTTATATTAGCATGGGGCAGAGTTTTTCGCGTAGAGCACGTAATCTCGCAATGCTACAGTACTATAAAAAAGATAATGAAGACGAAATCACCGACGCACAAAGAAGAGATTTCATGCGTCGCTATCCAAACTCTAATATCGAACGAGCATCAATTCGTGCATCAAATGACATCGCAAATTACGGCTATGAATCATTGAGAATAGAAGCTCTTAAAGACACAGTCGAGTTCATAAAAAAAGAAGTTACGAAATATCCAATAAAACCAGGTAAGCCTGGAAAAGGCGAAGCTCCACAGAAAAGTAGAGGTCAGGTTTTCCAAGAGCTATCAGCTGTTACAAGCGTAGATATTGCTCTCCAGCAAACTCATCTCTTAAATGAAATAAATATAAAACTTACAAATTTAATGATGATAATGACGCAAGCGGGGCAGGGGCCTGTAATAAGCGACAATGAACAAATTGTTACAAAAGAAATGTTTGCTGAAATTGCTCGTAAAATGCAGATGTCAATCAAAGAAATCAATAATCCATTTCTAAAAAAGAATGGCAAAGAAGAAAAAAACAAAAAGGACAATTCATAAAACTCATGAATAATTACTCTTTAAAAATGAAAGGAGTAAGTGTGGAAGATTTTTTAAACAGTATGCTTTTGGTAGTTTCTTCTGTTGCTTTTACCTCAATCGTAATTGCAATTTTATATAACTGGATAGCAGGGCATTTTGATAGTAGAAAAATGATTCAGTCTTTAACGATTCTTCTGACTATAGGCGCTGGGATTACAGTATCAGCTATGTTCACAGCAAATATAAACTCTGATTCGATTAATAAAAATCAAGATTTTTGTACAAATACATTTCCATTTCTATGCGGATCTTGGCCTGTTTTTTTTAATCTTTTTCCATTTGTGCTGCAGCCGATCATTAAAACGTTTGGTCTTACTGGAGCAATTCCTTCGATTTTAATCTCAAGCCTCGCTGCATTTATGATCTATACAAAATTAATTAAGGGAGTTTGGCTAGGAAATAAGGAAATTATGGGAGCATTTTTTTGTGGAATCATTCTCTATCTAACACTCGCTCATTTCTACTATTTAAAAGATGGGATTTGGAATTTAGTCGATCAACTTTTTAATACGGACGGCAAGGGAAGTCTCGCGGTATTTGCAGAGAAATACAATAATTGGAATGTGCTCGTATCGAGGGCTTCTTATGAGAATGATGACGCGAGCATATATTCAAAAATTTCGACTGGAGTAGGTGCTCATTTTCTTGAAGCATTTAAAAATGGTTTACTTGAACTTCCTCTTGGATTTCTTGGGGCATTAAATTGTTTTATTATAGTCCTCCAACAGCTTTTTATTTGCATGATTCCATTTACAGTTCTTAAATCTGTTTTTACGTTTGAAAATAACACATTTGTCGCGTTAAAAGCAATTTTTGGTTATTCTATATTTTGCGTTGGTTTGCACATAGAACTGATGCTTTTAAGCTTTATTCCATCTGCGCCAGAAAGCATAAGCTTCACTTCATTTTTTTCAGGCACGTTTTTTCTTCTCGTTATTTTTCTACTCATAATGTTTGTTTGCGTTGTCATGACAGTGTTTGTAGTATTAGTATTATTCTCAATTTTAAAACCATTTCTATCTGTAGCTGCTATATAATAATTTTAAAGGAAAATCGTATGAATGATGAAAATAAGAAGATAAAAGAAAAAAGGAATTGGAACTTAATAATATATAACTTATCAAAATTTTACTATTTTTGGCAGATATTTAATCCAATTATTTTTATAGTATTGATTTGTTATATTGTTTATTTAAAAGCACCAAATGTTCCTCGAATCGAAATTTCACCTGCTCTTGTTATAGAAAATGGTAGAGTATCACGGCTTGCATGTAATTCCGATGATGAGGCTTTTAAAGAAGTTGCCGTTCAGCTTTCAGAATCTCTTGCACAGATTTTATATGCGTATTCATCGAGTGATTCCTATTCTGCTAAAACAGCAGCATTTGGGATAAATTTTGAAGAGAATTCTCCATCTGCAAGTAAATTTCATGACTTTGTTGTAAGAAACATTGAACTCACAGCAAAAGGAAATTCAGGAGAATTTAAAATTGACAAAGAAAAAATTAAAGCTGGATCGTTACCAACTGATTTTTCAATCTACGTAGTTATTCTTTCAGGAACTCAGCTTCTACAATCAAAAACAGGCACAGTCTCACAAATGAAAAAACTTAGTGTAACTTTTAAATTTAATATGGATAGGGGGAGTGATGGAAAAGTTTTTAAAATCATCGGTTTTAATCCTGATTTTAGCAGTATTTAATGCATTGAATATTTATGCCCTAACAGGGGCTCCTGCAACAGATAATACTCTTGTTTCATCTCAGTTTGCTGTGCGAAATGTTTTAAGCAATGATAATAATATCCCTGTAATAAATGTAACTCCTTCACGTCCAACACTTGTGCAGTTTCCTGAAGAGCTTTCAAATTGCAGTGGCGCTTCAAAAATTATTAAACTCGATTACGGTGATGCAAGCGTAACATCAAATAGTTTATCCTTACAAAGCAATCAAAATATGCAAGCACAAACAGAAAACAAATCAGCTGCTACTTATTCGGCAGTTATATTAACTGTCGCTCTTGGTAATTCTGAGGGAAATCAGTCAGGTCAGAATAATTTTACATTTGATGATTTAAAAGAAATGCCAGTAACATGGTATATCTGTCGAATGAAAAGGCAAAAAACAGATACATTTTGTCAAGCCTATCTTAATAACAATGAACCTTATTGTTGGGTTGCCATTGCTGTGAGAATTGTTGATCCAATATACACTAATGGGATTGTAATCCTTGAAAAACCAAACGGAGTCAATTCGCTTGTAAAACCAGAGCAACTGGAAGGGGTGCCGTTTGTTAATACCTTTTTAGATAAAAAAACGAATAAAATTCATGAAGGAAAGAGCATAATTGATAAGATAAAAAGTAAAAAAGAGAGTGAATTTAAAAAACCAGTTATTACAAAAAAAGTGGATGCAATTCTTGTAAGCGAAGCACAGAGCTTTAAAAAGGAAAACACTGACAATAATAAAATTAAGGATACAGTTAAAAAAATTGAAAAAGATAATGACATAGATATCCCATTATTACCTGAAAATAGAAATAAAATAAAAGAGGAAGATAAAACAAAAAAAATAGTCGATCTCAAGAAAACGAATGAAAAAAAAGATTTAGAAGCTTTAGTTGATCCATCTGTTTTTCAAAACGTTATTAACTAATTTGGAGATAATATATGGCTATCGATAAAATTATTATGAAAAAAATTGCGGTTTCAACAGTAATTTTTTCATCGATCGGTGGAGGAATATATGGATCTGTGCGCTATGTTATGTCGACAAATAAAAAAGTCCAAACCGTGCCAGACTCAGTTAAAAAAAGCGCAAAAGACATTCCAGCTGACGAAGCATTTGCAGCTCAATTTGAAACAAATAAGGTTGCAAATGATCCAGTTGCAGATGCAGAGGCAAAAAAAATAATCGCTGAGCGTGAAAAAAATAATTCATCACAGAAGGGCGCTACTGAGAAAGTTGAGCTTGTGAATTCTCAGAGTGAAACCAATAAAGATAAAGAAAAGGGAAATATTAATGAAGTAGAGAAAAAAGATGTTTTAGAAAGTGTAACAACTACTGTAAGAGACATTGACAGCGAGTTTGCTCCTTCAAGTACAAAGCTTACGAGAACAGATTTTAGATCAGTTTTAGTAGCTGAGAATAAAACAGGCAGTAATAAAAATTTTGTAAATGGGGATGCTGCGCAAACGCAGAGTGCTGAAGCTTTGGTGCCTGCATTTGCTACAAATGCACATCGCAATAGCAATAAGCAATTTACTAATGAAACTGCTCAAGAAAAGACTTCTGAGTTGCCTATAAAGAAAAGCAAAGGAAGTCTTTTGCTAGCTTCCAATGGCACTCTTACGAGCCTTCAAGGTCGCGACACTTCAATAGGCGCAGCTGGTTATCAAATTAAAGCAGGAACGCGTGTCCTAGCTCTGCTTCCTGATGGGCTAACAATTACATCAGGAGGGCCGCAACCTACAAGCTTGAGTGTAATAGGGCCACTCGACGATTTTCTTTTTCCGAGCGGTTATATCATCACAGCAAACGCACTCCTAAATCCGAGCGAAGACAAAATCTACATAGAAACAAATTTTTGTGCTTCAAAAAACAACAGAATTAAAAGCGTTTCATGTAAAGGTGTAATTAAGGACATCAGAGGATATACAGGGCTTTCGGGGGATATTTATAATAATTCGGTTTGGAGCGCTGTGGTTGCTTTCTCGGGGGCTACCCTAGCTTCTATACCTCTTTCTCGGATTGAGCGTTCAGCGACTATTAACGGAACAATTGAAAACGTTTCGGTGGCTAATACGATAAATGCTTCACTTGCTCAAGGAATACAGTCTGTCACTCAGAATATTCAAAAGGGGTTTGACAAGAGCGGCACACAAATCACGATTCCGCAAAACTCAATCGTACATATTTTATTCACACAAGACACAGTTCTTTAAATTTATATAATAATAAAATGAGGGAATTTTAGATGAAGTTGCTCAAAATTTTTATCATTTATATTCTATTTGCCAATATGATTTGTAGTGCAGAGATATTTCATGACGGCTCACAACTGAAACTCGTATACCCGAATCCACTTAAAAAAAACATTCTAAATAAACAATCAGAATTAAAAAACAAGCACTTTAAAAAGAAGAGTATCTCATTAAAAAAGAGCGCGTTAAAAAACGTTAATAGCAATGCAAATAAGAAAAAGCTTAAAAGTGTTTTTTCAAATTCTTACTCCTACAAACACAGTTATTTATTTAATGCAGATGTTATGCACCCAATCTCAGGCGATGTAGTGAGTAAATTTGGCTGGAACGCATTTGGTGAAGGGGGATTTAATACGGGGATATTAATAAAACCTCTTAAAAAAGAGGTTTTTTCTCCTGCTGCTGGAAAAATTATCTTTATAGGAGAGGTTGATGGATACACAGGTAAAACAATTGCAATAAAAAGCGATAATTTTTTTGCTGTTATATCTGGGAAAATTAGTGGTAATTTTACAGAAGGGATGCAGCTAAATAAAGGGCAAAAAATAGGCGAATTATCATCAGACAATTTAAATTTTGAAGTGCGCGATTTTCGTGGAAATCCTTACGATCCTATCGCTGTCGTAAGCAAGAAAAAACGAATTGTAAGAAACGTAAATATTTTTCAGGCATTTGAAAAATTACTTTTAAAACACGGATTTCATCCTAAATTCATCCCAATCATGTTTTGTATAGCAAATTGGGAATCAAGTTTGAATCCCTCAGCTACAAATTACAATCGAAATAAAACTCTAGATATAGGTCTTTTTCAAATAAATTCTATCTGGCAGAAAAAATGCAGAGCAAGCATAAATCAGTTGTATGACATAGACGCTAACACACGATGTGCTTTGACTGTGCTTAAAGTTCAAGGACTCAGTGCATGGGTGACATATAATAAATATGCTTCTATGTGTAATGGGTAAATTCAATAATTTTTAAAATTAAATAATATTTGAGAGGTTTACTATGCTTTCAATTGCTGTTGTAGGTGCGAGTCAGGCTGTAAATTATTATAAAAAAGACAATTATTATTCAGAAAAAGAATCAGTAGAAACCTCACAATGGTTCGGAAAAGGAGCCGATTTGCTTGGTTTAAATGGAAAAATTGATTTTAAAACGTTTGAGCATTTAATAAATGGACGTGACAAAAATGGAAAAACACTTTCTGACTATTCTGTAACAGAGGAAGAGAGTAAGAAAAAATCAGATGCAAATAAATTAACCGAAAAGCAAATGACAGAGCTAAAAGCAAATTTTTCTGAAATTATTTCACAGGTTCAATTAAAAGATTTTGAGCTCCATGCAATAAATTCAGCTCTTATAAATGCGTTTAAATATAAAGAAAAACTATCAAAAACACAGTCAAACGTTTTAAAGTCAAAATTAGCAAAAATTTTATCAGTGAATGCAAAAAATAAAAAAGAAAGAGAAGCTTTTAAATTAAGGCTATTTGAAGAGATAAAAAAGGTTTCTGTAGTTAAGGAAAGACGTGCAGCATTTGATCTTACTTTTTCAGCGCCTAAAAGTGTATCGATACAGGCACTTGTTTTTAAAGATAAAGAAATATTAGAAATGCATGATAAAGCTGTGAAAAGAGCAATTGAACGATGTGAGCGTGAATTTTCAACAATTAGAGTGATGACAGATGGAGTAAGTGAAAGGAAAAATGTAGGAAATTTCACAGTCGCAATGTTTCAGCACGACACATCACGGCTTTTAGATCCGCAGTTACATACGCATTGTGTTGTGATGAATTTAACAAATGATGGCAAGGAATGGCGCGCTCTTTCTAATGAAGAAATTATGCACCATTCAAAACTTCTTGGAATGATCTATCAGAATGAATTTGGAAGATTGTTGCAAGAAAAAGGTTATATAATCATTTCAAAGGGAAATGGAACCTTCGAACTTGCTTCATTTTCGAGAGAACAAATAGAGATTTTTTCAAAGAGAAGCCGACAAATTAAAGATTTAGGAGCACTTAATCAAAAAGAGGCAACGAAACTTGTTCTTGTCGATAGGAAAGCAAAGGACGTAAATGTTCCAAATTTTATAAAGGATAAGGTTTGGGAAGAGTCTGCAAAAAATGCGAATATGACTAAGGATATTCCAAATAAAGCATATGCATTTCTATCGGAAAAGGTGATTAGTAAGATAAATTTGGATGAAGAAGTGCTTAAATCAATTAAGCAATTAAGTGAAAGAGATGTAAAATTTAGTAAATTTCAAATTTTGCAAACAACGTTAGAGAATACTCTTAATAAATTTTCTGATGAAAAAATAGATATTGCTATTGAAAAATCGCTTCCAAATCTTATTTCAGTGATGGATGGAAAAAAATTTACAACGCATGAAGCTTTGGCAATTGAGTCTAAGTCACGAGAGTTTGTTATAAATAGCATTAAGAAATATCATAAATTTTTGGAGCAAGATTTAGTTGATAAAATCATTTTAAATAAGGATATGATTAGTAATAGTATTAAAGAGAATACATTCAATCAAATTATAGATATTTTAGATTCAAAAAAAATTGATGAACTAAATAAAAATAGCATTATGGATTCAATTAGAAATAAAAGTCACGATACAAAAAAAATATCTGGTACTGAATTAAAATCATTAAAAAAAGAGATTTGGTTTCAAATTAAGCAAACTGCGTTGACACGTGAAGAGAAAAAAATTGCAATGATTGAGGTCAGAAAACAGCTAGATAAAATATCAGGTTTGACGAAAGGGCAAGCTGAAGCCGTTCGAGCGACACTTCAAAGCAGTGACGGGGTTATTATTTGGCAAGGTAATGCAGGAAGCGGGAAAACAACTTCGATTAGAATGATAGCTGAAGCAGTGCATGAAAATTATAATATTTTAGGCTTTTCTCCTTCATCAAAAGCAGCGCAAGAGTTGAGTAATAGTATTGGAATTAAGGCGAATACAGTAGCAGAGCTTTTAAAAGGTGATTTCAATTTTGAAAATAGTGATAAAAAAGCGAGTCTTTGGATAGTTGATGAATCAAGCATGCTTGGAGCCAAACAGGCCAGAGATTTATTTGAAAAAGCGCATAATAATAACGCACGAGTTATTTTAATAGGAGATTCAAAACAACTTGCAAGTGTAGAATGGGGCAATCCTTTTAAAGACATTCAAAGAGTTGCGGGGACAGTATGTTACTTGCATGAATCTGTGAGACAAAAAGATCCTATACTTGATGAAGCTGTGCAGCTTTTAAATGCTGATGATATGCAAGAAGCAATAAGGCATATTAAAGACGATCATATTTATGTCTTTAATGACAAAGAAAAAATAGCTCAAACAATGGCAAAAGAGTTCTTATCGTTAAGTGATGCTGAGCGACAAGAAACAATAGTCACTGGACTTACAAACGAATCACTTTTAAGGCTTAACAACGAAATTAGAGCAGGTTTAAAGGCTGAGGGAAAACTCACTGATTCATATGAAGCAAAAACGTTAAAGGCTAAAAATTTATTTGAAAACACACAACAATACGCGAGTTCATTTGAAGAAGGGGATATTGTTTCATTTCAAAAAAATATAAAAGAACATGGGATTGTTAGAAATGATTTATATCGCGTAATACATATAGATACTTTGCAAAATACAATACAAATTCAAAATATAAAATCAAACGAATCAGCAAGTGTAGATCTATCAAAAAAATATGCAATGAGCATTTTTGCAGAGTCTAAAATTGATATCTGTGTTGGAGATAGGTTGATGTGGAGCCAAAACGAAAAGCAAAAAGAAAGGGTAAACAAACATCTTTTTCAAGTGATCAATATTGATAAAGAAAAAAATAAGATGACTATTAAATATCCTCACTCTGAAAAAATAGAAGAAATAGATTTACGCGAATACTTGAAGGCTAATCATGCTTGGAGTGTAACATATTATGCAGCTCAGGGTGCAACTGTAAAAAATTGTCTTGTAGCAGATGATAAATCAGCAACATATAACAACATGTATGTTTATATGACGCGTGCAACAAATGATATGAAAATATACACAGAGTCATATGAGAACATGCTTGAAAGAGCTGGGAGAAAGGTCAGTAAAAATACGGCGACAGAACTTGTTGATAAGCAAAAACCACGGCAAATTTTAAAAGAAACAAAGGATAAAAAGTTTAAAAATATACACTTTATAAGCGATAAAGAAAAGGCCAAAGAAAGAATCTTAAATTCACTTACAAATCAGTCTACATCTCTCATCTTTAGATCTCAAAATGGACACGTACAAATTGAAAAAGATAGAGAAACGCTTCTAAAAAAAGATTTTTTTCCTGATGCTAAAAAAAATATCTCAGAATTGTTTCTTGTTGCTCCTCAAGACGTATCAAGTTTATTTGCTTTATCTTCCAGTAAAGAGGAGCAGGATATGCTTTTAAAAGCTCACACGGATGCAATTGAGAAATCAATGCAGTACATAGAAAAATTTGTGTTTAAAAACAATTTTGATTCGTTTCAAATTAATAGAACCTATGCGCTTGATAAAGCTGGATTAGATGTTGTGCCGATGCTTTCAAGCTCAATCTACATTGAAAATAAAAAAGAAACATCTTCATATCTACTAAATCAACAAATTGGAATTGTAAAAAATCTTTACGAGAATGAGCTTGCACATGCACTCAAAGCAAAAGGAGTTGAGCTTAGAATTTATGATGGCGAAATTAGAGTAAATAAGGTAGATAGACAGGTTTCTCAAGAATTTTTAAAGCTCTATAATAAGCAATTAAAAGGGCTCGGTTTGCAATATTATGCAACACTTGGGGATGCAGAGGAAAAAATAGCGAATCTAGAATCAATGAAAAAAATAGAAATTGATAAAAATATTCTTACAAATATTGAAAAAATAGGAGAATTAAAAGAAAAAATTTCATTTCAAGAGCCAAAAAACATAACTCAGATTAAAAAAGAGGTTATTTCAACTTTACTTGGGAGAAATGAAATATTTAATGAAAATGATATCATGGCTTGTGTTATGAAGAAATCCAAGGGAAACCTTGCTTATAGAGAATCGATTGAGTGCTATCTATCAGTATTCCACGGCGAAGAATTTAAAAAAATCGGTTTTACGAGAGATGGACGAGCTTGCTTTACCAGTGCAGAAAAATTTTACAATGATAATTTAGTCTTTGAATTGATAAAAAGACGTACGACTGAAAACACTCATTTTGTGAGTAAATTCAAAGTAAACGAATTTATAATTAAACATGAATTGAATCCTATTGTTGCAAATAATATTGATAATATTTTTGTAAAGCAGGGTGGCATTAAAATTTGCAGCGACTTAAATGATGAAGATAAATCGAAGTTCATTGATTCAATTAAAAAAATAAACGAGATTGAGGGATTTCAAACAATTCATCTTCATTTAAACGAGAAATTGAAGCAAGGCGATGAAACTAAAGCTCTGTTAAAAAATGTTTTATCTGAACTCGAGGCAGGAAAATACACGTTTACTAAGAACCAAATCGTTTTAATTGAGCAAGCTGAATCACTTGGAGTGCAAGAGCTGAATCGACTTATGCTTGAAGCAGAAAGCGTAGGAGCAAAGATAATTTTAGTTGGGAGCACAAAAGAGTCAGGATTTACTAAAGGAAGCTCTTACGCGCTTATAAACGGGATGATTGGTATAAATCCTCATTTTTTTAAAGCTCCACAGATTGGAAATGAAAAAAATTCTCAAAATCAGAATTCTCCTGAGTATAAAAATCCATGGAAAAAGGAGTTAAAAAATGATGCTGAATCAAAAAGATTAACTGATATAATGAATAAGGTCGCTCAATATTATAATGATAATTTATATAAGAACAGTTTTATTTCAAAGAGTGCACTCACATATTTAGATAAAAGCAGAGGGATGGATATGCAAACAATTGATAGATTCTCTATAGGTTTATCTAATCAAATTGGTCTTATAGATTATGCCAAAAAAAATAATATTAGCGTATCAGACTTGATGAAATGTGGTCTTGTTGCCCAAAAAGAAAATGGGCAACATTACGAGTTTTTCAGGAATCGTATTATGTTTCCTATTAGAAATGAAGAGGGAAATGTTGTTGCGTTTGGGGGTAGAGTCTTTCAGCAAAAAGACATTGAGAAAAAAATTGCAAAATATGTGAACTCTAAAGAAACAGTTATCTATTCAAAATCTCAGATTTTATACGGGCTTGAAAGTGCAAAAGAAGCAATAAAAGCAGAAAATAAAGTATATATTTGTGAAGGGTATTTAGATGCAATTGCTTTAAAAAAAGCAGGTATTGACAATGCTGTCGCTGTGCTTGGTACTGCATTGACAAAAGAACATGTTGAACTACTAAAAGTGCACACAAATAATATTGTTCTTCTTTTTGATAGTGATAAAGCTGGAAAAGATGCGTCAATTCGTAGCTACTTTCAAACATATTCAAGTGATATTAATTTATCAATAACAAATATTGGGAGTGAATCTAAAGACGCGGATGAGTTTTTAAAAAATAACTCGGCTTCTGAGCTTCGAGATGCTTTAAACAGAAATGAAAAAGCGGGGGAAATAGCAGTTGCTCATTTACTTCGTGAAAAGCATGGGGAAAATGCATGGCGAGCAATTTCAGAATATCAAGAAAAGTATCAAAAGCTGATGAATTTTTCAAAGAACAAAGCGAAGAAAGAGCTCGATCAAATGATTATTTCTCTATCCCTTGGATGTGGAGAGATGATAAAGAACTCAAACGATAGTGATAAATACCTGTCTAAAATGATGAAGCAAAACTATTCTGTGCCGTTTGATCTCGAGAATCTTAATAGAGAGATAAAAGACAACAGCTCTAAAAAAATCATGGAAATTGTTGCAAATATTAATAAAACAGAAGGGAGTGAAGCTAAAAAAATATATGATAATCAGTCTTATGCTAGGAATATTTCGAATGAACACAATAGTAATATATTTATTGAGCTTTTGACTGAAAAGCTAAAAAGCGAGACTGCTATTGAAAATATTGCAATAGATATAGACTTCAAAAATTTTGCAGAACGAATCAGTGATGATATAAGGACGTTTTTAGAAAAAAAGAATAATACAATATCTATATCAAATGAGGAAATAATCAAATTTTATACGCAAAACCTAATCGATTTAAAGTCATCAGATATCTCTAAATATCTCAATGAAAGCTTGCTTGAGATTGAAAAGAACAGTCTTGGTTCAAAATTATCTGATTATGCAAAAGAGTTTAGTTCGAAATATTCTCATGTGTTGCGAGACAATGAATTTATAAATTCTCATTATAAGAATGAGGGATTGAGTGAATTTATAGGTGAAAGCTTTCAAAAATATAAAGATAAAATGTCGGATGATTTATCAAGAAGTCGAGGTTATACATGTTCAGAAAACGAGATTTTAAAAGAGCTGGCTCTTCGCAATAAAAAAGGGGAGGTATTCACAGATATACTGAGAGATATAAATATTGAAGCAAATAGAATAAAGGATGAATATAAACTAAATAGCATACATGATGTGACTAATTTTTTTGATAAAAGAGTATCTATGTTTAAAGAAGTAGGTCCTAAAGCAGAGGAGATTTTATCTTTATGGAATGACTCTAAATATTATAAGAAAGAAAGTATTCTCTATAAAAATATTGAAGAAAATCTTTTGAAACAAAAAGATTTTAAATGCTTTAGTGATATAGATTCGTACAATAATGATTTAAAATCTGAACTATTTTTAAAGAGTAGAGATTTTTACTTTGATATTCTTGAAAAAACTTTAAAAGATCTTAATAATATAAAAGTAGATTTTGAAAAATCCTTAGATAAAAAGGAGCAATACAGGCAGATTATAATAGAAGAGTTTTCTCATCTAAAGAAAAATTACATAAATATGAATGAAAAAATTGAAGAAAAATGTAAGGTATATACTGGGAAAAATGAGACGTTTAAAAATGATTTTAAAAGACTAATCGAGGAAGATTCAAAGTCAATATATAAACGTAAATATTCTGAGGATGCAGATTTAGTTACAGCAATTCTGAATTTCAGTATTGCAAACAACAGTGAAATTGATGCAATATTGAACAAAAATTATAATTTATTATTGGCTCAGGAATCTGAAAAATCTCAAGACAACTCTGAAATTTCTTTAAAAGTTCTTGATTTTGGACTTGATAAAGAATTTCAGTCTATTTCAAATCAATTGGGATTGACTCAGGAAGATAAAAGTTCATTAGGATTAAAGATGAGTTAATATCTAAATTTATAGGTCAATAAATGTTTATGAAGGAAAAATATGATGTTGGCAAAAAAACATAAATCAATAACTCAACATGAGCTTTGTTCACATTTGCGAGTTTCGCTTTTCTTTGAATCAATCTTAGCTCTATCTGAAGAGCATAAGACTATAGAAAAAGGAGAAAAACATGTATATACAATAGATAGTGTTGTATTTGTTTTTGAGCGAAATATTTTTGATCCAAGTTCTGATAGAATGAAGTCTTCTGTTTATTTGCTATCTATAGAATCAATTTTTCTATTGAAAGGTAATGCGAAGTCAGCATTAAAAAAGATTTTAGAAGTTGCTGATTTGCTTAATGTAGGAATCACTACGCATTTAAATGCTCGAAAGCATATAAATACTCAGGCTTTACAAGCATGGTTTGCAAAAGAGGGTTTCATTGAGAATAGATATGGCAAACATAATAGTTCTTGGTTTTATTATCCAAAATTTAAGTCCCAAAAATTGCCTTATAAACTAGAACTTCCTTGTAGTCATAATAAGATAGAATATCTTAAAATTGATGACGTCATTGATGTATTGTGGGGTGCAAATAAGACAAGTTTTTTAAAGAAAATTAATTATAAAAATGACAAAATTTTTAGCGATGACTCCCCATTTTTAATTACGATTAACATTCTGAAGAGTACATTTAAATTTGAACAATTAGAAAAATTGATATATTCAATAAGAAATGGTTATGATTATATTCCAATTATTGCCCATTCTATCCCAGAAATAAATGATAAATATATTTATAATAAAGATTTATATCATATAAATATGGACTTTTTAAATGAAAAATACCCATATTTTATTGGATATTTGAATTTTTCTTCTCTATTTGAGATAGATTATTCTTATGTATTTAATCTTAATAAGAGTGAGGAAATAAATGAAGTAGAATCTTTTGACTTTATATCAAAGGAGCTTCTTAGACTAAATAAAAAAATTAACATTAAAGAGTATTATTTTTTTATTTTTGAAATATTTAAATATATGCTATTCCCTGGTCTTTTACTGGGATTTATTATATATTTAATAATGACATATAATGCAATGAATACTTCAATATTTTTAATTACCGCAATGCTTTTTATATTATCGATTTTGTTTGCTAATTCAATGAAAAATAAGATCTATTCAATAATAGGGATGCAGTCCAATCAGAACTACATTTTAAAAAGCTATGATATTGTTAAGAGAGAGAGGGATCTTTTTATATTTAGAAGGATCTTTTTATCAAATAATAATATGGCTCTTATTTTAAGTCTAATTTTTTGTTTTTATATAGCGTATATTCTACCAAAAATTTTGTTTTTTGCTAGTTTTATAGATTCTAACTTTCAAGTAGGAGATAATCAGTTTGCTATAGCTTGTATTGTTTTTTTTGTTTTAGGGATATCTTTTGTATTTATGTATTACATCATTTGTTTTATTATAGTTAAAATATTTGAATATTTATCAATCTATATCGGATATTTATTTTCCTCAAAGAATTCAATCATTACTTTAAAAAAAGCTATAATGAGCGATATGGAATCATATTTACGTAAAAATAGAGAGTTTAATGTCAGTGCGAGTCATTTTTCTCTAAATTTTCCTAATGAGATAATTAAGAGAATGTCAATAATATATATTAGAAAAAGATTGAATTTTTAAAAAGAAGATCCAGCTTCTTTATCCGAAGAGTGGATTCTTCTTTTTAGTCGTATTAGCTTCTTTTAAATTACCATTATTAGATGTAAGGGCTCGCTTTAATCCGAGGGTCGGGATCGCGATCAAAGACAATTTGGGCTCAAATTAAATGCGAATACAAATCTCTTCAAACTCACTTTAAATGCGAATGAGCTCATTCGCAATGCGCTCGGGATCGCAATCATAAACATGGACTCACATTAAATGCGAATGAAAAATAATCTTCTAGAGAATTTATAATAAACTAAATATTTGTTATAAATTATACGTCAGAATTCATTGTAAGAGAATTTCCAAACATTGGGTCTTTTACGTAAATAATAGGCAAATTATTTACTTCAGAAGCCCTTTTTGCGAGTTTATACATTTCCTGTTTCTTTCCATCTACATAATTTCCATCCATTAAATAAATTCCCTTAGCTTTTATTTCTCCAGTTGGGGGAAGATTTGGATATATTGAAATGCCAGCTTTACCAACAATGATAACTTCACTGAAGCTCATTGTTTTTTCAATTAATACTTTAGGCGGAACAATCTTTCTATTTTGAGTTTTATTAATATAGTCAACCAATGCAAAACTATCAATTACTTTTCTTTGAAAGTTTCCATTGCTTGGTGTTGTTCCAATATGATTTTTAAAACTAATATCTGCTTCATTTGTAGAAATAATGTTTTGAGGAGGAACATCAAGAATATAGCCAATGCTGCCGTAAGCTTCGAGCAAAACATTTGAAATGAGTGAAGTACTTATCGCATCCCATTTAGAAACAATGTTTTCAAAATTTGAAGTTAATAACTTATTTCGTTCAGGTTCCATTGGTCTATTGATCATATAAACAAGATGCATCCATTTTCTGCCCGTTCTTGGATTTACTCCATTATTTGGCCTATGGAATTCAATTTGAGTTTTTGGATTATAATTTTGTAAATACTTCCATTCATGTAATGCTGAATGATTACTTTGGTTCATAAAAGGCAAATTAAAAACTTTTTTCATAAATTATCCAATATGGCATTAAAAAATAATCAGTGATTGTGCAACTTACTGCTTTAAAACAGCTCAGCAACTGAAAAGACATTAATGAAATATTTTTAATCCCACAATAATTGGTAATCTATATTTCAAAAAGAAATTTTGGAAATTCTAAGGTCAAAGAAGTATCTTTGACTACAATCAAGAGTACTTGTTTTCATACCCTGAATTTACTAGACTTTTTATGTCCGAAAAACCCTGTCCAAAAAATGAGGGCAAAAATGAGGATTTATGGTTACGCCCGTATTTCAACTTCTGATCAAAACCTGTCCCTCCAAATCCATGCTCTGGAAGCAGCAGGTGTTCACGAAGTTATTTCGGAAGTTGCTACAGGTAAGAGCATGGAAAGGCCGCAGCTCAAATTACTTTTAGCTAAGTTGCAAAAAGGCGATACTCTGCTTGTTTATCGACTCGATAGATTAGGAAGAACACTTTCTGGATGTCATTTTCCAGAGAGAAGGTCATTTCGTAAGGAGTGAAATTAGATAGTTACCCAAAGAGGATGTCAAAAGTTTTTTCCATAGATCCTGTCCTAATATGCTAAAATTTCCATACTCCTTGTCAAAGGATTACAACTATGGAAAATCAGGACATTACCGAAGAAAATGAAAGCTCTGGGACATCTTCTTTGGAAATTGGGCCAGTAAGATTGTCAGAACCAGCTTGGGAAGAAGCCCGCCGCAGAGCAAAAGTCATTCAATCCCTTTTAAAGATATCAAAAATTTCTGAAAAAAAAAGACAAACAGCAGCAAATGAACTTGGCATTTCGAAACGCACATTATCAAGATTAATTGAACGCTATAAAGTATCAGGAAAGCTTTTAAGCTCTCTTGCGCCTCGCTCTCCGAATGGGGGAATAGGTAAGCCTAGGATAGGTGAAAATGTTGAATCAATTATCCATAAAGTGGTTAGAGAGCTCTATTTGGATAAACAAAAAAGAAAAATATCTAAGGTTGTGCAAGAAGTTCGAAGGCGATGCATAGAAGCAAATATTCCGCCTCCAGGGCAAAATACTGTTCGTAGGAGAATCTCGCAAATCTCACTGGAAAAAGTGTTTGAAAAAAGATCTGGAAAATTTGCGGCTCATCCTTTTACAGCAAACCATGGCCCAGCTATTACTGCCCAAGATCCTCTTGAAATATTCATGATAGACCACACAAAAGTAGATGTTATAGTCGTGGATGAGCAACAACGCCTCCCAATTGGAAGACCTTGGCTTACATTAGCAATAGATGTCTTTAGTAGATGTATTGCTGGTTTTTACTTAAGTTTTGAAAGTCCATCAGCTGTCTCTGTTGGCATGTGTTTAACTCATGCCATATTTGATAAAACGGATCTCCTTAATAAATTTAATATCCAACATAGCTGGCCACTAAAAGGAAAACCAGAAAAAATCGTAGTGGATCAAGGTAGCGAATTTAAAAGCGAAGCATTGCGTAAAGGATGTGAACAACACGGCATTTCAATTCATTGGAGGAAAGTTGGCTATCCCCATCTCAATGGGGTTATTGAACGTGTTATTGGTACTTTCATGAAAGAAATACATGAAATTCCTGGCACCACATTTTCAAATACATCCGAGCGAGGAAATTACGACTCAAATAAAATGGCTATTCTCACAATGCCTGAACTAGAAAAATGGCTTACCCATGCAATTGTAGGAAAGTATCATCTTGAAATTCATTCTTCACTTATGGAAACTCCACTTTCTTTATTCCGTCGTGGAATAGAAAATAGGAATAAAGATATAAATTTAGTGCAAAACCAAAAGGCTTTTTTAATCGACTTTTTGCCTATTGAAAGAAGAACTCTCCAACGGCATGGATTTGTTATTGAACATATCTTTTATTTTTCAAATGCTTTAATACCTTGGATTTCATCTGGTAATATGAATGAAAAGTTTATTATCCGTAGAGATCCACGTAATTTAAGTAGAATATTTGTGCTTCATCCAAAAGAGTCCCAATATTTAGAAATCCCATATAGGAATATTGCCCGACCTGTCATTACCCTTTGGGAACATCGAGAATCATTGCGAAGACTTAAAGAAAGAGGATTACGTCATTTTGATGAGACTTTAATTTTCAGGACTCTTTTGGAAATGAAAGAAATTATTAAAAATGCTAAGAAAGAAACGCAATCTGCAAGAAAAAAACGTGTAAAAAATGAAAATGCAAAAAAAAGTACATTTGATATAAAAAGCAATAAAAACAATAATAATTTAAATATAAATGAATTGCAAGACTTCGAAATAGATTCCATCAAACCATTTGAAGACATTGAGGATTGGTCATGATTGAAGTGAATTTTAATAATGCTTTTTCCCTCGAACATCTAATACCGCAAATGAGGCAAATAGTTTTATTACCTAATGAAGAACGCATAGCGCATATTCGTGCAGATAGATGGATTGGTTATTCAAAAGCGCAAGAAGCTATTTCCAAACTTCAAAAACTTATTGATCATCCTAAACGCCAAAGGATGCCAAACCTCCTCATTGTTAGTCCTACAAATAATGGAAAATCAATGATTATCGAAAAGTTTAAACGCATGCATAAAATAATTTCTTGCGAAAATATCCCTAAAGAAATTATCCCAATCGTAGCACTACAAATGCCAAGTGATCCAACAATAGCAAGATTTTATTCCATGCTTCTCTATAATCTAGGTGCTCCCGTCACTATGAAATGTAAAGTAGCAGATTTAGAACATGTCGCTTTAAAATTATTGAAGCAATTGTCCACTCGAATGATCATCATTGACGAACTTCATAATATCCTTGCTGGTAGGATAAATGTGCAAAGGGAATTCCTTAACCTAATCCGTTTTATTGGAAATGAACTTCAAATCCCTATTGTCTGCCTTGGGATTAGAGAGGCCTATCTTGCTATACGTACAGATGATCAACTCGAAAACCGCTTTGAACCACACATTTTACCATTGTGGGAAGATGATAGGGAGTTTTCAAGTTTACTTATGAGTGTTACATCTACTTTACCATTAAAACTTCCTTCGTTTTTATTAGAAAAAGAAATACGTCAATATATTTTAAGGAAAACGGAAGCCACCATAGGAGAAATTATTTCTCTAATTTCTAGAACCGCTATTCTGGCAATTGAAAGTGGCCAAGAAAATATCGATTTAAAATTATTAATGCAAGCGGATTATGACTCCCCAACGGAAAGACGGAATAAATTTGAACGTGAGTTGCAATAATGGCAAAAAGATTCCCAATATGGCCTCATCCCTATAAATTAGAAGCATTAAGCTCATGGATTATGAGGATAGCTGGTTATTATAGGATTGATGTTGATACTTTATTTGAAATTGGATTCTTGATCAAAAAACCAATTTCTTGGTGGGATATTGATGTCTCTCCTAGTCCTGAATTATTAAATAAAATTTCAATAAATACAGGTTTGTCTTTGAAATATTTAATTGAAATGACTATTGAAGGAAATTCTCCTTGGGTGATTGATTCAATTAAACCTATTTATGATTTTGAATTTACACAACTCACGGCTCCATTTTGTATTTTAAATCGCAATTTGCCTTATATCAATATGAATTCAAATTCTAAAAAATCATTGCTTCCCTGGATACCAAATGTTCCATGGAAATCAACCCGTATAAACCGCTTTTGTCCAATATGCATAGAAAATAAAGATTTGGATCTACCAAGATTGCTCGTATGGAGGACAGCATTAGTGTCATCTTGCTTACGGCATGACTGCTTACTCGTTGAGACGAGTGATAAACCTTGGGATCAATTAGCTTGGAAAGAAAATATTATAAATACAAAATATTTACACACTTGGCTTGATGGTGTCACTCTCAAAGCTATTGAAACAGGTTATGCAAGACTTGGGAAAGAAGAAATTCATGTGAACATTTGGGTTCGGTTCTTAAGAAGCCTTTTCCATGAACTTACAATTAAAAGCAGGGATTATAAAGATCAAGAATGCATAAAAAGAATTTGGCAATATGCTGGTATCCAGAAACCAAAGAGCAAAGTATTTGAACTTTTAGAGATAAAAGATAGGGCTAATGTAATAAAATGCGCTGCATATTTATTACAAGATTTTCCAAACCAAATACTTTCCTTTATGCCAAAGAGTAGGAATTTAAATCAAATTTTTATTCCCAATTTCATTTCTAAATATATCGGCTCAAATGAAATCTATTATGATCTCTTCGTAAAAAATAAAGAACATTCAAATAATATAACAAGCAATATTAAAAACGGGGAAAACTTTCTACCAGCCGCAATGTTATTTAATTCTTTAATTCAAAAAATCATTGATAAAAACAAAAATAAAATTCATAAAAGAACAATAAAAGGCGCAGAATCATCATTAAATTCTAATAAAACTAAACAGGTAATTAACAATAAATCATCAGAGGAATCGTTAAGCGACAATATGTAATTTTTTATTTACAATTTCATCTCAGGGAGAATTATGTTAAATAATTTTAGTATTAAGAGAAAAATGATTTATTGGAATATTTTTATATTAATTCTATTTTCAATATCATTAATATTTATAGGAAATGATTCCATAAATAGACTCATGAATGAAAAGAGAACTCAAATTAAAAATCTTAGTGATTCTTTTGCTTCTTTAATTTTTGAGTTCGTAAAATTAGAAAAAGAAGGTAAAATATCGCATGAAGAAGCTGTATCAAGAGTTAAAATGATATTAAATGCTGTAAGATATGATGGAGATAATTATTATTTTATAGGTGACTATGACAGGAGACAGATTGTAAACCCTAAGCGGCCTAAAGATGATGGCGTTATTCAAAATTCACAACAATATCATAAATTTGTTGAAATATCATTAAAAAATAATGGCCCAGAATTTTTATCTTATTATACATCAAAGCCAGGTTTCACTGGAGAGTTTCCAAAACTTACTTATTTAGTCCCAATCCCTGAATGGAAATGGTACATTGGAACTGGTATTTATATAGATGATGTGGATAGACAAAAGTCTAAGAACATCATGGTAATTGGTATAATTACTTCAATTATTACCATTTTTTTAATGTTCGGAGGAGTTAAAATAGCTAATTTTATTTCAGTACCACTATCTTTGCTCACAAATCTACTGAAAAAATCATCATTAAAAATGAATGAAGAATCTACTCAATTAACAATAATGAGTGAGGAAGTTGGAAAATCCTCAAGAGAACAGGCAAGCTCAATTCAAGAAACGGCAGCAGCAATATCTGAAGTAACAAGTATGATTTCAAGGACTTCTAGTCTCACATTGAATTCAGAAAATTTATCTAAAACAATAAATAAGCAAACTGAATTAGGCAATCATGCAGTAAAAGACATGGTTGCGTCAATGGCATCAATTCAAGAAGCGAGTAAAAAACTCACAGAAATTGAAGCAATAATTACGCAAATTGAAAATAAAGCTGTTGTTATAAATGATATTGTTACGAAAACAGAATTACTTTCATTGAATGCATCTATTGAATCTGCAAGAGCTGGAGAATATGGTAAAGGATTTGCTGTTGTAGCTGAAGAGGTAGGTAATTTAGCTAAGACGAGTGGAAAGTCGTCAAAAGAAATCAGCGAACTTCTTGAAAAAAGTAGAGAGAATGTTAAAAATATTCTAGAATTAACCTTGTCTAGAGTATCTGAAGGGCAGCTTAAAACTGAAGAAGTATCAAACATATTTAATAAAATTATAAAAGATGTAAATGATATTCAAATTCAAATGAGCCAGATCACAGAAGCGACTAGAGAACAGGAAATTGGTCTAAAACAAATATCAGAAGCAATGACAAAAATTGATATTTCAGCTATAAATAATTTGAAAAACGCTGAAAAATCTGTACTTTCTTCATCTAAAATATTAGAGATAAGCCGTGATTTGAAATCCATCACTTCTAAAACGGAAGATATTGTTTTTGGAGAAAAGAAAGCATAACTTCTTGCTCCAAGAATAACTATATAATATTATATTAATTTATAATTCAAGATACATTTTCAGAGTTTTTGTGATACAGTCATCACCTTTGATATTTTTTCTCAATTAAAAAACATTTTATATTTTCATAAATATCGCAAATAAATTCCCAGTGCGTCAATTTTGCAATTTTAATAAATTTAATAACAATGTAAAATTTTTTGTAATACTAATGCTTAATATATCAATTTGAACCTACTTTTTCTTATCAAATTAGGATGTGCTATGTCTAAGAAAAGTTTGTCATATAAATTAAATATATCAATAGTAATTTTATTAACACTCATCTTAGCAGCTGCACTATATACTATATTTATGATCAATAAAACTCAATCTTACGCTCTCGAAACAGGAGAAAGCTGGTTGCCTAGTGTTTTATCTACAAGTGAAATGAGTGAAGGGGTTAGTAAATATGCAAGAAGAATCCTTGGATTATTAAGCACTTCTTTGATAAATACTGGTGATGATGATAAAAAAACTAAAGCTGAAGATATAAAAGCTTTAGATAAATATGGACAAAATATTGAGGCTAATCTTGAAAAACATAAGAAACTAGTAAGCAGTCCTGAAGAACAAGCTCTTTTAGATGATGTTTTTACAAAATGGAAAATTTACGATAACGCTGCTAGGGAAGGGCTTGATATTAATCAACAAGGAAAAAAAGCTGAAGCTTTAAAATTTGTCCTTTCAAAAGCAAGAATAGCAGCGGCAGATTTAGAATCTGCAGTAAAAAAGCTTGCAATATATAATTACAATGGTGGTGTTAAATCAACAGAAAAAGGGAAGCATTTAACGACAATCACAAATATTACAATGTCCTGTATTATAGGATCTTCAATCTTTATTGCTATATTAATTTTCAATATCATTAGAAATACAACTGGTTCATTAAGTATAGCGTTTGAAAATTTAAAAAATCAGAGCATTTCTACTGCAGAAATTGCTTCCTCTCTAAAAAAAGGCTCTAATATATTATCTGAATCTGTGAGTGAACAAGCTGCTTCAATTCATGAGACGAGTGCTGCTATAAATGAAATAACAAGTATGGTTAATAGAACAGCTGAAAATGCAAAAGAATCGACTAATGTAGCAACAAGTGCATCTGCTAAAACAGAGTCAGGGCAAAAAACTATGCAGATGCTTGTAACCGCAATGGAGACGATACAAGAATCAAATAATGAATTACAGAATATTGCAGAAATTATTAATCAAATCAATACGAAAACAGCAGTAATAAATGACATAGTTTCTAAAACAGAACTGCTTTCTTTAAATGCTTCTATTGAATCTGCTAGAGCCGGTGAATATGGGAAAGGATTTGCAGTTGTGGCAGAGGAGGTAGGTAATTTAGCAAAAGTAAGTGGAAAATCTGCTCAAGATATTCAAGCTCTTATTACAACAAGCCAAGAACAAGTGAATAAAATTCTTGGACTTACAAAAGAAAGAGTAAACAGTGGAAAAAAAGTTACTGCTGAAGCCCAAGAGTCTTTTCATGAAATATCTGCTGATATCTCAAATATGGCAAGTGTAATCCAACAAATATCTGATGCAACACGAGAACAAGAAATTGGAATTAGGCAAATATCATTAGCAATGTCTAATATAGATAAAGCAACTCAGAAAAGTCAAACTGCAGTGAATTCTACCTCAGAATCTTCTTCCGATCTTATCAGCCAAAGTGAGAAATTAGATTCGACAGCAAATTATATTGGATTTCTTATAAAAGGAGAATCTTAAATTGATAAAATATTTAAAAAATAGAAAAGTTATCGATACTCATATTTATAATTAAAAAATTAATAAGGGTTTTTAATATGACAAAGAAAAGTTTATATAAAAGTCACTATATATATTATGGTTTTTTTCTTATTTTATCAATTTTTTCGATAATATTATTTATTTATTTAAATAATAAAATCCAATATTATTCAAATGAAACTGAAAAAAATTGGCTCCCAAGTGTAAAAACTCAAAGTAGATTGCTTTATGATTTTTTTCAGATTTCTGATAAAAATCGATCAATTTTCTCAACATTCATTGATGGAAATGAAATATTAGAAGAGGATAAAAAGGCATTAGTTAACATGCATAACAAATTTCATGATAACCTTGAAAATTATAAAAAAAATTTGATGATAATTGGTAGAGAAGAAACGTTTACTAAAGAAGTTTATAATTTATGGACATCTTACAAAGATAATATAGAGAAAGATTTAAAGGTAATAGAAAAAAAGCCACATGAAGCATTTAGTCATTTCAACTTAGAAACAAAGGCAATATCTTCCCTACTTGCAGAATCAATTGCGAAAGAAATTGACTTCAATTACGTTCAAGGAGTGAAAGCTTTAAAACAAGCAAGATATTATTCCATTATTAATAATTTTTATATTGCAACATTAATCATGGTATTATTAATAAATGTTTTATTATTTCTAAAAATAAGAAGAACCACAAATTCTTCATCTGGTACAAATAATTCTCAAGATTCATTTTATACTAACACAAAAAATATTGAAAAATTATCTGAAAAAATTCGAGAAATATCAGATGCTATCCGTAAGCAAGAATATAATCTTAAAAATATTTCACAATCAATATTACAAATGGAGAGAGTATCTAAAAATAATCAAGAATCTATAATCATGAGATCAATTTCGGAAAAAAAATTGATTGAAGAATTTGAAAGACTTCAAAACTCTGTAAATAATATTGATACATTAGTAAATGGAAAAAAATAAAATAATCGTATCTCCTCATTCAAAGTTGTCGCTCTATGGGTCAAAAGATTGTTTTTTAATAAACCAATTTGATTTTCAAAGCTCTTCTTAAGGTATTATAATAGAACATTCTTTTATAAATGAGTTAAATTGGTTCACTACTTTTTTATTATTCAAAATAAATTTTTTAGAAAAATAGAATACCAGTGGATTTTCAGAATGAAAAATTATTTTGAATTTGCTCTTATTCCAATTTCGTTTCTTCATCTCATCAGTTGCGGGTTCTTTTGGAGAAAGGAATGCATCAAATCGCTTTGCCTCTAACATATCAAAGAGATTGCTAATATCTTTTGGTGATGAAACAAGATTATATTTTTGTTCGATTAAAAATGTTTCTGGTCCTGTTCCTAATTTTGCAGCAACTTCAGCTTTTTCTTTAAACTCTTTTAAATTAGGATTAAAAGAAGAATTACTTTTTAAATACCAATACCATTTATAACTTTCTATTTTTTTAGTTGGAACTGCGTAGCTATTTCGTTCATCAGTTATTCCTGCTGAAAAAAAAGCTTGAGCTTGACCTAATTTAACTTCTTCTTGTGCTCTTTTCCATGGTAAAACTTTAATTTGATAATTCAAGTTCATTTTTTTTAAAACACATTCTACAACCTTCGTTGCGGAGCCTTCTAATTTATTTCCTTGAAAATATTGATATGGAGGCCATTCTTGAGTATTAACAATTAAGCTTTTTGGAGAAACTGAAGTTGAATATATTGTACAAATGATAATTATAGATCTTTTGTATGACATTTAAAATCCTATATACTGCTTAATATCCTTCTAAATAGTAGCATAGAAATATTTTTGATGTAATAAAATTTTTTTTAGTTTCTTTTTAAAAGACCTCTATATTCTTATAAACGACCGTTTTTGAGAATGTTTCTATATAAAAATTTAGATCGCAATTTCATTTGAAAACTTCTTTCTCAATAACCATTCTTGATTCTAAATTCTTGTTCTGATAGCTTCAGATGAGTTTTGAGAAGGAGAAGCTATAAAATGCTTATTGGATATGCAAGGGTTTCAACGCTAGACCAAAATTTAGATTTGCAAGAAAAAGCATTACAAAAATCGGGTTGCAACAAAATTTTTGTGGATAAGGCAAGCGGAAGTCGTTCTGCACGACCTGGATTGGAAAAATCTCTTGAGCAGTTAAGAGAAGGCGATACTTTTATCGTTTGGAAATTAGATCGACTTGGAAGAAACATCAAAGACCTAATTGATTTTGTAAAAGATCTTGAAGCTAAAAAAATCGAATTTAAAAGCCTCACTGATAATATCGACACATCAACCCCATCTGGACGATTCTTCTTTCATACAATGGCAGCTCTCGCTCAGATGGAACGGGAACTTATTATTGAGCGAACAAAAGCTGGGTTAAAAGCCGCAAAGGAACGGGGTAGAATTGGTGGCAGGAAAAGAAGAATGACTCCAAATAAGCTAGAATCTGCAAAAAAATTATTAAGCAGTGGAACCCCTCCAAAAGATGTGGCAATGAGTTTGGGAGTTTCTATTCCTACTCTGTATCGCTGGCTGCCAGCTCATACTCACTCTGAAGCTTCATAAAATCATTTAAACCAAAGGGCGTTGATCTTGTTCAGATATTTCAAAAATGACATCCTCTTTGGAAATTTGGACATCCACTATGGAAAATGACATCTTAGGATATGACCATGAAAATAAGGAATTCGGAATAGCAATTTGTTCAGCTATCCCTTGCGTTGGTGAATATTTTGCTTTCGGTGATGGATCCGCAGGTGTAATCGCGGCACAAGGATCCTGCAATCCTTACAATGGTTTAAAATCGATAAATTTTTTAAAAGAAGGATCTTCTCCAAGTGAAATTATCGCTAAATTAAAGGATTCGGATGAACTAATTCAAAAAAGACAAATTGCAATTATTTCAAATTGCGGGCTAATGACCTGTTTTACTGGAGAAAATCTAGGTAATGGTGTTAAAGGACACATTATTGGAAAAAACTTTATAGCGTGCGGAAATACTTTAGAAGATCTAAATACTTTAAACATAATGAAAGATACATTTGAAAAATCAAATGAAAAATCTCTTTATTTAAAACTACTTCATGCTCTTAAAATGGGTGATTCAACAGAAGCAGATATCAGAGGCAGACAATCGGCCGGACTGCATGTGTATTCTATTAAAAATGATTATCCTATCATTAAAGTAAATATTGATGATGATATAAATCCAGTTAAAAGTTTAGAAGAAAAAGTTGCTAATTTTATTAGAAGTTTTTATCAAATTATTCCATTTTTTCCTCAAAGAGACGGAAAACAAATTTCACCTAAAACAAACAGTAAAGAAGAAAAAATATTTGCTGAATTCAAAAAAAATGTTCTGATAAGAAATTTTCAGTTTGAAAAAAACATCTGACTTAAACTTACCTTCTAGTTTTGATCTTTTACAAAATATAATCTACTAAAACTAAAGTTATTCAATATTATCAATGATAATTTTAAAAAATCGTTTTAAGGCGTTTTAAGCTCCCTTTTATCACAAAATGAAGAAAGACCTTTAAGAATTTAAAATTATTTTGTTTGACTAGACGTTTATAAACGTCTATATTTATAAAATTGGAGGTGCTTATGATAATTTCAGGAACTTATGGCGAAGAATCAAATATCTGGATCGCTTATATTAAAGAATTAAATTTTAATGTAGCGGCTTCTAATAAAGCAGAACTTTTTCAAAACATAAGAGAATCAATTAAGCAATTAGATAAAAAGCAAAACTTTTTTGAAGTGAATGACAATGCAGATGCTTCAACATTTCAGATTAAATTTATAAATATGTCCTTATTTTCAGCATTTGTTTTTAAATCGTTAAGAAATAAGGAAAAAGTATCTCAATATAAGATTGCAGATAAACTCAATGTTTCAAGGACTTCATATTCCCAATACGAAGTCCCAACTATTGAGCCAACATTGACAAAATTTTTTGATATATTAAAAGCACTTGGATATGAAGTTGAGCTTAACATCAAAAAAATTAGACGTTTATAAACATCTAAAAATTTAATTAAAGCGGTATCTTTGTGTCTAATCTTTACCTGTAGCGGCTCGCGAACAGGCGAGGGTCGGGATCACAATCAAAGACAAATTGGGCTCATATTAAATGCGAATATAAAATCCCTCAGGCTCACTTTAAATGCGACTGGGCTCATTCGCAATGCATGCGGGATCGCAATCATAAACATAGGCTCACATTAAATGCGATTAAAAAAATGTTTTGAAAACATGCTTTTATCTGGTTGCTCCGATTGCAATTCCAAGTTGGGTAAGCTCATCATCTATTTCATGAGCCCTTCCCGCTGGCAATCTTCCCTTCTGATAATCTTTAATTTCAGAAACGGATACTCCAATGCTCTCTGATAAGCGTCCAATTGGATAACCTTGGCGAGTTAAACGGGATTCTAGAGAATCAAAATTCTTTCCAATAACATCACAAACCGTACTTTCTGAAATAGGTTTTTCAGCAGTTAAATATCCCTCTGACAAAACCCTCCAAGTGTAGCATTCCATTTCTAATGGGGTTTTAAGCTTTGAGATAATGGTCTTTCTCGCTCCTGGAGTAAAAATGTCAGAGACTTTAACATTTGACTCAAGGCAAGAAGAAAGCATCCAATCAAAAAACTTTTCCTCGCAACCATCAATCCCTTTCATGATGACATGCTGGGTCCGCATCCCTATTTCTTGCATAGATGCCCTGTGGAGTTCAAATTTCAATCGTGGATGTCCTACAAGGACAATGGCAAGCCTTCCTCCAGCTTTTGAAATAAGTTCCATTAAGCGTTTGAGTTCAATAAGGGTTTGCATTGGTAAATCATGGGCTTCATCGATGAATATAGCCACTGGTACATTACGTCTTGTTATCAACTTTTGTATTTGCCTCATTCGCAGCTCAGTACGTTTATGGAGGGTGATAGTTTCTTCATCTGCAAGATCTGCTACCATAGCATCAATTAAAGTATTTAAATTAACCTTATTTTTATCAATCGAGAGGCTAGATACAACAAGAATATTCCCCTCTTTTTCTAAATCGATCATTATTTTATGCAGTGAGCTTGTTTTTCCCACCCCAATTGGACCGGTTAAGGCAATAAGATCGCCCGAAGGCATATATTTTTTAAGATCTTCAAACATTGGCCCATAGCTTTCATCCACAAAATATCCTGCATTTTTCAGTTCTTTTGTTAGGCCGTAATACTGCATCATTTCAATTATCATTTTTATATCCTCATGAACTTGCTTGCCTTAGATTTAGCTCCTGTTGAATCCATTCCAAGATTTTGTCTTTTTCCAAGGTCTTTGACAAGAAGCTATGAAGATCATTTAATTTTTCCTGTGGTAATTTCCCCAAAGGAATACCTATGGTATGCGCAATGAACTTTCTTGCGGCATATTCTGAAGGGAAACGTATTTCATAAAATGGGTCAGGATCGGCAAAGGGGCGCATACGGATAGTGTCTGAAGGGAAACTTTTCGTTTCATTATTTGGGCGAAGATGGATTGTATCCATAGTTTCCCTTGGTATAGATAGCTCATTTGCTATCTTTTCTATTTTATCAATTCTTTTTTCGGCTTCCGTTTTCTTATATGATCTATATTTATTTAATTGTAAAGGAGCCCCTGTTTGTTGGAAGGGACCATATTTTGCTCCTTCAAACTCTATGAAAATATCACTTTCAAACATTCCATTCCAAACAATTACAGTTTTACCCATAAACTCATGGTCAACAGAATAAACAACACCATCAAGGGAAATAGTACAATCAGAATTTACAGTCCTCTCAACAGGCTCTCTAACGAGAGAAGAAAAGCGTTCCCATGTACACATTTGGCGAATACCTTCTTCTGGAATATTTTTAATCCAGTCCTCAATGCGTGTACATTCCTGACTTCTATGAGGCATCTGTGAATAGCGAATTAAAAATGGAAAAAGCCATTTGTTTGCTTCTTTTTCATCTTTTGGTTTGTGGAAATGGTATAAAGTTTCATGAAGTTCTTTGACTGTTCGGAATGGCCTTTCAACTTTTCCTTTAGATCTGGCGGTAACCCTTCTGCCATCCGTGTTTCGAGGCATATGACATCTCATTTCAACACCTAGGTTTTGCATCGCACGTTGAAAAACCGCACTTTTTGCAATTGGTCCATTGTCCATATAGATAATTTTTGGAATACCTTGAAAAGGAAAATTATCATTTTCTTTTTTTGACATAGCGTTAAAAAGAAACATTAATGCGGCAATAACATCTTCTCCATATACGACATGATATTCTTGATAGGAAACACCACTTCTGTCATCAACTACGCTATAAAGCATTAATATTGCCTTGCCATGCTTTGGATCTACCCAATCTGGCATTATGTCTAAGTATTTAAGGTCGGATTGGCTTAAATCGAATTGCCAGCATTCATTTGAGTGTTTGGCTTGGAATCTCGTTACAGGCTTCTGAAGATCAAGTCCTGTTTTATCTAACCCCAATTGGGCAAGAAACCTGTTCACAGTCGCTTTTTTTAATAAGCCTTTTGAAATTTTTATCGTTTCATTACCGTGCTGGATCCCTGATTCTAAAAGTAAGATTGCAGATGCTGTCGATACATTTCTTTCCTTTTTATTAGTATTCCTGATTTTTACGGCAGCAATGATTTCACAATATTTAAGCATTTCCTCTTTATCAATGTTGCGAGGAGTTCCCCTATCTTTTCGGTTTACTGAATTTGGGCGTGAAGATCGGGAAAGCTGGCGATATATTGTACTCGGAGTTACTCCATATAATTTAGCCATTTCTTCTATAAATGCGCTTCTCCCTGGGGACTTTAAAGGAAGGCTGTCAAGGTGTTTCCGTAGGTTGATTATGGCTTCTTGAGGGATTGGTTTCCGGTTCATGAAAGCCCCGCTAAATTTTTATTTGAAGCTTTAAAAAAATGATTATTTTTTATTATATCATAATAAGTGCTTCTCGATATGCGGAATTTTTTACATAGATCGCTTACTGTCCTCTCTCCTTTACGAGACTCAATCATTAGTGAGTTAACATCAAGCTCTCCTAAGGCTTTGGGTCGACCTCTGCCTTTCATTTTTCCTTGAGCTTTTGCAATCGCAACGCCTTCTCTCACCCTTTCGCAAATGATATCCCTTTCTAATTGGGCAAATACCGCCATAATTCCAACCATAGCTTGGCTAAAATGATCGTCTTTTGTAGAATCAATAGCTGGTTCAGAAAGGGATCTGTATGCAATTTTCCTTTGGGTAAGTTCTTCAAGAGTCTTCATGATTCCAGAAAGTGTTCTTCCTAATCTATCGAGTCGATAAACAAGCAGAGTATCGCCTTTTTGCAACTTAGCTAAAAGTAATTTGAGCTGCGGCCTTTCCATGCTCTTACCTGTAGCAACTTCCGAAATAACTTCGTGAACACCTGCTGCTTCCAGAGCATGGATTTGGAGGGACAGGTTTTGATCAGAAGTTGAAATACGGGCGTAACCATAAATCCTCATTTTTGCCCTCATTTTTTGGACAGGGTTTTTCGGACATAAAAAGTCTAGTAAATTCAGGGTATGAAAACAAGTACTCTTGATTGTAGTCAAAGATACTTCTTTGCACGATTTTCCAAAATATAATTTTCTTTGATATTATGAATACATTAGACGCAAATTTTAGATAAAATAGTTACTCACTTAATTAATATTATAATTATACCATCTATTTTTAAATTTGAAATTAGTTAACACGATATTAGATATAAATTAACTTTCATGAATTTTAAGCATTTTACTAGACTCAGTATAATCTTCATATTCGATCTCTTTTTTTTCAGAAGCAATTTTTATTTTCTTTACAATATCAGCAATTCTCCAAAGAGTATTTAATAATTTTTCAACTTTAACTTCACTTTCAATAATTTTACCGTTAAAACAACTTATAGCAATGGAAAGAGCATTGTTGATTTCATGATTATATGTCGTAATTACAGCGTTCAAAGATGCAATTTCTTTTAATTTTGCCATTTCATTAGATAACTCTGTAATTTTTAAGTGGATAGAAATTCTTGACATAGCTATATCTAAATTTATTGGTTTTGTAATATAATCATTAGCTCCATTTTGGAGGCAATCAATAATATCTGAGGTTTCTGATTTAGAAGTAATCATAATAACAGGTAGCTCTATCGGATTAAACTTTATACGGATTTTTTTAAGAACTTCTGAGCCTAAGATTCCAGGCATGATTATATCCATTAGAATAATACTGATTTTAGTTTGAGAAATAAGTTCAAGGCATTCCTCTCCACTCTTTGCTTCAATCAGTGAATAACCTCCCTTTAACTTAAGGCCTTTAACTAAAATGCTGCGTTCAAAATCACAATCATCGATAATAAGAATTGTTTTATCACTCATATATATCTTCTTTATTTATGAGTTCTCTAAGCTCATATTTAAGTATCGAAATTTTAGAACTCAACTCTTGAAATATTTCCATTGAATTATCGATGCTTTTATCATGACCCATTTTCTCCAGTTTCTTAGCGAGTGAAATTGCAGATTCTGCAAAAAAATTAGAAAGTGCGCCTACTAACGTATGGGCTGCGATCTCAAGTGCATAAGGATCTTTATTTTGCAGAGAAGTCTCGACAGCGGAAACAAGTTTAGGAATTGCAATCAAAAAATCCATTATAACTGTTGTTGAAAAATCTTCCATACCTAAGTAATTCCCTAAAAACGCTTTTTTATTAAATGACGTTGGGGTTGATTTTATTTCAGTCAATTTGGTGTTTTCAATCTCAAGTGGAGTTTGATTTGATGTGCATCTATTTATAATATCTATTAATGAAGGCATAGTTATGGGCTTACCTAAAAAGCCATTCATTCCACTCGCAAAACACTGTTCAATATCTTCTTTCATTGCACTAGCTGTAAGTGCAATAATTCTAGGAATTTTTGAATCTTTATATTTTAATAGAATTTCTTTTGTAGCTTCAAACCCATCCATTTCTGGCATATGACAATCCATCAAAATCAAATCATAGGAATTGTGCTCCAAACTTTCTAAAACTTCTTTACCATTATTTACTATAGCAGCTTGATATCCAAGTTTAGCTAGAAAACCAGAAACAACAAGTTGATTGGTATGGTTATCTTCTGCAATTAATATACTTAAGGGGAGTTTTAAGCCCATTTTGGGATCAAATATAGGAGTAGGGTTTTCACTTAAATCAATTTGCGAAGCATTTCCTTCTTCAGCAATAAATGTAAACGAAAATGTTGAACCTTTACCAACACTGCTTTCAACCCAAATTGTTCCACCCATTTTTTCACATAACCTTTTGCTTATTGCTAAACCTAATCCAGATCCACCATACTTACGAGTCGTTGATGCATCCGCCTGTGAAAAAGAAACAAAGAGTTTATTTATTACATCTTCAGAAATGCCAATTCCAGAGTCTCTTACTGACAAGGAAATTTTCCACTTTTTTACATCAATTAAAATAGCTTGTGATAAAATTTCTATATTCCCCTTTGCAGTAAATTTGAGCGCATTAGAAACAAGATTCATTAGGATTTGTCGAATACGCATTCTGTCACCAATTAAGACTAATGGAATTGAGGAATTATGTTGATAAGAAAGTGTAATTCCTTTTTCAGAAGCCTTAACATTAAGAAGTTCTACTATTTCTTTCACTAAGGATTGTAAGGAAAATGGGTTTATTTCGAGTTCGACTTTATCCACTTCAAGCTTTGAAAAATCGAGTATATCATTAATAAGATCAAGTAATGAATTGCTGCAATTTTGTATGATTTTTAACTTATCAATATTAGCTGGTTTGACTAAGGCATCTAAGAGTAAATTCGTCATACCAATAATTCCATTCATCGGAGTACGAATTTCATGGCTTATGTTTGCAAAAAAGGCTGATTTTGTTTTTATAGCATTCTCTGCATTTGCTGTTGAAAGTCTGAGTTCAAGTTGGCTAATGACTTGCCTTGCAAGAGCTTGCAGGGCTTTAATTTGTTCTAAAGTTAAGTCGCGTGGTATATTATCAATTACGCAAAGAGTACCAATGCGATGCCCTGATGAAGTTTGTAAGGGTGCACCTGCATAAAACCTTACATTTGGAGCTCCTGTGGCTAGAGGATTATCATGAAAACGCTCATCTTTTAAAGAATCAGGAATAATAAAAACCTCTTCCTGTAAAATTGCATGTGAGCAAAAAGCAAGGTCCCTTGAAGTTTCAGAAGCATTAAGCCCTATTTTTGATTTAAACCATTGTCGATTTTTATCAACAAGTGAGATCAAAGCAATTGGAACTTTGCAAATATGAGAAGCAAGAAAAGTAAGATCATCAAAGTCTTGCTCAGGAATACTATCAAGAATACGGTAGTTTTCTAGTTTTACCAAACGTTCTTTTTCATCGCTTGGTAATGGGGCTATTTTCACAAGAGCTCCTTTTTGTTATTACTTTTTCCATATCGGTTTTCGGATGGTATTTTTAAATATTTATATTTTTTTATAAAAATCAGTTATATTTATGAATGTTATTTAAGGTTATGTAAAAATATTTATTTAAAATGTGGCTTATGATAGAATATTAATAAATCTCCCAATTTTTATATGCAACTGGATAATATGAAGTTTTAGGTACCAAATAATTGCTACAACTTAGTCGAAATACTCTTGCAATTACATCAACTTGTATATAGCGACCCTTAATTGGATCATAAAAAAGATTTACCTCTAAATTTTTATCAATTATTTCCTTACCACAACTAAAAGCTGTGTCGAAATTAATACATATTGGAAATTTATTCATTATAATCTTTCTTTGTGAATATAGTAAAAATATAATGCATTTACCAAAATCATTATAAATTATAAAATAAATAAATGATAGTTATTTTATAAATGTTTAATTAATCTTAAATTTTTATAAAATAACTGATGTATGAACATCTTTGTAAAAAATTAAATGACATTTTAAATTTTCTATGTACTTTCTGATTTAAGAATAAAGCATTGGATATCTATACCAATAAAAGATCTTTCAATTTTATAATTTTTCATTCGCATGTAATTTAAGAACAGTCTGCTTTTGATTGTGATCCCGATTATCAGATGGTCATGAAGCACTTCTGATATAATTTTATCTCAATTCTGATCGGTACCTCAAATTGAATAAATATAAAGAAAGATTTATACTTTATATTTTATTATTTAAAATTATAATATTATTCAAATTTATACTATAATTTTAGTTCTTATTATGATACAATATTATACTCAAGTAATTAAAATTATTTTATAACATATTGACAAATTAAATTCTAAAATATATTTTCCATTTTAGGGCCTGTTGAAAATTTTGATTTAAGTAAGAAAAAGAATAATCTTAAAAGGCATGTATGCCTTAAAAAAAATTATTTATGATAAATAAAAAATATATATTTTTTATAAAATGTATAATAGATTCATATTAATTATATTCTAATAGGAGGTATTATTTACGAATTAAAATCTTCTCCAAAATTTATGCAAATTAGTGAAGCTGAAATTCATTTTGTTATTAAAAGTTACAACAGGGAATCTAAAAATTAACAAATTTTAATAAAGGGAATTCAACAAATATGTCCGATAAAAAGACCGAATAAGCCAAGTTAATAAATTTAAAAAATAGCTGTTTAAAGCAAGTCACTTTTTTTACCAATCGAAAAAATTCATTGGTCTTGCAACTTATTTTGAAAAAATTATCAACAGGCTCTAAATTTTTAATATGACAATTCTTGAAAGGGTAGTAAAAATGAATTTTCGTTTACAAGCTAAATTATTATTAACTCTATTTTCCACATCTACTTATGCTTATGCTGAAAACTCTAAGCAGCTTGATACAAATCAGGGAATAATTCCGTCCGTTCCTGGATATTATCCTGAAACGGATGGATTTTGGGGTGACTGGGGCTATTATGATAGATGTCCTTTAGGGCAATATGTAGATGGCTATTCTCTATTATCAGAAGAAGAACAAATTAACAGTGATGATACTACTTTAAATGGCATTCTTCTTCATTGTTCAGGTGGAGCTAGAGCTACAAGCTCAATATCAAAATGGGGTTCATGGCTTAAACCAGCTTCTTGCAATGGACCTGTAAAAGGATTTGCAATTCAAATTGAACCTAAACAAGATGGTGGAGATGATACGGCAGCAAATGATTTAATGTTTGTCTGTAATGACAATTCGATTGCACATGCTGAAACGAAGACTCATTGGGGTAATTGGAGTAACTTTTATTACTGTCCAACAGGGCAAGTCATTCTAGGACTTATTACAAGAGTTGAAAAACAACGCTTTAATGGTGACGACACAGCTTTAAACGGTGTACGTATGATATGTGGCAAGACATAATATTAATTAAAGTATTTTACCTGCCTTTCCAAATTCTCACATTATCTGTACTTTTTCAATCGCATTTAATGTGAGCCTATGTTTATGATTGCGATCCCGCATGCATTGCGAATGAGCCCAGTCGCATTTAAAGTGAGCCTGAGGGATTTTATATTCGCATTTAATATGAACCCAATTTGTCTTTGATTGTGATCCCGACCCCCGGATTAAAGCGAGCCCTTACAGGTAAGTATGGATATTCAACTTATTTGCATTATAATATTCTTTGTAATGAAATGACAAGAGATAACTATTCTAGTAAAAATGATTATGGATTTATTGATATTCAAAATGAAAGATGTTCTTCCTTCCCAAAATATAATATTGATAAATATAATAAAATAGATTTTAAAAAATCAAATTTTAAAACAATTATAGTCTATGGAGACGCTGATACATCCACTACTCCTGCTTTTGCTCAAAATTTAAGTAAGCAATTTCCAGAAAGCAACAAACTGGTTTTAAGCTTAGAAAACTTAGCGCATGCACCATTTTCATTTTCAGTGGATTATTCAGAATTTTATGAGGATAAATTTTATGAAGGGGAAAAATGCAGAAATGAAATATTAGATAGTTTTTTTAAAGGATTTGATACTTGGCCTGATGTAAGCTGTGCCTCAAAGCTTTATCCCCCAATTTATTCTTCAGAAAAGGGCCTTACAAGTTTTGAAAAGTTAATTAATGAATTTGTTTTATATATTTAATGATTATACTAAATTTTATATAAAATAAATCTTAAAAGAAGAATCAATTGTTTTATCCAAACAGCGGATTCTTCTTTTTAGTCGTATTAGCTTCTTTTAAATTACCATTATTAGAAGCAGGTAAGTTTTGTGTGGGAGATTTTGGAATATTATTCAATTCTTTATTATCTTGACTTAAGAGGATACTTTCTCCGCCATCGATAATCTCTTTATCCCAAAATTTTCGGGTTAATTCAACAAAAATATCTACTCTGTTTTTGCGGCGCAACGAGTTATAAAAACTCAGAGCTTTTCTTTGTTCTTCATTTTCAGTGTCGAGTGTGAAACGTAAATCAATTTTCATATTTGTTCCAATCCTATACCATCATAAATTGGCCTTTGACATTCGCAAATATGTCCATCCTAGCAGTTCTTCTTTCGCAATCCCACGGAAGTATGAAGTTTTCTCCTCCACCAGTAAGGATTGTATTTTGTGTAGAGCGCCAAGCATCGCCTAATAAATTTTTTAATTTCTCAGCAAGAGATTCTGTAAATTCTTTACGAAGGTTTTCGTAATGCTCTTTGAACTCTATTTTTTCACTGCCGATTTGCAGTTCAAAACGTTGTTTATTAATAGCTTTTGCAAGTTCATGGTATCCAATACGGATTTTCAGAGATCTTTTTTCATTGATTTTATCGCTGAGTTTTCTGATAAAGACAGAGGTTGAAATGTCTTTAATTGAAGTGCATCCTTTTTCTTTATAGATATATGCTTCATCAACATCATCCCAGATGACAGAAACAACGTCGGTTGTACAGCTTCCAATGTCCACGAGAGTTAATGACTCTGGTAAGTCATTACCTCTTTCTTTTTTATATAATTCAAGGGCACCGACTCCTTGGGGGACAATTTCGATTGATTTAAAAGTGATAGATCTATGCTCATTTTTTGCATTTAACCATTCATACCTTGTTTTTGATTTTAGAGACTTTCTAAGGTCTGATTTAGCAAATTCATCATAAGGCAACGAGAGTATCAAAGTTTCGTAATCACCAGTGAGACCTTTGCTTTCAAAGGCATGCATCCATTGTATGGATTGCTTTAAACTACCGTGGAATTCTCCGAGTTCAGGATTTTCTTGGAAATTTGTTTTCTGTAATTCAGCTATGCGACCAGCTACGTACCATTTTCCATCTACATTTATCTTACTTTTAAGTTGTGAATGCTCTGGTACTTCTTCAATAAGGGAGGCTTCAGAAAATTCAATTTCCTTGCCATCTAGAATTGTATAAAGCTTAAGATATGACGAACCCGAATCGATTGAAATAGACTTCATAGCAAACTCCTCATGAATAAACGTATAAAGGACGAAAAGCCGATAATACATAACGGCTATAAAATAGTAAATTTATATGAAAATTCTGTCAATAGACGGCTATACGTATTTTAGGCTTTAAGTACTAACGTCTATATTTTGACTTCTTTTAAAGCGGATGAAAATATAAATCAATAAAAACATATATTTGAATTTTTATAGCTTTGATGTCTTTAAGGTCTTACGTATTAACGTTTAATAGACGTTAATACGTTATGGCTTTAAGTAGGTGTGGTCAGATTTTTAGTTAACTTCTGTAAAGTAGTCTAGGATTGATCTAAATATATTCATCATCAGGTAAATTTATTGTCACTTCATTCTGAGGGTAATACTGATCTGTAGTGCCGATATCTGGAATACCTTCACGAATTTCCTCAGCGTTATCCTTCTTCTTCTCTTTTTTCTTAGAGCGTTTAATTACTTTACTAAAAATGATCTCGTCGTTTTCTTCTTTTAAAATCGTGATATTTTCATCATCGACTTCAAAACTATAGCGAACGTCGCCAATACTGTACTCATTGTGCTTCACTTTGAAAGCAATTTCTCGGAGGATTTCAGTAATTGTTGCGACTTTTTCGATGTCAGAATAGCGTGTATAATTTGCATAGCTATCAATTAATTTTTTTAGTTCGTTTTTACCGAAGTAATACTCAAGCGGCTTTACCTCTTCTATCCAACTCTTTTTTGAACGAACTGAAATCGTTTTTTGAACTATTGTTCCGTCTTCATTTTTTGCTTTTTCGTAGTTTACATAATCAAACGAGAGGTAACATGGAGGATAATAAGCGAGTTTAACCCAAGCACAATTTTTTTCAAGACTCATGATTTGGTTAGCACTGACATTGCTTTTATCTTTACTTCTGATTGAAACATTGCTGCCGCTATTTTGTGAACTCATACTCCCTTCTGTGATTTCAACTTCAATTTTTCCCAGTCGTTCAGAGATTTGATTAGCAAGTTCCGCATCTGTGCATTTAAATGCGACTAGGTTTTGGAGCCCTGTAAAAATGGATTTAGCTTGGCTTTGGCCAAAAATAGACTCTACTTGAGCGTTGTTTTGGTACCCAGCAAATGCTGTTAGATAAAATTTTGAACCACGACTGAGAAGCTGTTCCATAACCTGGAGTTTTCCAATTTTATGGAGTTCATCCATGACAAGAACAACAGGAATATTGTCTCTAGACTCTCCTCTTTCAAACATAGCAGAAACAAAAGTTTCAACTTGAACCTTAATTAAAGGTTTTGACTCCTCCCACTCGTTGTCTTTAGCGATGATAAAAACAAAGGAGTCATCGTTTCTTTTCACCCATTCGTAGAATGAAAACCATTCCATTTCTTTGTTTTCACTTGCTGCAATTGTTCTTGGATGGTGATTTAAAAATTTCACAAAATCGAGATTTTTAATTGACGAAGCGACTGCACCAATCCCTTGATCTGATCCTGCGCGACCAATATATTTTTTAACAATAGGGTCTTTATTGTCATCTAAAAGTTTTAAAAGGCTTTCTTCGTCGAGGCAAAGAATCTTCCAGAATTCCTCATGAGAGTTTGAAAGTCGAATTAACGATGCTAATAGTTTCCCTCCAGCTGTATCAAAAAACTCTGTGGAATCTTTTTCAGGGGATAGTAATGCATCTGAAAAGAACGATGCTGGCACGGAAGGTTCATGCCAGAAATCCCAAGCCATGCTCCTCACATCATATAAACTTAAAATTATATCACCTGGTTTATAGAAAATTTCTAAATAATCTCCATCAACATCCACAATGCATCCCTTCATTTTTGCGGCGCGTGCTTGGGTGAGCATTGACTTGATAAAATTTGATTTCCCCGTACGAGAGGAGCCACAAACGGCAAAATGAGTGAACCAATCCATAAATGGTATTCTGAGATTTTTAGAGAAAAATAGATCATATTTTGAGAATTCTGTGTTGTTTTTTTTATTCTTCACACGTGATTTTATAAGTTTAATGAGTCCTTTTTCATCCGTAATAGCGACTTCATCGCTTCGCACTCTTTGACCATCATTCAATTGCTCTCCTTTTTTTTTCATCCAAATAAGCATGTAATATGAGAGAACGGTAGAGACAAAAATGTACGCACTGACAGTCATAATAAAATATTCGTTGTGCTCATAAAGTATCTTGTCATAGATGCTTTCAACCTCACTTGCTTGCGAAGTTGTTACAGGTATGTTCAATGAACTGATAAATGGATGAATTAAATTTGTAATGAGCGTAAAAATTTTTGAGCCAACTGTATGTAAGATTGTACCAAAATATTCAGATATTCCTCCTTTATATGAATATTTTACAATAAAAAAATATGGAATAAGGGTAATCATAAAGGATAGAAAAATTATTTCTATCGTTTTTTTAACGCGTAAAAAAAAGTTAGATTTTGTTACAACGGTACCATAGTTGATCTGATTGGCTTTGCTTTCACCCAACATAGATAGCTCCTTATTTAATTATTTTTTTTGCTTTTGCATCTTCAATTTCAAGGTCGAGTATTTTTTTATAAGCACTTTTTTTCTCTTCTGTACTCGCCATTTCAACATAGATAGAGGTTGTGACCGAGGATTTTACAATATAGCTTGCAAGAGAGGATAAATGTTCAGAAAGTTTATCTACTTTTTTTGAGAGAAAAACGATTTCATCACGTAACTTTTGATTCTCAATTTTCATTTCATTTGTGACAAAACGATCTGTTTCAATGACAAATTCTCTGACAAAAGAAGAGGGCTTCATTCTAAATTTTGATGCTTTAGCTGTAATTATGTCCCGTTCATTTGCGTTTAAACGTATCGAAATCGTCGTTTCTTTTTCTTCCATAAAAACCCCCGAAAAATATAAATAAATATTATTAGAGGTAACAATGTAGTACGGAAAAATTTAAATTAAACAATATTATGAAAGGTAAAATTTATTTCGTATTACGTGAAACATCTAATATTACAATTGTAATATAATTTAAATACGCAAATCAAATATTTTAATCATATTTTTAAAGGATATATTTTTTTAATGTATTAAAAACGTATTACAATTATGTGTCAAAAATTGAAAATTGTAAAAGTTAGAATTCCTAAAAAACCAATAAAAACAAATATTTGCCGCAACGCAGTTGCGTAGTGTGTGGTAACGAAGCCAGCCTTTGGCTGGCGTAGTCTGACTTTCTTTCTTTTTTTCTTTTGGAGGGTTTAGAAATGGGTGCAGTTTGGAAGTTTAGTTTTTATGCGTATCATATTCCTAAAAATCGATTCCCAGAAATAAGTAAAATTGTTTCTGAAATTTTAATGCCAGAGGCAAAATTTTATATGTCACCTGATCGTGACTTTGGACAGATTGAAATTGCTAATCAAGAAATTTTTTCAGATTTTACATTTGATCGGAGTGCATTAAGTGAATTGAAAAAAAGAATATGGGAAAATGGTTTTTTAAATTTTCACTTTGGGGCTGAGTCAGTTCATGGAGTTGGCACTGTGGAATACGGTGAAAGCGATTATAAAAAATTTAGAACTGAAAAAAATTCAAACTTAATAAATTACGTTAGTGACTATCAAAGATTCTTAACTTCAGAGGACGACTTAGCAAGAGCATACGATATAAGCGGTCTATAATTTTAAGAAAAAATTTTTACTCAAAATGAAGAGGGATATATAATGTTTTTAAATCCATATTCACATAAAGAACCATTTTCAATGAGTGAGCTAATTAAAAGAGTTCCAGCTGCATTTGCTCAGAATGCAAGTCAGGATGTGTCACATAAGTATAACTTCATTTCTACGGAGCAAGTAATCAATGCTCTTAATGAGGGAGGTTTTCATCCCTACTATGCTATGCAAGGTCGTAGTAGAAAAGAAGGAAAAGAATTAGTTGCAAAACATGTTGTTAAGTTTAGAAAAGAAGGGACTCAACTGATAAGAGGCGATTTAATACCTGAGATTGTTTTATCCACTTCACATGACGGAACAAGTGCATTTAGACTTGATTTTGGAATCCATCGAGTAATTTGTAGCAATGGATTAGTTGCACCTAGTTCTTTTGCAGTCTCTCGTTCAGTTCGACATAAAGGATATAATGATGGCGATATTATCGATGCTGCTTTTGAAGTCCTTTCAAACTGCCCTGATGTTGAAAAAAATGTAACAGAAATGAATAAATTAATTTTAACTGAGAGAGAGCGTGAGGTATTTGCTGAGGCTTCTCTATTACTCAAATATAATGACGATGACATAGAAGAAACATTAAAAGAAAATTTTAGTCCTACACCTAGTTTACTTTTGGTAAATAGGCGTAGGGGAGATAGTGGAAAAGATCTTTTTTCTACTTTTAACGTCATACAAGAAAATTTAATAAAAGGCGGGCAGTTATTTTTTGGAAAAGATAAAAGTGGTTTTAAAGTAAAGAAAACGACCAGACCTGTAAAGTCCGTAATAGAAGATCTAAAACTTAATAAAGCTCTGTGGACTCTAGCAAATAAGATGTTAGAGATCCGCTCTTGACTTTATGATATAGTTATTTTAAAGTATTTTTAGAATATCAGTCGAAATTTAGGAGGGTTATACTATGAGCAATTGCTGGGCGTTTAGTTTAGTTATCAATGAAATACCAGACTCAAGATTTGAAGAGATAAAAGAAGGCGTAAAAAATTTTATGTGGCGCTTTAAAATCGAAGATAAATTTTTATTTGCAGATTTAGAAAGTGCTGCTATCGAGATCTTAGATTGTTGCTTAAGCGGAAGATATGATTTCAGAGAAGAAGCGATTGAATGTTTAAAGCAAGAGCTTTGGAAAAATGGGTTTATAGAGTTTTATTTCGGTGCTGAAGTTGTGATCGACATAATCACTGTTAAAATTGGAGAGGATGATTTTCTAGGTTTTGTTAATAATAAAAATATAGAAGATGCTGACGACGAATCGGAGATTGCAAAATATCAAGGTATGACTCAAGAGGAATATCGAGAATTGTATTCATGAGTTTTAAAACTTTATGATATAGTTATTTTAAAGTTAGTTTTAGTAAAGGTTTTACTTTGTGACATGTATGTTTTATAGTTTATCTTAAGAACCAGATCTGAATTTTTTTGAAGTGTAGTGTGTATGTTAGAGTGTGAACAATATAATTTTAGGGAGAATAAAATGGCTCGTAAACTTGCAGGCGCTTCTTCATCTATGACGACGACGCTCAATCTAAGGTCGTTTAAATTAGTTAAGTTACAAGCTCAGATCACAGGTGAAGCCGAGAAAATTTTGAATGAGTATATGCATTTTAGAAGTGAAACAGATCGCCAAAACGACGTATCAGTTGACGCAATAATAGATGCACTCATAACGGAACGTCTCGCAAATGAAAAAGCATTTCTTGATTGGAAAAATTCAAACCCGAAAAATTTTTCTGAGACAAAAATTAATTTAAAGAAGAAAAAAGCTGACGTAGAAGAGGAAGTGAAAAATATCGAGGCTTGATTGAACATGAAATACAAAAGCTCAGAGCAAAATAGAAATATGCGAGAACCTCTTCGAGGGAAAAAAAGTTTTCGCGGTAAGAAACTTCTAGAATGTCGTTGGTGTCATTCTGAAATTACTGGACTTCGTCGTTCTTTTTGTTCTGATGCGTGTGTGCATGAGCATAAACTTCGCTCTGATGTGAGTTATATGCGTGCTGCGGTCTTTGAGCGAGACCACGGGATTTGCGCAATGTGTAAGCGAGATTGTGAACAATTAAAAAATGAAGCCCTAAAAATCTTGCAAACGCATGGCGAAGAAAATTTAAAAAAATTTTTAAAGCAATATGGATATCCTAATCGTAGAATTAAGCTCTTTTTAACTCGAAATGGAGCTGCTCTTTGGGACGCTGACCATATTACTCCTGTTTCATGGGGTGGCGGGGGCTGCTCATTAAATGAAATGAGAACATTATGTGTTCCTTGTCACGATCTCATAACTCACGATCAAAGAAGAATGACAGCACTTGGAATTTCTGCAAAGCAGAATACGCTGTGGAATGATGATGAATTATACTTGGATATAAATAAAAATGACAAATAATATTAAATCCCCTAAATTTTTTGGAAGACCAACTGCGGCATGGTTTATAGCCATGTCTAGTGATAGTTTTATTAGAGAAGACGATGCTGAATATTCTGTTTGTGATCTGGCTATTCATTATAAAAAAACGAAATCGACAATTCGAAACGTAATATTACGAAACTATGAGAAATTGTACGATAAAAAATTTGAACCTAAATATATTATAAATGAAAATGGGGTGACTGAGGTTCTTTTTAAAGGAAAATTTTTAAAAAAGATATCATCTGATTATATTAGAGAAAATGAATATTTAAGGTGATTTATGTATGTTGTAAAAGTTTTTGGAGGATGCTTAATGGAGTTTGAAATTGATTTAAAAAATGAAAAAAATAATCATGAATTGCACGAAGAACGTGAATATTTATCACATTTAATAAGTTATTTGGATTATTTAACAGAGTCTTTGAGCAATCAGAAATTAAAAGATCAAGTAAACGAAGATTTTGAGATACCACATGCGCAAATTGAAGTAGAAATTGATGATACAAATTTCAATATTAAGCTATGCAAAGAACGTATTAATAAAATTTTGTATGATGCAGCATCAATTTACTATCCTTGAACTATATTCATATTTTTTAAAAAGAAATAAAAATATAAAGTATTTTTTAATATAATAATATTAATTTATAGTTATTGACAATTTAAGATTTGCGTTCATATTTTAAATTACATAAAAAATTTTTATGTAATTTAAAATGAGGTGTTTAATGTCTTTTTTAGGTTCATTTAAATCAAAAGATAATTATTCTATTTTCTTAGATCCTGAATTTAATCGAAATGGAAGTATAAGAGAAAACATTATCGCAATAAAAAAATCTGAAAATTATGAGCTTAAAGCTTTATTCAGAACATATTACTTAAATGATGAAATAGTTATTGTTGTTTCGAGGTTTGATAGTTTTAGTATTTCTGGTGAAATTGAGTATTTTGTGCAAAAGTTTTGTTATCAATATAGAATTAAAGCTGAAAAAGTTAAATTTTATGAAGTTATTGACCCAATTTTTAACAAAGATGTCACTTTAAGAAGGTTTACGAGCCAAACTGACTTAAATGATGGTTACATTAGATATTTGCCTAATCCCAATTGGAAAGAATCTTTAACAATTGAAGAATTCGAAAAAATAATAGGAACAAAGTATCAAACGACTTATTATACAAGTTTGCAAACCCCCGATCATTTGAAATATTTGAATGAAGGTAGATTAAAATTAATCACATATTCAATGTCTGCTTTGCGCTCAGTAGATGGGTTGTATGATATTGAAATTAAAAATCATTTAATGTTAGGTGAAGCACCATTTCAGGAGAACAAAAAGTTCTATTCAAAGTTACAAAAAATAAATATAAAATGTGAAAATAACGAGTTAAAGAAAACTAGTGAAGCGAATTTTGAATTGAATCTAAATAAATATCCCGAACATTTTTATAAAATATCCAACAAATTTGCTAGATATTTTGATGGTTTTGAGTTTGAAGGATTTAAAAATGGCAGTGAATTTGTTATTGCAAGAACTCATTTAACTAGAATGATTTCTGAAATGCATATAAAGTATATAAAAAATGATCCAAGAAAATATTTAATTGATGATAATGAAATGAATAATTTATTAGCTGTTGTTGATTATGTATTATGTACAAATTTGTCCCCTATAAATTTGAAGTTATTACCCACAACTATCTAAATAAAATATGGAATAATGGAGTTAATATGTTTCAAATATTGAAAGAAAAACTGTTTGTAAATAAAGAATATACATTTGTTCCAATTCTAAATTTGATAATGAATGGTGTGATCCCCGAAAAGTGGACGGTTAAATTTCATAATTTTCTTCATATTCTAAAGGCGCAAGATAATCAAGGGCAGAGTGCGCACGAATTCGATTATAAAACACCTCAATATATTCTATAATCGAAGATTTTGCTTCTTTTCTGGTAATAAAATTGCAGCGATGCACTAATTCTTTTTTCAAAGTGGAAAAAAATGTTTCTGTAATGGAATTTTCATAGCAGCTATTACTCATACTTTGATGAAAATTATTTAATTTTAAATAATTTCTAACTTCTTTGCTTGAGTACTGTGATCCTTTGTCACTATGAAAAATAATTCCTTTTGGAAAATGAGATCTTTTTTTGTATGCCATGTTCAATGAATTCAAAACAATTTCTCTTTTTAAATTATCTTGTATACTCCAACCAATTATTGCTCTTGAAAAAGTATCCAATATTATACACAAATAAACCCAGCCCTCTTTCGTTGAAATATAAGTTATATCGCTAGTCCAAAGTTGATTTGGCTTGTAGGAGGTAAAGTCGCCTGAAATTAAATTCGGAAAATGTATTGCTTGTCTATCAACCTTTGTTGTTGTTTTAAATTTGGGTTTGCCTACACCATTAATATTTAGTTTTTTCATAATTTTAGATACACGCTTTTTGCCGACTTTAATAAATGATTTTTTAAGAGTAGATAAAATGCGCCGCCTTCCATATGTACCCCTAGAAGAAGTATGTATTTTTTTTATTACTTCTTCTAGGCTATAATCAAGGTGATGATTTTTATCTTTACACTCAAGCCATTTATAAAATCCACTCCTAGAAACACACATCACTTTACAAAGTAAAAAGATGGAATAATTGTCCTTCTCCAGCAAAATAAACTCAAATTTTAATCGAGTTGCTTTGCGAAGAAGGTTGCCGCCTTTTTTAGGATTTCATTTTCCTTTTTTAAAAGATCGTTTTCTCGCTGCAGTTTTCTCAATTCGTCGGGGTTTTTCATTAAATTTGAATTATCCTTTTCACTATTAGATCGCTTCCAGCTATTCAAAGTGGGGTAGGAAACCCCAAACTCCCTAGCTATCTGAGCCATGCTTTTAGGACTATTTTCTAAGACTTCAAGGACTTGATTTTTAAACTCAAGAGAATATTGACTTTTAACTGATTTCTTCTTTACCATTGGACAACCCTTCTATATGAACGCCTAAGTTCATAGCATATTGTCCACTAAAAGGAATCACTTTAGAAGGAGTATGGAGTTGAATCATATTATGATTATTATATATCAGAACTACTTTCTGCTCATGCTATGAGAGAATCTTATATTTCAAGAGAAGAAATTGCATTGTATATAGCATTTCATCTTCACTTCTTGAGAGAATTTAAAAAACTTGGAAAAGAGCAAGAGCTGACAAATATATATAGTTTATCAGAAAAAGTATCAAAAGATTTAATAATTAAAATTAGAGATTCATCATATGCAAAAATTGTTGAAAAAATAGATTTAGATAAGAATATCAGTTTATATAAACTTGGAAGAACTGAGTTTATGAAATTATTTTTTAAGAGGTTTGATAAGCACAGTAATTTAATAACTGGAAGTAACGATATTATAAGAGTTTATATTCCCATTGAAGATGGAGGAGTTTATACTTCTGAGTCATCCTATGTTGATGTGGCGATTAAAAGAACTGATTTACCAATCGGATTTTTAAGAATTGGATTTGATTACTTCTTAGTTAATAATAATGAGCATCTGCACTATCAAATTGGCTTACGTTCAAAAAAGAGAATGAAAGAATGGCTAGGTTTTGATAATGATATTGATTTTAAGAAGATTGAAGAGGATGGTTGGGACTTGGCTATTATTCCTTAATTTCAAGCTCATAATGAGATCAATAATTGGAAATGCAGTGATTTTTTAAAGACAATGGAGAAAAAATGGTAAAATCTGTAGCAGAACTTAAAAATATGCTCAATGAGATTCATAAAGAAGAAAAAACAATATATTTTGATGAAGGTGAAGAATTAGTTAAAATAGATATTTATGATAATATTTTGAATTATAAATTTGGTAATGCTTATCAATTAAAGGATGTTGAAGAATTAATCCATACATCAAAAGCTAAACTAAACCTTACATTTGATTATCAGGGTATTTTAGAAGAAACGATTGAATTTTTTCATCTAAAATACGGTTGGATTGTTAACGGATTTTTTCATTATAATTATGAAATCTGTAATAAATACGGAAATCCTGTATTAAAAAATATCTTAGAACATAATTTATATCTAATTTATCCTTCTAAGGTATTTACTTCGATCCATAATTTATGGAAATTAATAGAGAATGACTCTATCAGTATCGATCAAGCGCAATTACTCATGAATGAAATAGGGCATTGGATTGACGAAACGAATAAAGTGGCTTCAAAAAATATTGTATTATTAACTGATGGAAGTGTTCCGTTTAAAAATTAAGTTGGCTTTAGTTAAATAAAAATTATTTCACCCAGTTTTCACTTTTAAGTCGAGGTATTCTTTTGAAATCCTTAATATTATCTGTGATCACTTTAAAGTTATGTAACCTTGCAATGGCTGATATCATAATATCAATTTGACCAGGAGGTTGAATTTTTTTATCTTTCATTTCTGCATGGATTTTTGCAAACTCTTGAGCAGCATAATAATCAAATGATAAAACAGGAAAATCTCCAAATAAATCCTGGTATAATTTAATTTCGTTTTGTCTGTTTTTACCTTTTGGTAAAGAATATGTCCCTTGAAGAAACTCAGCTACAGACGGTGCACATAATCTAATTTTATCTTTATCTTTTAATATTCTTTTTTCGATGGAAATCATTCCAGAGGCAGCAAAAATCATAGTGGAAGTATCAAGGAGAAGCATTTTTAGCTGCTCCGTTTGGCTGAGTTTGCAACTTTAGCATGTCTAATTTTCTTTCCCTCTGATACAAGCTTTCGTTTGGAATCTGATGTTATCATACCAAGTTTAAAGAAGTGTTCCGCAACAGATTTATTACCTCTCCATCCAAGCTCTTCCACAGCTTCTTCAAATTTAGCTTCATCTGTGCTTCTATTTTTTTTGTTTTTTGTTGTCATTCTAATTTTCCTTTTGATTGCTGTTCAAAAAGTGCATTTAACAGTATTTCTGCTGGGCCTCTAGGAGTTCGCTTACCTTGCGCCCAATTTCTAATGGTTCTCGGTTCGACTCCAAGTTTTTGAGCAAGTTTAGTAACGCTACCTATTCGTCTAGCAAGGTCACCAATTGGCCCTTCTAATTGAATTTCAGGACCTTTTTTACTCATAAGAGCCTCCATTCTGCTTGTTAGACCTTTCGGGTACAATGTTCCCTATATCAAGTTAATAATTTGTAAGAAAAAAGTCAATGTCTAAAGTGAGTGAAGAGGTGCTCAATCTGACGAATATTTAAGATTAATATTATCAATATCTTATGAAAAGAATATCTTCCTCAAATTTTTTTTGTTTTCTATATCTATCAAGGATTTCTATTACTTTGACCATGGCTCATTGCTGGATTAATTATTGAGAAAAATAAATAGCCCCTTGTAAGAAAATTTAAACTTTCTTTGAACCCCTGAATTTAAACAGGCAGTTCAGAACTTTTTAAATTCTTTATAAGTGAGTGCCTATGCTTATAAAAGAATCAGTAGTTAATTTTTTAATGGAAAAGGGATTTTCAACATGGATATACACAATCACGGCAGCACCACAGTTTATCAAATTGTAATTGTCAACGGAGGCACCAATAACAGTACGGAGGTTTTTAACGAAAAAGAAGAACATACATTTTTTAAAATGATAAAGAAGGTGTTTGAATATTTAAAGAAAACTAAGACATTTTTCTCTAAATAGGCTCTTTGAGCCGGAAGCTGCAACCGCACGTCTTTTCTTCTGAGAAGTTCGCATTTTTAAATTGAGGTAAGAATTTAAGATGTTCTTTACTTTCAAGTATATCATTGAGAAATGATGTCTGGTAATAGTTGCGGGCTCAAATGGCCTTTCTAAATCAATGAGTAATAAATTATCAGTGCAAGGGTAAAAAAATAATAATATCACTTGATTATTACGCTATCTTAGTGTATATTTGAGGATTATGTCATAAAGTACCGGTCATCTACTTTATGTAACATTTGTAAGATATTCAGTTTTTGAGAAGTGTGCTCAGCAAAGCACTCAAAACAGTCTAGTTTCTCACTATAAACGGACTGTATCTCAGCTAAATATCAAAATCAATTGGTTTTCTGAAATAATTCAGAATTACCTGTCAAAATAACACATTAAGAGGATATTAAGTATGAGTAATACAAAAATAAAAGCGGATATTTCTAACATATCAACAAATTTGGATGAACTAAAAAAACAATCAGTCTCATTAAACAGCTTAAAATTTGGTGAAGAAAAGCTAACTGCAGTTTTAATAAAAATACAAGAAGCGGATGAAAATGTTGTGATAGGTGCTGTCTCTTGGCGCAATGAAAATGAGAGTTTTGATTATACAGTTAGTTCTAACGGAGAAGTTGCAGTAAACCCTCATCAAAATGAGGATGATGATAGCAATTATGAAGATATTGTTAAAATATTAATCCAAAATTGTTTGAAAAAAACTACTGAAGAATTAGAAGAATTAGAATTAAATAAAGATAAAAAAGTAAGAAATGGAAAGAATAATCCAAAACCATTGCTAAAATCTTTTGAATGTCAAAAAGAAACAAACAGAAATCTTTCTGAGAATAGTATTTTACGCTTAGATCAGGCAGTTCAAAGATTTGTTTTTCCTAAGGAGTTTGTTGATTTTATTAAAGCAAATAGTGTGTATGGAATTCAATGTCATGGTGGAGCAAAGTAGATGATTTCTTATTAGGTTTAAAGATTCAATAACATAGTGCGAAATTCTTTTCTTTGTTCTTCTGTTCTAAGTATACTTACTCTAGAAGAGAGTTTCCCACATTTGCAACGAGAATATTTTAAACCTACCCAATTATCAGAAACAAAAGGAACAGCCTCGTTTCTAATTTCGCCACAGGTACAGGTTTTAGGATAACTATTTTTTAATAATGGGTAAATTTTAAGCCATTTTTTTATAGATATATCAGGAAACCACATACTTAATTTCTCCCAAAATAAAACATCAAACAACTATTGAAAAGTTTACTTTTAGTCAAGAACTATTGAATCGGTATGTTTAAAGCATATCATAAAAATTGAATATGAGAAGTCATCTGCTAAGATCCATTAGCAGACGAGTCTTTGCTTTCGATGGTGTGACGCTCTTTTTCTTAAGGTCACTTTGTCTTGTGTTTTTAAGGTGGCAAGATAAGACTCTCTTTTTAGGATCAAGACTAAAACTCGTCTGCTAATCGGAAAGGGCTCTTTATGGAAAAAGTTTGGGACGATTTTAATCACTGGACAGAGTTTCTTGAAGCAAAGGATCTGAGTGAGGCGAGCCTGCGCGAATACAAAAGGGACGTCAGACAATTTCTTGAGTGGCTTAAAGGAAGTGGTGGTGGTTACTCTTCTGCCAAAAACATCGGCATGTGTTGGCAACAATCTAAAACCGCAGAAATATGACAATGAAACTGCGGTTTTTAATATATGAAACTTACTTTTTAAGAGACTTTAATCTTTCTTCCTTTTCTTTTTTTCTATCAGTAAATCTTTTTCCTCGATAAGTTTCTGCCTCGATTTGAATCACCTCGCAGCGTTCAATTATTCTATCAATAAGTGCATTGACAGAAGCAGCATTAGGGAAAAGTTGAGACCATTCCCCAAATGGCCTATTTGTTGTAATAATTGTTGATTTATTACGTGAACGTTTCTGTATTAATTGGAATAAAATATCTGCATGTCTCGTATTATAAGAAAGGTAGCCAACTTCATCAATGGCGAGTAAGTCAGGTTTCGCATATTTTTCAAGTTTTAATCTGATTGGACCTCGTAATTCTTCTGAAAGTAAATCATCTAGCATGTCAGCGGCTTCTACGAAAACGGAACTATAGCCAGAACATGCCGCCAAATGCACAATATTTTTTGCAATAGTGGTCTTTCCAACGCCGCTCGAACCGATTAAAACTATATTTGTATGTTCTTTTATAAATTTTAAATTGCACAGCTCAAGAATTGTCTCTTTATCTATTTTTTTAGGCCAATTCCAATCAAAATCATTTAGAAGATCAAATCCTCCATACTTTTTTAACCGTGTGCTTTTAATTGCAGTGTTTAATTTTCTTTCATTTCTTTCTGATATCTCCCAATCAAGAAATGTTTTTGCTGCAGATAATAAGTTTTTATTGGTATTAATATCGCCAATATTTGCGAGCATTCCATGAAAGCGATACAATTTCATATATTTTTCTAAATCATTTAACATTTTTTTATTCCTGCAATTTTATCGTAATGGCTTGGTTCATGATGATTTACAACTAAATTTGAATATTTTCCTGAGTCTATTTCAGCGTATGGAGTATTCTTTTGACTTGATTGAGCTTCTAGTCGATTTAATGAAAAATATAAGTTTTTTAATCTTGGGCATTCATGAACAATAACTTCTTGAATTGCTTCTGTGAGTAATTCTTTTCCATAAATATTTAATATTTTAGTAAGGCTAGCAATAATTCCACCTGTGTTTTCTCCTCTATTTACAAGTATTTCTATGAAGTATTCCGCGTCGGGGACAAGTGTAGTTATTCGATGAAGAGCAGAACCTTTAATCGCTCTTTTTTTATGCTTTAAAATATCACTGATATGATCTGAATTTTCAATAACTTCTTGTTTACTATAACTACGCAAATGTTCAGCGACTTTATTAATCCCATCAAAAATTTCAACTGAATTTTCACTTGCACATAATTCAAGTTTCCTCATTACATATTTTGCAGGAACACTATAATCATTTAAATCATAGCGGCCATATGGTGTTTTTCCGATTGAAATAACTCTTCTATCATAGGAAAAATAAGGATTTTTCGGTAAAGGTATGAGCTTTGTTTTCTCTTCCTCAAAAGCTTCGAATATTTTTATTCTATTATCTGTTTGCCATTTCCTTTGTGGAGACTCATGTAAACACCAATTTATTGCTTCTTTATTTAACTTTTCAATATTTTCAAATTCTCGGCCAGAAAAAAAATTGTTTCTGATATATTGTATACTTCTTTCAACTTTCCCTTTCTCATTGCCTTTCCTAACGCCAACAGCTTGTGGTTCAAAACAATAATGTTTGCTTAATGATAGAAATTGTTCATTATAATTTATAAATGAAGAAACTCTATTCCTTACTCCAGAGCGTAAATTATCAAGCAAAATACGCTTAGGTACACCATTAAAAAATTCAAATGCCTCTACAAATCCTTGCAAAAACTCCCTCATTCCTTGGGAATAAAAAAATCTTAAATATATCATTCTGGAATGAGATAATGTTAATACAAACGCTGACAATCTTCTTTCTGCTTTTCCAACGGATATTTTACCAAAGTCTGCCCAATCTACTTGACCTTCTTCTCCTGCAAAGGTTTTTAATTTTAAAAATGCTTCCTGTTGTTTTTTAGGTCGTAATGTTGAAACTTTCATTCTGACAAGGCCACTGCTTAAGCCAGGATATCCTCGCTCTTTTATCATCTGATAAATACGGCTAGCTGTAATTAAAGGATATCTCTCAAGAGTTTCTTGAATAAATTCTTCATATTTATCTAAGATCGATCCTGTTTTATTGCGAGATCTTCTCTTATCATAAGAGTTATAATTAATTAATACCCGCTTTATCGATGTATGATGTCTTTTTAAATAGGTTGCAATTGTTCCTACTCTCCATTTTTCTATATTATAAAGTCGCAATATTTCAGCTTCTTCTTTAGAAGAAATCATCATATTTTTCCTTTTTTTTGGAGGTAAATTTTGAATTATCACGGCCATCTTTGTCTGTGATAACGCAATGGTAGAGTTGTATCATATGAGAAAAAATTGCATTCTTGAGAACAAAATGAGCAATATATTCTTCTTTTTCCTCCTCGCTCGGCCTGAAATCGGAAAAAAGTATTTTTTTCCTTATGAATTTTATGAGGATCTTCACTCAAATCTCCTTTCGAAATATTTTCCGCAATGTTTTTGCATGTGACAACGACTGTCACATTTTCATTTATTGCAGAAATACTAGGAAAAATTGTAGTACGATCACCCACGAATTTTAGTTCAGTTTGCTTTGAGATAGTAAGTTTTAATCTCAGTCGGCGCATTTTTTCTTGCCTCGCTCTTTGCATTTTTCCATGCGAGGTCATCCGATATTTTTTATTCGCTTTTTTATATCTGTTAATTTTAGCTGTTTTTTTACAATCTGGACAATATATATTTCCAAAATCACAGTCTAAACAAATAAGCACCTCTATTTTACAGAGTAGGCAAAAATATCTCCTATGTGGGGGAAGTTTGGCGTTGGCTTGAGTATCTTTATTTTTTGTCGAATAATTACTCATGTAGTAGTCCAAAAGCTTCATGCACAAGTCTTGTCGCTAAACTTTAGCTTGTGTGTGAGGCTTTCTTTATTTGTTCACAATAATTAAATTAAACTCTTCGATCATTCACACAATATTATTTAATTTAATACAATTGACTTTTTGACACTTAATACGCACTTTTTTCATTATTACGCGCTTTTAGATTGTTGCTGACAGGCATGAGCACCGCAAGGAACTATCGTGAGAATTTGATTGCAAAAAGTCATAAGGCTTCCACTATAAACCGCAGAATCCAAAGCATTGCGGCTTTTTTATCTTACCTTGATGTCACAGATAAGCAAAATCCCTTTCGTAACTTAAAGCAAATCCAAATTGTCCGTACAGCTCCTAAATCCATCGATCGCAATGAATCAAATAAAGTATTACGTTTTGCTGATAATTTAGAAGAAAAGGATCATGGTCTTTCCTTTGCCATTGTTTCGTTATTAAGGCATGCAGGGCTCAGAGCAAGTGAGCTTGTGGCACTTCGCGTTTCTGATATTGATATCAAAGAAAAAAGTGGGAAAGTTCTTGTAAGGAATGGGAAGGGGTTTAAGGAACGACTTGTTCCTTTAAACTTAGATGCAAGAGAGGGGTTAAAACCTTGGCTTGAAGCTAGAAAAGAAGTTTTAAAGAATATTGAGACACGCTTTTTAAATAAAGGAAAAGATGTTCCCGATTGGGTTTATTCAGATTTCCTATTTATTGGGCAAAGAGGGGTTTTAACTCCTCGTGGTGTTCATCATATCACTCAAAAGATCGGACTCCTTGCTAATTTAGATATCTGTCTTGGGCCTCATCGTTTAAGACATACTTTTGCACGGGCGGCTCTTGATCCTAATGGTTATTCATTAAATCGAGCTCCCGTTCCCTTACCAGCCCTTAAAAAGATGTTAGGACATTCTAGAATTGAAACCACTTCGATTTATGCTGAATTTACCCATGATGACCACGCCAGGTTTCTTGAGGAAAGGGAGAAGTAATACAGCGTATACAAAGTTTTAACACTTAACTCAAACCTTAAAATTTTTATTTATTTATCGTAATATCTATCATAGTCATCATCTCTTTCTACATTTATTTCGAATCCATCATAATTTATATCATAAAATTCACCAATATTTTCATTCTCATCTATGAGGCATAGCCCAAAAATCACTATTTTTCCATAATGAAATTCTTTATAATGAAAATCTTCAGTATATCCATTGAAGGAATATTCTTCACTGACGCAGCATTCCATTTTATTTGTATCTTTAAATAATCCAAACTCTTCAACATTGAAATTTTCGGTGGAAACATTTTCTACAGTAAAAGTTAAAAAATCCCCAATCTTATCTATAATACAATCGTTAATATATTCTTTGACATCATGAACGATTAATGATTCTCCGTCTTTTAAATCTTCATATAATTCTTGAAACAAGTCATAGTAATTGATTGGCTTTAATGTCTTTATATCTTGATCTTTTTTAACAAATTTATCTTTTTCCTTAAAAAAATCATTTATTGAATTTAAAAAAATGATATTATGCAAATTGCATTCATCTTTAAATTCTGGAATTTTTATATCAAAGTCGTTATGGTTTTCGGTAATAAAATAAATTTTATTATGTTCGTTTTTATACTTTATTGAAGTATATATAAGGGTCTCAATAATTAAACAGTCTTTAAATTCACATTTTTTATGAGACGGAGGCTTTTTTCTTATTGTTCGTTTTGCAGCTTTTTCTGTAATTTCACCCTCATATTTAATGATAATTTGAGTTTCTAATTTTCTAATCAAATCTTTAAATCTATTAGAGTAAATATCATTTGTGTTTTTTATAAATTCTTTATAAATATCACTTCGGCTAATAAAACGAGGTATTTTATTAGCCATTACTGTATTGTATTCTTTTATAGTAGTTGAAAATGATTCATTAATTTCGTCAATAATAATTTGTGGAACAACTATAAAACCCTTGTGTGTATTAAAGAGTTCACTAATGTGTTCAATATCGCTGGAACTATAGTGGTTTTTAAGTAAAATACATGAATCTAAAACAACTATAGGAATAATATTTTCGTTATTTAAATCCATTTATTTCCAGAGTCTTCAAATTTTAAATTATGAGAAAAATCATTAACTAAATCAATATATTTAAACGTTATTTTGCTTTTTCTGGTGTATTTGATGTTTTGGATTTGTCTACTTGTACTGTTTTTGTCATTCCTTTATCAGCAGCATCTTGATTAAAACTCTTGGTCATAATTTGAGATCCTTCAAGACTACCTTGAGGACGTTTTACATTCAATGGAGGAGCTGAAGTTATTTTGCTATCTGATTGTGATAAATTCTTTTTTTCAGTCATGCTAGATCCTATAATAAAAGTAAAAAAACTTAAAAATAGAAATACAATTGAAAATACACCAAATTTAACTATTCTGTCAATATTTTTAGAATGCTTGTTGTTACTCTGAATTTTTTCATTAGAATATTTGTATTTTAATTCTAAATAGTATTTATAATAATGCTCTCTATTTCTAAAGAATTTTTTATCATTTTCAGTTAATTTTCGATCTTCATCTTCAAGTGGAAAAATATGATTATATGATGCATATTCGGAATCATTTGATAAAAGTGATTTTAAAAAATTTCTTAGAAATAATATTATTGATATAATAAAAGAAGCAACGAAAATTGAAAAAATTCCGAAGAAAATATAAGTAATTATACTTTCTTGCTGAAAAATATTCGAAATGATATTTTGATCAGAATAACTTTTATAAGTTATTGTAAATACAGATATTATTACTGTTACAAATATTCCAACAATTTTGATTGTCATATCTTTGCGTGTATTTAAATATAATTCGTGCTCATTTGCATCTCTTTCAATTTTTTGAATCCATTCATTTTGGATATCTAAGATTTCTTTATCATAGTCATGAAAATCATATGAATACACTTCATTTGGTAAAGAGGTATCTGCTGATAACTCTTGTGAAAAGACTTTTTTTGGTTCAATAACTTGCATTTCTATATTTTTGCTATTCAAAGCACCTCCTTTGCTCAAAAACATCTCATAATCACAGAAGATAAGCGATAAATTATTTTGTAAAGCAATTTATTGAAAATAAAAATATTTGAAATTATTTATGGTATGGAAAATGAAAAATGGAGCAAGCATTAACTTTCCATTGCAAGGCACGTACGGATTTTTGATCAATACGTGAACTTTGCATGGTTGGGAACTGGGTATAGATAGAAATTTCTTTGCGACGGTGTGGTTTTAATTAGGCGCTTTTTTTGCTTTTAATTCTTCAATTTGGATCAAATATGCTTTTTCTTTTTCCGCTAATTTTGAAATGAATGTTTTATTTTCTTCATTTAGGGTATTGATCTTATCATTTAAATGCCTTTCTCTTTCTAGGCTTTCGCGCTCGTGAAGACTATGTTTGTCTAGATATTTAGTAATACTTATATTGTAATATTTTTAAGCAATTTTTTAAAGTGAATGTTTTGCTGTATTACATTTCCTATCTCATATAACTGGATACTTATTTATCTTCTTATTACAGCGAGAGTTTTGTATGTTAAGAGGAGTTATCTTGCTTGTTAGTGAGTAAAATATCCTGCTGGGGCAAATCGCCGTTCGGAGTGAGCGAAATATGCAATCGGAGGCGCTTTACTAAATATTGACTTTAGATAGGGTTCGGTACCCCTATTTAGAAGAGTTTATTTTAAAAATTTCTTCCATTATTTTTGGATCATTCCAAATTTCTTCGATTGTCAGGTTCTTTGGAAGAGTTGCAATATAAGATTCAATTTGTTTCTTTTCGTTTTCATCACTTATTATAAAATTTTCTTTTATTTTGTCTTTAATCCATTGAATATGATTTTTATCATTTTCAAAAAAATCGCTATTATCTTCTAATGCAACATTAATGTAATGACGTGCAATTTTTTCATTTAATTTAGTTCTAAAAATTGGTTTAATAGATGCGATTTTAGATTTAATAATAGAATCCAAATTGTCATTCTCATGATCTGCTTGAATTCTAATTGGTATTTTTATATCAATACATGCTATTCCAGTGGTTCTTAGTAATATATTATTTTCGTAATAATCATGATAAAAAAAACTATCATCATTTTGTTGGTCAAAAAGTTTTCTAAATTTACTAACAAATTCATTACTATTTACATCTCTTTCTTTTAAAACTTTACTTCGTGATTGTTTCTGAGTTTTGCTAAGTAACTCACATGTTATAGCATTTAAAGGTTTAATCGCGCAGATTTCAATAGCTCTTACTTTATTATGCGCTATTTTACAGTCCTGTGTAACTACACAAGCATACTGATATCGTTCAAAAAAATATGGATAAAACTTTTTTGAAAAGTCCAATCCAGAATATAGATTTAAATTATGATGAAATGCTGTAAGATGTTCGTTTAGTTTTTTGACATCCAAAAGATCTCCTGTGTATAAAACATTTTCATTCTTGTTATCATAAAATAAATTAGAAAGTTTTTGTTGTGGACTTGGTTCTTCACCATTTAAACTTTCAGCATATCTGATATAATCAATTATTTTTTCCTTATGAAATGAATGAAGGCTATCAATTGTATTGATAGCCTTTACAAGCGATTCAAAATTATTATCTAAATTCTTCACCTAAATCTTCCCTGTTTTAAAGTGTTTTCAATTATTTTAGTATCAATATTGGCACTGCGATTAGCTTCTCTCATCATAAGTGAAATAGTTGTAGCATTTGTAAGACTGTAAACGCTAGATTGGGCCTTAACAGATTCTTTCTTCAATTGAGATTCTGATAAATTGGTTTGTGCTTGTGTATTTTTTTTAGGCATTTAACTATCCCTCCCTCTACAGAAATAAAGCTTTACAGCTCATAATAGCACTAAGATCGGAAGATCTACATAAAAATGTTATAACATTCAATGCAAAAGAAAAATATCCGTCATGAATATAGCATGTGAAAATTACTATGTTCTATTTTCTTCTGTTTTAACATACTAAAATTGTTTAATTATTATTTTATCCGGTCGGATTGAGCAGAAACCACATCTATTTGGGGTATCAACCTGCTTAATAATTCACCATCAAGTATAAAATTTCCGCTTTATTTTACAGTCAATTCTTGCGAGGTAGAATATGAATCTGTTACGTGGTTAAACAATACAGGGGAGAATGATCCTTGTTTTAATAAATACACTAAAGCGTATGCTTTTGGAAAGGATTTGCTACCTAATGAAAAAATTGAATTTAAATCTGATAGATGCTGTGTAGGATATATCAAATGTGAGGTAGTTGGGAAAATAAAAGATTCAAGTTTTTCTCATAAGTTTCAAATTAGTACTTTTGGTAAAGGTCTTGGTTGCTTTAAACTAGCAGAACTTCATTTGCGCTAAACCTTGTAATATTATGTTATTCAAACACGATTTTAACATTTTTGCCCATGACTGTGGCTAATTCAGCAATGGAAAGCATGGTTAAATTGCAATCGCCTTTTACAATTTTAGACATTTGTCTTGGGTTTGAGTGCATTAAAAGCATGAATTCATTAAAGCCAATATTTTTTTTAGCCATGAATGCAGCGACTTCTTTTGAGATTGAATCTTGAAGTTTTTTAAGAATAGCAGCTTCTTTAGCGACTTCATGATCAATTTCATGCAGTTCTTTTTGAGTGAAATAATTTTTTCTGATTTCTCTCCAGTTGTTGCTATTTTTCATAAACTCTCCTTTAAATTTCTTGCCTTTTCTATATCCCTTTGTTGGGTAGACTTATCTCCTGCGACTAATAAAATAATGATTTTGTCATTTTTAAAGGTGTAATAAACACGGTAACCAGCTCCTTTAGCTTTAGCGCGTAACTCATAAATTCCCCCTCCTAAGTTTTTAGCGTGTGGCAATGCCAATTCGTACCCAAAAATCTCAAGCAAACCGAGTAATTTAGCAATTTCTTTTTGGTCAGGTTTTGCAAGTTTTGCGAACCAATCCTGTACGGGCTTTTTGCCTCTTTTATCCTCAAAAAACTCAATTTCCCACATCACAAGATCCTTTCGGCATAAATCTACTATACTTTAGTATAGTAGGCTGCCCATACTGAGTAGTCAATGGGAAATCAAATTGTCCTTAACAAAAATCCAATCGCCGTTTAATCCATGAGGCTATCGACTGAAAGCTTGAGGTCTTCAATCGAAGGGGTGATGTATTTTTGCGTTGTGGAAAGCGAAGAGTGACCTGCAAGAGTCGACACCTTTTCAATGGATTCCTTTTTATCAAGGAGAGTCTTGCAAAAAGTATGTCTTAAGCGGTGGGGGGTGATTTTGTTTTTGCTCCCAAGTCTTAATTCAGTGCTTAAAGAATAGAAAAGTTTCAAGATTCCATTTTCTGTGAGTCGCCCGCGTTTCCCATAAAATAGATATTCGTCCGAAGGTTTTCTTAAAGTCATGAGCTCTAACAGGGCTTTTCTTGCGGCCGCATTTAAGGGGACAAGTCGCATTTTTGCACCTTTGCCTTTTCGTACTTTTAAAAGTCCCTCATATCTTCCAAGCTCGATGTCTTCCCACTTGAGGTCCACAAGCTCTGATATGCGAAGTCCCGTATTATAGAGAAGGACAATGATCACTTCATCTCGCTTGACCCCATTTTTTTCCACAAGCCGAAATATGGAATTGAGCTCATTTCGCTTAAGCCAGCGTGGGGCAAGAGGTTGGGAGCTTGGAAGTTTTGGTGTGTCTGGAACAGGATTTTTTCTAAAACCTTCTTTTAGACACCAACTCAGAAAACGTCTCAATGTAATAAACTTTCTTTGGACAGTGGCAGGAGAAGATTGGCCTAAGAAATCTTTGTAACTTTTAAACTCAATGCTTGTGGCATCGATAAGCAAACTATAGAGTGGAGACGCTTCCTCAGGGAACTCATTTTCTTTTAAATGTTTTAAGTAATCTAATAGATCGAGTTTATACGCTTTTATAGTATGGGGAGATGCACCTTTTGTATGCAAGTTCTTTAGAAAGAGTTCTAAAATATTTTCTAACTTCATAGGTGAATGTCCTTCTAAAAATTATCCTGCCAATTTTCCCTGTGCTCGCGCGTGAGCTTAATTATTGTGCAGAATAAAATTGTTCCTTTGATTTCAAGGCGCAAAGAAACTTTTTTGTTTCTTTAGGCGTTGCAAAAGGTAACAGAAATTTTAGAGATTGGCAGGATAAGGAAACTTATCAGGAGTATCAAATTTTTACTCGTTTGCTTCATAAAGTGACATCTCTGTTTAGTTAAGTTTTTTGACCTAAAATTTTGCAAAAGTTCAAGTCAAAAATAATGCAGACTACTTTGAAAATTTTGAATTTCAATGTAGATTACATTGTACGTAAGATTTACGTTTTTTAGAAAGTGACATTAT
>NZ_AP019370.1 GCF_004295685.1 Fluviispira sanaruensis
ATGAAGACAAGCATAATTGCAATAGCAAATCAAAAAGGTGGTGTTGGTAAAACAGCAACTTCAGTTAACCTTGCTTCAAGTTATGCGCACTTAAAAAGAAAAACCTTGCTTATTGATTGCGATTATCAGGGTAATGCAACTGCTAATTTTGGTTTAAAAAAACAATCAAAATATAAAAACCTTAGCACTGCATTGAGAGTTGATTTACCTCTAAATGAAGTAATTTTAAAAACGAGTAATGAGTATCTAGATGTAATAGCTGGCGACATGGGACTCTCTAAGCTTTCAAGAGAAAAAATATTAGAACCAGGTTCATACAATCTACTAAAGAATTGGTTAGATTGTGAAAGTATAAAAGAGTATGAAATAATAATTATTGATACACATCCTTCTCTAGATTTGCTTTTTCAAATGTCTATGACAGCAGCACATTATTATCTAGTACCTGTTTTCGCAGAAGCAGATCCATTCGATGGTCTACAATATATGCTTGAAGAAGTATCATTAATTAAAAAATCTTTAAATCCACCATTATTTTTGTTAGGTATTGTTATAACTAAATATAATACAAAAAATGCAACTCATAGAAAGTTTCATGAATATTTACAGAAATATATGGATGAAGTAAAAATTACTCTTTTAAAAACAGTAATTCCAGAAAGCACTGCAATTGCAAGTAGCAGTGGTGCTCAAAGAGCACTTATTTCACACCATCCTAAATTACCTGTTACACAAGCATATTTAGAATTAGCACATGAATTACTTCCTGAGTTGAGAGGTGTGAGACAAGGGCGTAGACAAGGGACTCCTACAATTTCAGAAATGCCAGAAGAGATTGATAAGCTATTTGATTTTGAAGTTCAAGAATTAGAAGAAGAGGCAGTCTTATGAATGTAAATAGTAGATTTGAGGAAACTGCAGAAAATATTAGATCAATTCAATTTGGGTATAATGATGAAATTAAGGATATTGAAGAAGTAAATAATTCTAAAAAAATAGCAGCAATTAATAAAATTAAATCATTGAAAAATGGTTCAATCATATCATTACCCATTCATTTAATAGATCTCACAAAAAATAAAAGATTAGAATTGATCTGTGAAGAGGATTTAGATTTTATCCAGTTAACTGAATCTATAAAAGAAATAGGTTTACTTCAAAGACCAATTATTACAGTTAGTGATGATAATATCTTTCCATTGGAAGGTCATAGAAGAATATTAGCATTAAAAAAATTAGGCTATGATAATGTTTCTTGTGAAGTTAAAATTTTAGAAACTGATGAATTAAACCAATTGACTTCATTGATTGCTAATACAGCAAGAAAAAATTGGAATATTTTAGCAGTAGCAAAATCATTACGTATATTGTATGAAAAATCATATACACAAGAGCGATTAGCACAATTAATTGGTAAAGAAAGGACTACAGTTCTTAGATTACTTAAGATTGCAGCATGGTCTGAAGAAATTCATACACTAATTACAAATAATTATAGTAATCTTTCTCAAAGATCATTATTAAACATTGCAAGTAGAAAATTATCTGATGAAGAAATTTTGAATGAAATTAAAATCCTATGTGGAATTGAAAGTAGAAAAGTTTTAGATAAAAATTTAAGAGTTGAAAAAAATAAAAGTAAATTTGATGCATATATTAAAGATAAAAATTATTCAGAATTTGAAATAAAATTAATACGAGACGCTCTTATTGCCTTGGGCATTATATCATAAGCAAATGTGGCGCTGATCCACATAGGGAATGTGGCGCTGATCCACATAGGGAATGTGGCGCTGATCCACATAGGGAATGTGGCGCTGATCCACATAGGGAATGTGGCGCTGATCCACATAGGGAATGTGGCGCTGATCCACATAGGGAATGTGGCGCTGATCCACATAGGGAATGTGGCGCTGATCCACATAGGGAATGTGGCGCTGATCCACATAGGGAATGTGGCGCTGATCCACATAGGGAATGTGGCGCTGATCCACATTTTTAATACTAAAGAGTTTTTGAAAGATTTTTACAAATGAATGCTGACTTAAATGAAAAGATTTTAAAATTGAAAGAAGCAGAAGGATTACCAGAAAGTTTCATATTAAATATTATTAAAATAGCAAATGAGCAAGATAAGTTTTCAGATCAAAAATGGATAAAAAAAATGCTTATTAATGCAAAAATCAAACACGAGCAACAATCAAAATATAAGATTAAAAAAGAATTTAATAATAAAGATCAAAATAAGATTGAAAAAATAAATTTGTTAAATAAAGAAAGTAAACAATCATTTTCTGAAAAAAACTTTCAAATAATCGAAGCGCAAAAATGTTTACCTTATTTAGAAAAATATCCAAAGGTATTCCCTAGAGTTTCATTTGCAGCACTTGTATTCATACAAAAAAAATATGGATTTTGGACGCTAAGAATGCTTTCGGTTTTAGAAGATAAAAATAAAATATACACAAATTTTGCGATTAAATTTGCTTCAGTATTATCTACTGAAATTAATATACAAAATTGTATTGATTTGGGGCTACATAAAAATCCAGAGTTATTATATAAAACTGTAGTATCTAATCCAAAATATATAGAAAATAAAAGTGAAATTGAAAAATATCATGAGTGGAAAAAAAATGAATATTTTGAAAGGAAGAAAGAAATGGACCAACAAAACTATGATGAATAAATAACAACTATTACTTGAATAAAGTAACGTTCACTGATAAATTTGCTTTCTGAAAATGAAAAAGTCCTTTGCATAAAACTTGAAAGTTTTAATACAAAGAACTCTACCCGAAAACACAAGATACAATGATAGGGTAGACGATTTGTGGTGTAAGGGCAAGCCCAAATTGGAGTCTACAATGTTGTTTGAATCGATATTTTGGCCATTATCTTATACGGATTTTTTGACATTCTTCATTAAATTTCGACCCCCGAAAAATAAAAAAGGACAAATAGTGCGATTGAGGTAAAGCAATATGACTTTACTTCAGAAACAAAAATTAAAATCAATAGCTAACCATAACCGTAAAAATAACATATTAGCAGAAATCATGAGGTGGAAAAATGTCCATCTCTAGCACCAGTGCTAATAAAAGAAAGCCGTCTAAAAATGCGAGGCACGATTACAAACAGTATATCGAAGCAGATGGTCAAAAAATTATAGTGTCTTGCGCAAGAATTTATGCACATTTACAAAGCTGTGGAATCTTAAACCCTACTGGTTCTGTCGTACTTCGCTATCTAATGATTGATATCGATGCACATAGAACCCCTCAGAAGTGGAAAGATCAAGAAGGCAAGATTGACTATCACAAAGTACATAACTTTTTATCAACAAAATTACCTAAAATCTGCGCGTCAATTGAGTACATAACGCGATCACACGGAGGTAAAGGAATTCATTTAATAATTGGATTTTCCGCACTTCCCTTGGAAGATTCAACAGTTAAAATGCAGTCTGTATGTTCTCAGATCCAAAATTTAATTATCATGATACTCAACGAATATGGATTGGGTGCTGATGAAGGAGCAAGGGGTTTAAATCGTTTGTTTTCAACATTTCGCGACGAGAATAAACTATTACATCACAATAATATATTAACGAAAAATATAGAAAAGCAGAGAAAATTAAAAGATAAAAATAAAAAGATCCCATATCTATTAAACTTGTTAAAAGCGTGCAAAAAATACGCAAAAAAATTAGAATTGAACGGTTATTTTAGGCTTTATAATCATAAAGCAGTCGAGCATAAGGTTGCTAAACTTTATTTATATACAATTGGAATGCTAAAGATTAAGCCTATGCAAAATTTAGGAGAGGATTTAAAGCCCAAGACGGTTTTTGCATTTAAACAATGCTCACCGAACAATGTAACTACCCTAACAATTGAACAAATAATGCATATTACAGGGTTATCTAGAGCAAGTTTAAGAGAATTAAATTTTTTTAGCAATAAAAGTATTTTAGCACTGTGGGATTTCGATTTTAATTTTGATGGAAGCGTATCTTTATTGGTAAAAAATGTAAGCACATTAGCAAAAAGAATAACAAGAGCAAAACAGGTTTTGCATGGATATCAAGCCATACCAAATAGGATTAATCCAGATCTTATAGACCCATGCTTAGTTAACGATGGTGAGCGTAATTTTGCCATCTGTTCATGGGTTCTAGCGTATAAATGGGCCGGATTTAATAAAGAAGACACATTGGATATGGTATTACAACTTGTAAAAAGTATACCAGGAAATGAATTTTCACGGTCGTGTAAAGAATCTCAAGTAACGTCTGTAGTGAATTCTATATTTAGGTACAAAGAAGAATTAGAAGGCATAAAAAAAGAACCGCTTCCTGATTTTATGTATCAACTGACTTCAGGAAAAAAGTGCATAAAAACCGGGCTGGAACCTATAGGAAGGAAACCTGAGGCCGGGCTGGGGACGGACTTTAAAGCTTATATTGAAAATAAAAGAAATTCGGAGAGTAAAAATGTTATCGATCTTTCTGAGAGAGTAAAAAATGTTGAAAATGGGATATTAACAAATTTTTGTGAAGAACAAAGATTAAAGCTTAATGATAAGATGAAATGTGAGATCTTATGTCACATAAGAAAAGATGGTTTTGTTTATCATCAAGGGAAATACTACTCTGTCGGTAGGGATAATATAAATAAAACTGTAAGGATGGTTGATTATGATGGGTACTTATATTTTTATGCCAATAATATTTTGATTGAAGAGCACGTAAAGGTCCTAAAACGATTTAAAAAATATTCTATAAAAGAACATCATAAGTTAAATTGGGATGAAATTAAAAAATTAAATTCTGCGTTTTTGTATAAAGCTAATGAAATTGGACCTGATTGTGAGCATTTAATCTCAGCTTATTTATCAAATTCTGAAGGTTTTTCAGATAATCAATACATTTGTGGAATCATTTCGTTAAACGAAAAAATCAGTTCAATCATTTTAAACGAAGCTTGTAGGATTGCATTAGAGAGTGGCCATTTTTCTGCTCGGTTTATAAAAAGTGTAGCTTTACGATTATCTGAAAATCTACAGCTTTAAAATTCTATTAAAACTACTATAAAATCATAATTTAAAATTTATATATTAATATAATTTATGTTTTTATAGTATAAGTATGTTTATAATTTTTCGGAAGATGTTTTCTTCTTCCGAAAAATCGGGTACAGTATCTCCGGAGGATGTTGGTATTTTCCGAAAGAGGTTTGAAATGGATTTAAAGTTTGAAAAATTAATAAGATTGACTGAGTCAGATAATGATCATGAAGCACTTTCAGCATTAAGATTTGCTCAAGGACTTTGTAAGAAAAACGGGCATAATTTTACAAATTTTTTATTGAATGGGTCTAATTTTAAAAATAATAGTAGTATAGAAGTTAATGAATTAAAAAGAAAAATATCAATTTATTCTTTAGAATTGTCACAGTTAGAAAGCCAGTTTAATGTAATTTATGAAGAAAATATGAAGTTAAAAAAGAAAATCAAGTCTTCGAATGCTTCAAAAAATCTTAAAGAAAAGTATAAAAAATTAAAGGATGAATTGGAATATCTTGAGGAAGAGCATGAAGAAATAACAAAAATATCAAATATTTATGATGATGTTTATAATTGTCATCCATCCAAAAGAGAAAATGTTTTAAAAGAATTAGTTTCGAGTTTTATTGAGGATAAAAGCATAAAGATAAATGTAAATGAATGGAGACAAACGCGGGAACTGTATGATGGTTTCATTGAAGTTTGTCATGATGTGCAGATTTTGTCCTTAAAAAAATTCTCGCAAATTTTATCTATTTTGCTGGGAGCTAAACCTGTCCGAGGTGGGGTGTCCCTAGTAGACGGTCCAAAATCAACGCTAAGGAAAAATATATTTAACAAGTTATCCAATGTTTATTTGTCTTTTATCCATATAATTTTTTAGAGTTGAGCGATCTACTTCTAATATTTTAGAGATTGAGGTTTTTGAGACTTTAAGGCGTAAGAGTTTCTTTATTTCCATATCTTTCCCATCCAGTTTTGAGCTTCCAAGACTTCCTTTTGGCCTTCCTAACTTTATTCCCTCTGCTTTGAGGGATGCTAAAGCTTCTTTTGTGCGAAGAGAGTTAAGCTCCCGTTCAACTTCTGCGAATAAGCTAAACATGGTAATCATGACTTTTGTATGCAAATCCTGTCTATCTTTGATTTTGATGTTTTCCTTTATCGCTATAAATTGAACCCCTGATGCAATGATGCGGTCGATAGTTGTCACTACTTCCCCAACAGAACGCCCAATGCGGCTCATTTCACTTACAATAAGCATATTGCCTTGCCCAAGGTTCAAAAGAGAATCTATTTTCCTTTCATTTGGGTTCTTCCGTGAGGATATTTGGATTTCAAGAAATTCATCTATTTTTATATTTTCTTTATGTGCAAAATCTAAAATAGCGAGTTTCTGACTTTTACAATCCTGTGAATCCTTTGAAACTCGAATATAAGCTATTGTTTTCACTACAATCACCTCCATGTGGAAAAAAGTCTATCATAAAATTAAATCCAGCAGTATAGGTGGAAATAAGTTGATCGTTTTTTATGCAATTATTGTGTAAAGAAACGATCGTTTTCTTCCACGGTTTTTTAAAGAAAATTCAAATGGCGCGTTATTTTTTGAATGAATTTCAGAGGCAAAAGCTTGAGTCATACCCTGAAATGTTAATAAAAGAAGATATGTTTAAATTTTTTACGTTATCAGAAAACGATAAAAACTTCCTTAAGAGTTTTCGAGGGGAATCCAACAAACTTGGTGCCGCAATACAGCTCTGCACTGTAAGATTTATTGGTTTTATACCTGAAAACTTTTTTAAATTAGATAAAATATTTGTAAGATATATTTCTAATCAATTAAGCATTCATTTCCAATCATTTTATGAATATGCCGTTAGGGATCAAACAAGAACAGAGCATTTAAGTAAAGTATTAATCCACCTCAATTACAATTACTATAATGAAGATTATGAAAAAGATCTTCAAAACTGGTTAAATAGTAGAGCAATGGAACATAATAGTCCGACAGTTCTTTTGTGCGACTCTTTGAAAAAAATACATCAAGAAAAGTATTTAAGACCTTCTTTAACTACAATAGAAAAATGTGTATCAATAGCTAGGATAAATGCAGTAAATTCAACTTATGATGCTATAAGTCACCTAACAACTAGTAATCATGAAATGATTATAAGAAAAATATTATCTGGACACAACGAAATTGAAAATATCACATATTTACGTTGGCTTTCCACTAGAGAGACTTCAAATTCTATAGATGCAATGTTAAGTGCTCAAAGCAAAATAGAATTTTTAAAATTATTCAAAATCAATAAATGGTATGTAAAAAATATTAACCCAAATAGACAAAGATTTCTTGCAAGAGTCGCTAAAAAATCTGCTCCTTCTGCTTTGGAAAAATTTGAGGAAAAAAAGAAGTTGCAGCTCGTTGTATTCTTTTTGATGGAAGTTTATGATGAAATCATTGATGAATTAATAGATATATTTATCACAATTATGTTTGATAAATTGAGACAATCAAAACGTCAAATAAGGGAGCTTAGAGAAAAGCACGCAAAAAGCATCAACGAAAAGGTCTCTGCTTTTATTACAATGGGTAGAATTCATTTAAATCCTGGTATTAGAGATGTCAGAGTTAGAAAAAAAACATTTGAAAAAATTCCTAGGGAAAAGATTCAAAAAATGATCCAAGAATGTAAAGCATTTATAAGACCAAAAGATAATAGCGTATGGGATTATTATGTCAAAAAATACTCTCAGATAAAGAAATTCTATCCAAGATTTATAAAATCTATAAACTTTTATTCCAATGAAAACTCTCGGATGAAAAGTATCCCAAAAGCTATTTCCATTTTACGAAGGGTTTGCTCTGGAGGATGGGATTGTATACCTAAAAATGCTCCTATTGATTTTATTAATAAATCATGGAGTCAATTTGTATTTGATAAACAAGGGACAATCAATAAAAAATATTATGAGTTATGTGTTCTTTGGAATTTACGTATTGGCCTTAAAAGTGGTGAAATCTGGACTGACCGAGGTAAAAAATACACAGACCCTGATACTTGGCTTATTCCTATTGAAAAATGGAAGGAAATTAAAGTTGAATATCTAAAAATAACAGAAATTGAAGCGAGTGCTACTGTAAAAATGAAAGAACTCCGAGAGCAACTCAATTCAGCTAAACTAATGCTTGATAAGAATATTAAATCAGAAAAAGATATTAGACTTGAAAATAAAAAAATCATTATCTCACCAGTTAAAGCAGAAGAAGCGATTAAAAGCGTTGAAGAACTTGATGATATCGTCTCTCATTACATGCCAAGAGTGGATTTAACAGAAATTATTATTGAGGCTGGTTCATGGCTCAACATGTCCGAATGTTTTTCTCATGCAGGAGGAGAAGATTCAAGGATCGAAGCTAGCGATTTTAAAAAGAGATTATACGCATGTTTATTTGCCCAGGGAGCAAATGTTGAACTTTCTAAAATGGCTGAACACTCTGGATGCAGTGAATCCGATCTTACTTGGTTTAACAATTGGTATGTTAGAGAAGATTGCGCTATGTCTGCATCAAATAAGGCGGTTAATTTCCAATTTAATAATCCATTTAGCAGACATTATGGTGGAGGAGAATTATCATCGTCTGACGGTAAAAGGGAAAGTACACCAGTAAAGTCTAAAAAATCCGCTAGTATTGTTAAATATTTTGCTTTTGGAAAAGGTATTACTTTATACTCATGGACTTCAGATCAATTTACTCAATTTGGTAGTAAAGTAAATAACCCTATTGAAAGAGATTCTCCTTATGTTCTTGATGCGCTTTGTGACAATGAGACACTATTACAGATTCGAGAACATACGACTGATACATCTGGTTTCACTGATTTAATCTTTGCAATGTTTGATCTTGTTGGGATAAGGTTTTCTCCAAGGATAAAAGACTTGGGCAAATACAAACTTTATAGTTTTCGCAGTACAAATATTGATGAAAACGACCCATCTTATACCCTTTTTGCTAACGAACCTTTAAAAGAAAGATTGCTTACAAACAACTGGGATGAAATGCAAAGATTTGCAGCCTCTGTGAAGTTTGGATATATTCCTGCATCATTATTAATGACAAGAATTCTTGCTTATACAAAAAGAAACATGGTTACAAAAGCACTTGTAGAACATGGGAAATGTATAAGAACTTTGCATTCAATGCGTTGCATGAATGACATAAAACACAGACGGGATATGCAAAAGCAGCTCAATAAAGGTGAGAATGTAAACAATTTAAGAGGATTTTTACGCTTTGGAAACTCTGGTGAAATGAGAAAATCTCAGGAAGAAAGTCAGGATTGTCAGGCTGCGTGTATTACGTTGCTCACCAACTTAGTCATCATATGGAATACAAAATATATTGAAATTGTAATTAATGAATTAAAAAAATCAGGAAAAGTCATTCGTGACAAGGATATTCAATATATTACTCCATGTAGATTTGGACACATCAATAAATATGGAAAATACAATTTTGAATTGGAAAATGGTTTAAGAAATGGCCAATTTAGAAGGATAAAGATTGATTAAATTTTTCCTTAGCGTTGGTTTTGGACCGTCTACTAGGGACACCCCGAGGTGGACCAAAAAAAGATCTTATGGGGTTTCAAGTGGAATTTAGACCATATGGCTATTTTTAGTTTTGATTTTGGGGTTAGTTCAGGTCATTTTTTATAGAAAACTGCTTTAAATCGCCTTAAAACGATTTTTATAAGTTAATATTGATAATATTGAATAACTTTTATTCTAGCAGATAATTATTTGTGAAAAATCAAAATTAGAAGTGCCATTTACGTGGTTTGGTGGGTTCTTACAATTACTTATAGCATACCCATATATTTCCTAAATATTTTTCAAATCAATTTTTAAATCTTCGGCTATCTTACGTGTTGCTCTAAATAAATTTACAAGATCTGGAGCTTGAAAACTAAGTATTTCAAGATCTTCTTCTGTAATATCAGTTTTATTTTCTGATATATTATTTCGATTTTCATTTGAGAATTCATTAGAAAATTCAAGAACTGAGGATAAAAATTCATCCATCTCAAAAATTTTTCCAGAATAGGGTTTATGCCCAGCTTTAAGCATAAGAGACCGGAAAATATTTATGAAATTCTTTGGAAGAAAATCTTGGATATTTTTTTCTGGCAAAGACATTCTTGCTCTAACTACTAAACATAGCCATCTTTCAATAGACGCTTCATCATAATCTAATTCTTTCTTTGCATTATCTATGATGAGTGGAATTTCGCTTTCGGTAATCTCTTTGAACTTTCTTCTAATGCGTTTCACTTGTTTTTGACTCATCTTATTTCCCTTTTTTAAATCATTTTTTTTAGATCTCAAAATTATTTGCCTGATTGCAAAGAAGGACTCTACACTAATTGCGTCTAAAGGTTACCACTCGAAGGGCAAGGGATGAAGGTGATTCGTCTAAAAAAAATGGGTAATTGAATCCATTCTCTCATCCGGCTTAAAGGGCATTAAAACGATTTTTATAAGTTAATATTGATAATAAAGAACAATTTTTATTTAGTTGAGTTAATTAATTAGTAAATGCTATTTTCTATTCCGAACTGTTTTTGTTTTTTATTATTTTAATAAATTCTGTTCTTAAATTTTGCAACTCACTAATTGCTTCTTCATTATTATCTTGAGCCTCATTACTTTTAAATGATTTAATTGATATTTCTTTGAATATTGTAGTGGCTAATTTAAAATCATTAATTTTCATTTGTGATAGCAAAATTAATATAGATAAACCAATTTCCAATTTGCAAAATGCAACTTCATAACTTTCAGAGTCTTTTATAACCTTTTTTGTAAAAACTCGTCTGATTGTTGAGTCAATTTTGCTAAATATTTCAAGCATTTCAATTTCCCAATCCCACATTTCTCTAGATAACTGGCCATCGGGATTTTTAAGTCGCCGATTTTCAATATCTATTATAAATTCGCTTAAGGACATTTTTCTTAGTTGTGCAAAATTCGAGAAAAATAATATACTTGATGCAACTTTATTAAATGTTCCTACTAATTTAAACCTGCTATAATGCATGGGAGTATAACCTAAAATTTTAGCCATTTCAGAGGCGTTCAATTTGTTTTCTACCTCATATGAATTAAGAAAGTGTCGAACTTTATTTTGTAGTTCAATAATTTGTTCAGCTTTTAGAGTGACCCTTCCTTCGCAGTCTTTTCGTTCTTGTTCATCTAGATACTCATTTATGCTTTTTGACATGTAGTCTCCGCCCGTTGAACGTTATTTAAAGATTCCTTAAGTTTGCCAGTAAAAACAAGTAAACGGTTTCCAATGCAAAGTTTTAACATTAAATGGTGCGGCTCGTGAACAGCTGAGGGACGGGATCGCATGTAAAGACAATTGGGAACAAATTTATTGTGAATACAAAACTCTCAGGACTTACTTTAAATGCGAACGAAAATAATTATTAAAATTTTTTTTCGACAAGGTTTTTCGAATATATGAAATCAATAAAATAAATACATGAAAATAAGAACTTTTGATTATAGTCTTGGGCACTAAATTTAAACAGTTAATTCCAAAGCATTTACTTAAGGATGTTTATAAACATCTAATTTTTTAATTTTAAGTTCGCATTCGTAGCCAAGGGCTAACAGAACGTCACGAAATTTTGAAAAAGTGGGGACTAATTTTCCAGTCTCATATTGTGAATAGGATGCTCTTTCAACTCTAAGTTTATCAGACAATCTGTACTGTGATATTTTTTCTTTAGTTCGTAGCGTTTTAAAAATAAATGATGAAAAAATATTCATATTAAAAAATTTTATTTCAAATGTTGATGTTTTTATATTATCATGAACACTAAACAAATCTTGTTCTTTATTTTTTTTGCTAATAGAATTTATAATACGACAAAAAAGCTCCTCTTTACTAGACGCAGCGACTTTGAAATCTAACTCTTGCATTGAAGCAACCCAAATATTTGCCGTTTCACCATATACGCCTGAAATCTTCATATTCACCTCCATCTTAAATAATGGATGTTTATAAACATCCAGTCAATGGAAAAATTTTGTCTTTGTATGAGTATTCTTCATTTTTTTTACAAACTAGTCGTAAAACGCCTTAAAACAATTTTTCAAATTTACTACTGATTATAAAGAACAACTTTAATTTTAGTCGAGTTTATCTTTTAAATTATCAAAAATAGATGTGCCTTCAAAGTTAGGTAGTTGGAAAACTTTTGAGCGAACCCGAAGGTTTTTAAAAATTTTCTTCTTTGCGCCGTTACACCTATTGTTGACTCCCTCTTTTCTTCTTCACACTGTGAGTAAGGAGATCGAACTATTTTCAATCTCTTTTAGATACTGGTTTACTTAGAATGTTAATTGAATTTGCTATATCAGCTGGAAAGTCTTTGAATGTTTTAAATTTTCGTTCAAACTTCATATCAAAAAAACAATATTCAACAACATCTTGCCAACACTTTGTACCTAAATTAAATATGCGCTCTAATTCTTCAACAGGATTTTTATTATCATCAACATCTATTGAACGTATAGGATATTCATGCTCAGGTTTATAATAATATAATGCTGCCGACTGCCTTCCTCTAAAATCTGCTTGTGAAAAATTTCCTGCTTTTAATGCCTCTAATAATCGTTTATCTAGAGGTTCATCTGTTGAACTTTTGAAACTATTTTCCATATTTGATAGGGTATCTAACGACAATAAGCAGTTACCAGAAATGATATAGTCTTTGCCAATTATAATATGACCAAAAGTATTTGCATATTCATTTGATGACGTTTTAAGATCATTCCCTGTATAGCCAAAAAATTGAAAACTTTTTAGGTCTAAAACAGCGAGTTGTTTTCTTTGAAATGATGGGTCGTTTTTCTCAAGATAATTAAGAATGTTTGTACTATTTTCATTATCATTGAATAAATTCCTAATGCTATAGGCAGTACATGGATCTTGTTTACCTTGTGCTGCAATCAAACATTGGTTTTTAAAATAATATGCACTATATTTTCCAATAAATGGGATAGCTGAACATATTGCAATTCCATATTCTTTTTTATCTTTACTAAATGCTATTATTGAGAAAGTCATAATTTTTAATCCTTTATCCTAGTTTCATTTAACCTTTTCCATCCAATTATTTTCACATTATCATTAGTATATTTTTTATTTTTATCATAGCTTTCATCGGTGATAAAGTATTTCTTATCAATAAATTTTATCTTGATTCGTCTTGAATATGACTCGTAGTTTTCCCACATTTTATTTTGAAAATTTTCTTCAGCTACATCAATATAATTTTTTCTTTTATCTATATTTACAATAATAGCTACATGACCGTAAGGTAAAACTTCACTTTTATCGTAAATCAAAATATCACCAAATGCAGGAATTTCGCTATTTCCATTCTCAAAGTTTTCGTATATTAAACTGCGTCCAGATTTTACGTTTATGGCTTTTTTTCTATTCCAAATTTCATAAGCAAAATCAACATCTTCAAATTCAACCTTTTGATTAGTTAATATCCATCTTCGAGCGTATTCAACACACTGCCATGGTAAACCAATCCAAACATCCTTAATAAATTTAGTATTTTCTTTTTTAAATGAGAAACCAGGTCTTGTGATGCACTTTGAATTGCAGTTTGAAAAAGCTTCAGTATTATAACTGATTCCAATTTTCTTCCCGTACGGTGTTTCACAGTCTTTTGAACAATCTAGTGAGGCAGGCGCATAAGCAGGTGGTAAAAGGGTTGCACTATAACTATTAGAATCTAACATTAAAACAATAGGTATTATGAATATTTTATACATATTACTCCCAAAAAAATATTATGGATAATTATTAATATCTAATTAATATAATTTTCAAATTTAATCAAATAAAATTGAAAGCTAAATTATTATTTTCATGAACTTTACTATGATAATTGACAAAGAGTGTTTAAATGTGATATGCATTGTCAATGTTAGTATATTTATTAAAAATATAATAATTTTAATCCAGTGATGATAATTAATGATTACGAAGGAATTTTATGTTTTTATTTAATTTTCTTATAATATCGACAACTTTGATATCAACTTCTGTTTATGCATTGCAAGAGGTGAAAATTGCGTCCATTTTTCCATTTCAAACAAGTGATTATACTTATAATAACGCAACTTACACATCTGTAGAAAGACTTCAAATCATTTCTTCTATTCCTATGGCGTTGATGCAATATAAAGATAAAGCTGAGAAATGCGGATACTATTTTAGTTTTAAGCTTGGTGGATTTACTTTTAAAGATATGGATAGTTTGAAAAAAAATGTCCAACAAATAAACCTATCTGAACCATGGATAGTTTATGGCCCAGAAATGAATAAAAGTTATTTTCTTGTTCATCCAAACATAAATTCAATTATTCCACATGTTTCATCATTTTCTTTATTTGAAAACATTGAAAATCAATACACATTGTCAGCAAGTTCAGATGTTGAAATAGGTGCATTGATTGATGTTATTGAAAAAAAGAAAATTGGTAAAAATTTCATTATTATTACAGATAATACATGCGAAATGTGTGTTATTTATGAAGAATCAGCGAAGAGAATTCTTAAAAAAAGAGGATTTAATGAAAAGAAAAATATTTTATATAATAAAATATTAATAAAAGAAATAAAAGATGAAGTTTTAAAGCAAAAACCTGATTTTATATTTTTAAATTTAGAAGGCTCTGATTCTGGGCATTTTATAGCAAATAGTAATTTGAAACAATTTATTTTCATTGGTACTAAGGTTTGGGGTACTGATGTAAGCAGTGATCTTACCTTAAATTATAATTTGAAAAAATATAATGGATTTACAGTTAGACCGCTTCCGCCAGAAGATTATTCAAGTATTAATGTCAAATTTATTGATAACGATTTAGTATCAAGAAGATTGATGGATAATCCATATTATATGAAATTTTTTATATCACGAATCACAGATTCATTATGTAAATATAAACCTAAAGATAGATTTGAATTTTATGATATAGTAAGTAAATATAAAATATTCTTACGAAGAAATATAAAATTTGCGACTTATGTTTTAAAAGAAGGAGGTTTGTCTTTAGAAAATTCATTTAATATCAGTAGTTAATATATTTTAAAGTAGTGACATATATATGCAAGAAAAAATTGAAAACATTAATGACGTAATAAAATACTCAGCTATTAATTCGATTATAAAGTCCACCTTATTTTCAATTATTATATTTATATTTATGATTATTTCAATGCTCTTTTTAATTTTAGAAAAAAGCTTCGAATACAGTATAGAAAATCTTGAAAATATTTCTAATTTATATGAAAGTTCAATTGTTGTTTCAATCAATAATGATGAATATTTTCAAAAAGAGAAGTTTCAAATAGAAAAAATGCAAAATGTGATTGTTAATGTTATCTTGAAAGAAAATGATTTAAATGAATCAATAAAAGATTGCATATCAATGAAATTCATGATGCTTTTTTCAAATAATCGATATGTTTGTTTTATAAAAAAAATAGATTATGCGAAAAATCAATTTTTTATTATCTTAAAAAGAAAGATTTATATTGATAATAGATTTGTTATAAAGTTAATTTTTATATGTATTTTATCTTTTATTGTATATTCTCTATTTCTTATATATACTTTTAAATATAATAATTTAAGAATAAAAATTAAATCTGGAGTTGAAAATTTTAATAAGTGCTTAGAATGTTTAGATTTAAATGATCATAAATTATATGAAAAATACTCAAAAAATGTGTCGATTATTGAGTTAAAAAATTCCTTAGATTATATTACAAAATATAAAATAAAGAAAGAAATTTCTGAAGAGGAAGCAGATAAAAACTCTATAATTATTCATGATATATCAAAATTTTTAGGGTTTTTGCCAAAAGAAATTGAAAAATTAACATTAAATTCTACTCTTAGTTTTGTCTTGAATATTAGAAATTTGTTAATTGAAAATTCAAACTCTGTGGAAAATTACGATATAAGAAAATGTGTTGTTGAAAGTGCAATTTTACTTTCGTCATACGGAATTACTGTTAATCTTTCAAAAGTAAAAAGCTGTATTTTAAATGGTAATTATCGCGCTATGTCAGAAGTATTTATTAATATATTTTCAAATATTATTGAGCACTCTGAGTTAGTTGATGTTAATGTCCAAATTTTCACTGATTTTCATATTAAAAGTGAAAAGTTGTTTTATATATGTCAAGTGGAGAATTCGCGTTCACGATATCATATAGGAAATAATGAGCTAATTTTTGATAAAAACTATACGTCAAGTGATTTCAAGTTGAAAAAAAATGGCTCTGGATTATATTTTTGTAAAAAAATAATTGAAAGTTATGGTGGCAGTATTTCATGTGAATTTAAAAATGGAATGAGCTCAAAATTTATAGTTAATTTAGAAATACCTATAACTAAGGATTTAGTAAGTGGTGAGGGTTCTTTTAATATTGATGAAAAATGTAATGAGGAAAGTGTTGTTATAAGTGTAATTGAGGACGATGAGAAAATAATGAATAAATGGAAAGAGATTTTAGGAACAGAAGATGTTCATTATTATATCGATCCAGAAGAATTTATTTTAGATTATAAAGATGGTACATTAACTTCAGAAACAAATCTTATTGTATGCGATTATTATTTTGATAATGTTCCTATCTATAAAATTATTGATTTCACATTTTTAAGAGAAATATTAAAGTATAAAGGAAAAATATTCTTACATTCAAATGCAAAATTAAACTATAATAATTCTAGTTATTTCGATTATGTTTTTGAATCAAAAAAAGTATTTTTTAGTAAAAAAGAATTAACTTTTATTCTTAATGAAATTAACAAAGCTTAACAAATCCTTAATATCATTTTCTTTTTCTAAGTTTAAATCTTCATGTAAACGTAATGTAGTTTTAAGATAAATATCTATCCATTCTTCAGATTTAGAAATATCAAGTAATAAAGCAGTAATAGTAAATATTTTTATAATTGTTATGCGTGATTTTTGGTCATTTTTATTAATAAAATTTTTTAGTCTTTTATGTATAAGGGCTCTTCTAAGGACAGGTCCCCCTTCTAATAATATTTTTTTTACAATTTCTAGCCATTGCTTATCTTTGTCCTTTGATTCTGGCGATGTTTCTTCGATCTCATATAAAAAATTAAAAAGGTTTTCATTTGTAAGAGCAGCAAATTTTTTTAAAATAATTATACCATTAGTTAACGGAGATGCTTTTTGTAATCTAATTTTGTTATAGTAACTTCTATCAATCTTTAGAATATCAGAAACTTCTTTATTATTATAACCTGTGTCATTGTGATACTTTTCAAGATAATGCGCTAATGTTCTCATATGTTTTTCTTCTTCTAAACTTTCATTAATATCCATCGTGTGTTTCCTAAAGTTTGATACTTAAAATAGTTACATTTATATTATACAGAAAATTGCGAAAATTTAAAATTGTAGAGAAAAATTCCCTCAAAAAAATAAAATTTTTATTAACTATATGAAAAAGCTAAGAAAAAAGTGCAGAAATTTTCTTCAATTATTTAACTATCTGAAAATAAAGAGAAAAAAAAATATAAATTTTTCAGAAAAAGGAAATATTTTCTCTTGACAAAAAAATATGGGTATAATATTCTACATGCAGAATTTATTAAAGGAGGAAATATTTAGTTAAAAAAATTATAAATACTTATAAAGTATGATTAAGTATTAATATAATTTTTTATCTAAATTATAGAGCCATTAAATACAGTTATAAATGGCGAAATCTATAAGTTATTTGACAATTGAATGTCCCAAAATCATGGCTCAGGCAGTGAGGGCGAACTAAAGACGTTAAAAATTCTGGATAGAATTTTTGATGCAAACACCAAATATAACATAAATTAACTAAATTAATTTTATAAAAAAATATTCATTTAATCGAGAATAAATTTTTATAAAATTGAAATTTAAAAATTTAATAAAGGAGGTGTAACAAAAATATAATTTGATTTCATCTGTTTTGATATCTGTGTAGTTTATTATGTCTTAAACAATGTAATACAGGAGTATACGAATGAAGCAGAGATTAAATTTTACGTATTTGCCAATAACAATATCAACACTTTTGTTATTTTCGTGTGGTGTTAAAACTAAAAATGACGAAAACACAAAAAATGTAGAAATAGTTGTGAATCCTGAACTTGGAGTTGCTGTAAATGCACCAAAAGATGTTTTATATGTACCATCTGCAAATCAGAAGGAGCAGCTCAAATCTAAAAGTTCATTATTTTCTTCGGCTGAGGAAGAAAAATCTGAATCTGGTAAAAATGTTTATAGAGCAAAGGGCAGTGGTGGACTAGGTACTGATTTTATTGAAGGATTAGATTCATTATACGAGTATGATGGGATACCAATTACAATAACAAAAAACAATATTGAACCTCACGTAAAAATTGAAGGGAGCGGAGATAAATATTGTGAGTCGATTTTTACATTAAAAAATAATGTTATTAAAATTGATACAGAAAAAATAAGCACTTTAACTGATTGTGATATAAAAATCACTGCTTCTGGACAGACAAAATCTAATGTTGATATAACAAAATCAGCAATAATAAATGTAAAAATTAATCCTACAATGGAATATTATTTTCAAAAAACAGATCCAGCAACTAGTTATTTAAAGTTGTATTCTGCTTTAAGCGATGTTGGTTTGGTTGCAAAGTGGATAAAAGACGCTAATCAAATAAATAATCTGATTTTAAAATATGATCCAAATAAAACAGATTTAAAGAAGTATAAATTATCTAATATAAATGCAATTACTGGTGCAATAAATGTTAAATCAATTGATTTGTCAGGTACAGATTTGAAAGACTTGAAAGCGATTTCATTACTTGAAAATCTAGAAAAATTAGATATTTCATCTACAAAAGTGGATCCAAAAGATTTAACATTACTTTCTAGATTACCTAAGCTTAAATCCTTAGCAGTTAGAAATCTTGATATCAAAGATATTAAATATATATCAAATAATTTAAACAATCTTGTTGAATTAGATATTTCAAATAATACACAGATTGAGGATTTTAAAGACCTTCAGAATTTAAAAAATTTAAGGGTTTTGAAGGCTTCAAATGCGGGTATTGTTGATTTAAAAAAGCTTACAAATCTTACTCAATTAAATTCACTTGATGTCTCTAATAATGATTTGTCAAATATGACAATAGATGATTTAGAATTACTGGTAAATCTTTATAATATATCTGAATTGAATTTCTCAAAAACAAGGATTAAAGACGAATTTTTAAATGCATACTTTGAGGGAATTTCAAATAGAAATACATTAAAAAAATTAGTCATCAGAAATTATTTTAACAGAGGAGTAAGTGGAGACTGCGATAAAATAAATATTATCGACAATATTCCAAGTTTAGGAAAACTAACTAATATTGAATATCTAGATTTGCATGGCAATGGTTGTAATAATGAAAGTGGGTTTTTTCAAAAAGGCCTTACAATGACCACATTTTTTTCTTCTATGTCCAACCTCCAATATTTAGATATTTCAGATACTGCTGTTTGGGATCTTTCAGGCGTATTAAGATTAGTGAATTTAAAAAGATTAAAATTAGCTGATGATGATGGCGGAATTTCTATGACAAAAGAGCAATGCAAAGAAGCATTGCGTGAGGCTTCTGTAGTAGGAATTTCAAGTGATTGCCGATTATTAAATTCGGGAAGACAACAATCAAAATCATTTACGGTTCCTGGATCATACACATGGATTGTTCCAAGGAATGTCACAAGCGTAAAAATTACAGGTTGCTCTGGTGCCAATGGTGGGGCAGGTGGTGGCGGCGGTGGAGCTCCAGGTGCAAACTGGAGTGGCTCAAATGATTCGTATGGGGGAAATGGCGGCAATTCAGGATCTGTAAACGGTGGCGGAGTTGTTGCAGGCTTTTCAGGAAGACCTGGGATATCTTGCACTATACAAGGACGAGTTCGTTTTTGTAGAGATATGTATGGTGATAGTCTTGAACCAAAACAACATGGTGGAGCAGGTGGAAATGGACAGATCGGTGAAGGAACGAAATTTGGAGATCAGATTTTTTCTTTAGCAAACCAAAAGATTAGGAATGACTCAAATAATGCATGTCTCGGAGGAGTCAGCGGTACAGGTGGAGTTGGCGGTACAGGTGGAGTTGAAGGAGGAGTGGGTGGATCGAGAAACGCAATTAATGGTCCAGGAGGAAATGGCGGTTCACATTCTGCATCTGGATGGAATAGCAAAATTGAATCGTACTCAATTGCAACAAATTCTGCTCAGGTTATTCAAATTTTAGTAGGAAAAGGTGGAGCTGGTGGTGGTGGTGGTGCAGCTGGATCACGACAGAACGGATACTATCCACCCGGAAATAACGAAACAAACGGCACTTCAGGCTCAGCTGGAGCGAACGGGTTCTTAAAAATTGAGTGGGAAGAATAAAATATAAAATCTTTAAAAATAAAAATAAATTAAACAGTTATTTATGTTTTTAAATAACTGTTTTTAAATTTGGGATTTAAATATGGAGAAAAGACTATACAAAATCTACGAGAATCCGTTTCATGAAATCAGAAAACTAAACAACTTTAATATAAGTTTTTACTACAAATTTTTCAAATATGAATATCATTTTATAAATCCAATGTATTTTGCGCCAAGAACAAACAACGTTAAATATAAAAAAAGGGTATGTAAAATATACCGAATGATGAAAAATGAACTGAAAAGACGCGAACTGTATTTTTATCTTTGAATATAATCAAAATTAAATAATAAAAAAAGGAAGTAATATGAAAAGCAATGTGAGAAAAATTCTTTCCATTATATCTCTATCGATATTTTCGATTTCGTTTGCAGCGCATGCTGATAATAATGCTATTGAACAAGCTCTTTTATCAAGTTCAGCGAATCAATCAGCGATACTTTCAAAAATTGATCGTACACTATTAAATATGAAATCAGATTTGAACAAATCAGATACTTTGAATATTGATAATAATAAAAGATTATACGATAAAATAAATGAACAAAATGAAATATTAAAGGAAATATCAGCAAATTTAAAATCTATTTTGGATCAATCCAGGGCTTTAAGCTTAGAACGAAAAAAAGAAGAGCTTAAAACATCAAGTAATAATTAAAATGCGGAAAATAAATCCGCATTTTTTTTGTAATTTAGGTAACCAAATTGGTAACTAAAAGGCAATACAATGAAAACAAAAAAAAATGAAAATAAAGGAAGGGATAGAGTTAGAATAAATCTAAGTATGTCATTAAAAGATGATAATGAGTTAGCAGTCATTTTGATAAATAGAAATCGATATGAATTAAAAGTGAATAATAGGATGACACTATCTGGTCCTAGTCTACTGAAATATCTAATTAATAATGGACTTAAAGAGCTCAATAAAAAATATGGAGAGATAGATTGGATTCTTAAAAAAGAAAGGATTTTAGATGAAAAATAAATATATTTTAAAGTCAATAGTAGTAACTTTAGCTTTATCCTCAAGTTTTGCATATGCAGACTGGTCATATGGCGGTAAATTTTTAGCAACAACAGCTGCTGGTTGTGTTGCTGGACTGGGAGCAGGCTATATGGTTGGAGAGTATGGAGGATATGACTCACAGCCAAAACAAATCGTGACATATATGTCAGGAGTGACAGGATGTTTAACGGGCGCTTTGTTTTCTTACTTTTTTTATGATGACCCCACTCGCGAGCTTTCACAACGCAGTCAACAACTACAATATGTAAATGATCAACTGCAACTACAATTACAAGCAACAGTAAACGGAAATCAGTTACAAAAAATGGGCGGCAGAATTCCGCAAAACGGTTCAAACACAGTAGATATCTCTAGAGCAGAATTAAATAATATTTTAAATAATATGCAAATAGCAAAAATTGATTCTTCTGGATTAGGTGGCTCTAGCAGTATTATAAAAGGCTTAAAAGATTGTGGAACAATTTACCCTTTATGGATGGGCAAGGATGGTTTTGTTAACTCACTATCTAGTGATAAAATACAAGAAGAAAGTCAATGGATTCCCGTATCACAAAACTACGCGTTAAAAGTATGGCAGTTTTATTATTCAAAAGAAGGTTGTTTTGAAGCTGATAAACGCTACGGGTATTTTGAAAATATAATGCCTGGATTATCTGCAAATCTTGAAAAGCAATTAAGATATTCATTAGGTATAAAAAAAGATGGTTCAAATAATAATAGTAACTAATTTACAGTTATAAAAATAGGAGGGTATATGATTAGCGATAAATGTAATAAGTTGAAATTAAATTTATTAGATAGCAAGATACTTTTTATTATCAGCCTAATAATAAATTTATTTTGTCCTTCGTTTGCATTTGCAAATAAAGGCTCCGAGTGGGTTACAGCAACTGTTCAATTAACAGAAGCTATAAAGTCAATGTCTCCACAAGTGTTTACATTAGGATTAGTTTTCTTACTTGCTTCTGGAGGAATATGGCTCTGGTTTCCAAAAGCAAGACATGCAACTGCATGGGTTTGGGGAACATTAGGTCTTATAATTGTTGTATATTTCATTGGTAGTTATTATGGAGAACCTTTAAAAAATACGTTTAGTTCTGTACTTGATCCTATTAAATGGATTTCCCCATCGGGCTAAAAATATTATTAATTTATAAAAAGGCCAATAAAATGAGTAATAAAATTATATCAAGCTTTGAAAAAAATCAACCAAAAACATTTTTGTCTTTTAAGGTTAAGTCTTTTACTTATGCCATTTTTGGAGTGTTTTTAGGTTTTTTCATAGGACGAATTTTGGGAGAAATAATACCTCCATTAGCAATTTTAACACCAATTATTTTAGGTTTATTCTCTTTTGCATTTAGTGAATGGTTCTATGGGGGGAAGTATGCTAATGAAAAAAGAGAAAATATAATTGGTACTTTTTTTAAACAATTTTCCATAAAAAAAGTAAGAATGAGTGAAGAAAAACAAAGTACTCTTTATGCAGAATATAAATCAAAGAAAGATAATAACTCTTTATTTGATATGGAAGGTAATGAAATAATTGGTTTTGAGATATTGAGGGGAGATGATAAAGAATTTGAATTAGTGTTTCAAAGTCTAGTAGAAAATATATTGAAAACATTGCCAGCGCACGATCAGGTTCAGTTTGTGCGTGTAAATAAAGATTTCGAAGATGAAAATTTATTTAAAGGTCGTGAGATATTATTGGAAAAAAGAGTCAAATCGCAAAGATATTTTATCTTCTTTTCAATCTATTATGGTGTTAATCAGCAGTTTAAGCAAGAATGTATTGAACGTCTAGAAGAAATAGGCGTGCAATTAAATCGAAAGGAAATGAGTAATTACTGTCAATTTGTTTTTGCTCCAAATAATCACCCAAAGAACACTGAGGAGCCAATATATCCGCTCACGTATTTCTTTGGAGATAAAGTGGTCCATGCATACAATGGCGATTTAATACATGGAGCCTCGAGTTTAGCCTCAATCCCACGCTATGTATCTCCTGATTTCAAAGAGTTTTACAGGCCAATAGATAAAGTTGATAGCGTTTTATGTATAGGATTTCGTTCAAGAAATAGTGCTATTTCAGTCTTAAAAGATGCTCTTGGGGTATTAAGAAATGAAAAATTAGAAGATAAAAAGTCGAATGTTAAAAAAATAGAGTCCTTTGAACAGCAGATGATTGATAAAGATGAAGGGCGAAATGTTAACTTATGTATGTCACTTAATATTATAGCTTTTGGGCATAAAGAGGATGTAAACAAAGCACTTACTGATTTAGAACGAAGAGCCGAGGAATTTCCTGAGTTTGACTTCAGGCCTATATTTTGTAGGGAAAATGCTTTTATACGAGAAGCGCTATTTTCAGTATTACCAGGTAATCGTTCTTATAATAAAAACAGGAATCAAAATATATACTCAAGTCTAGAAGCATCATATTATATTCCATTTCCAGTTATGAAACATGATATTTCTGATAAACGCGCTTTTAATTTTAGGACTGAAGAAAACACAATTTGGTCATTTCCATATTATAAGCCCATGGCAACCCTTATCGCAGGTCTTCCAGGTAGTGGAAAAAGTTTGATTGCAGGGCGACTGTTTAATCATCACATAGAGATGGGAAGGCAGGGTTATAGAGCATCAGGCTTTATATTAGATTTAGGAGATTCTTTTTTATTTCTTGAAGACGGACTTGCAGATTTTACGTTTAAGCTCAGCTATGACAACAGTATTTTAAAGTACAGACCACTTGAAATTCATCCACTCAATCTCTTTAAGCCATTTGGCGATCGCATTAAATATGCAAAAAAATTCATATGCCAAATTATGGGTTTTGATCCTGATGAACCAAAGTCTCAATCTGCGTCCGATGGTGAAATTATTATTGCTGCATTAAGAGAATTTTATACTAAAAATTTAAATAGGATGTCTGAATTTAAAGAAATATTAGAAGAAAAACTTCCAGAGTTTTTTGAACGTATATCTAATAAAGAGTTAAAAAAAGCGAATTGGGATGAATATAAGGCAAGATTAAACAATTTCTGCAAGGGAGGGCTGAATGGAGAAATATTCGATCCAGAAAAAGTAAAATACACTGAAAAAGATTTAGAAAATATTAGATTCTTATATGCGTGTAAAAATACTCAATCAAAAGAAGATAAAGCTCTTATTTCAGCTTTCGCATCACTTGTCCTTGAATTTGGAAATTTACTAGAAGAAAAATTTAAATCAGGAGGTGAAAACGAGCCCTCGAATTTTTTCTATTGCATAGATGAAATGCAGTGGTGGCGAGATTTTATTCCTCACTCATGGCTTCGTGAAAGAGCAAGTCAAAATAGAAAATTTGGTGCTTCTTTATGGCTTTTAACTCAAGATGCATGTGATTTACTAATTCCAAAAATTGTTCTTGAAGAAGATCGTATGGCGAGTGAGTACAGTTTGCTCGAAGCAATGCAGAGAGTTTTTTTCTTCACGCTACCTCAAAACTTAAAAGTTCTTTCAGTGCTTGCTCGAGAGCCTTTGACCGAAATGGGATCAGCAATTCCTAGGGGAAGAATTGAATCAATGCATAAAATTGCAAAGAATATTCAGTTTTCTATTAAGCAATCTTCTAAAAATATAAAATCTTCAAAGTTTACAAAAGGTACTGATAGGCTTGTGGGTTATTGTGATCAGCATTTAAATATGTTCGCACTTTGTGCAGATTATGAGAAAGAATTTCTTTGGGCTTCAACTACGCATGATGGTGGCCGGTCAATTCGGAAAAAGGCATTAAAATACTCAGAGCTTCCATTTTTTGAAGTTTGCAAAAAGCTCGCAAATTGGGAAGGAAGTATTCCTGAAAATCAGGTTAGTAATAATTTTGAAATTGATATTTTAAAAACAGCATTCCAATTAGACAACATCACAATTTAATAATTTTTAATAAAAATTAGTCGGAGGAAACATGACTGATGTTCATACTGATGTAAAAACAGATGATGAAAAAGATTCTGAAAATTTGCCAAGAAGAAAAATGGCAACCATAGCAATGGGAGCTCTTCTGGGTGCTGCTGCACTCTCAAAAAAGGAAGCAAATGCACTAGCCTCAAGTGATGCTCCAATTCTTGCTAAAATAGACGCAACACTTGTTGCGATGTCTGCAAATGTTGCAACAGTTGCCAGTGCAGTAAAAAAAGAACTTGAAAACTTTACTGAGTTTATGAAGCCATTTACTGAGACATATAACAATGTAAAAAAAGTAAGTGATTCCTGGAACGAATTAATGGGTCAAATGAATAAAGTAATGGAAGCCACAGAGAAAAGTAGGGATTTTCTTCAATCATTAATTGATAAAGATTCGAATATATTTTATGTTCAAGCTAAGCAACTTTCATCATATGTAACAAATTTAATTGCTGGGAATTCTGATTGGGCAAAAGTGCGACTGCGGAAATTTGATTGGTATTCGCAAGCTCTTGTGAGGGCAATTGAAGATATTGCAGCCCATTATAACGATATGTACAATGCTTGGGAAAGAGCTTCTCATGGTCCAAATTCTCCGCAGGATAAAATTTTTGTTGCAGGAGCAAATCAACAGCTTAAAGCATTTTATAATGAAGTGAGAGCCTACGCATTTTCGAAGCAATTTGATGATATACAAGAACAAGTGCGCAATGATAAAAAAGCGGGAAAAATTCCAAAAGATAAAAGTGAATCAGAAATAGTTTCTGAACTCAGTAAACAGATGCTAATACAGCTACAGATTGCGCAATATTCAGCAACTGTTGATATTTTAAATTCAGTTAATACCCTTGTGTTATCAAAAAATCCAGGTGCATTCAAAATACCTAAAGGCATGAAAATTCCAAAACCTGAAGATTTTAAAAATGCTTTTGACGCTGCAACAAAAGGAGAGAGTTTCCCAGGAAATTATTTTAGGGATAGGTCATAAAAGAAGGGTATTTTATGTCACTCGATGTTTCTGGAATTGCCCCATTAATGAAAATGGGGACAATGATGACGGGTTTAGGAATAGTTTGTTTTCTCTCATATAATTTCTGCACAGGTACTTATCGAAAAGAAAATTTAATAAATATAATAAAATATCTATTTGCATTTGGTGCAGGTTATTTCATTTTAAAATCATTTATTGATTCAAATCACGTTATTTCATTTACAAGTACAAAAATTGTTAAATATGCAAATGTAACTGTTGTTGGTGTTTGGGCTTTTAGCTTTGATACAATTGCAAGTGCTGCACAAAATATATCAACATTTATTTCAGTTCAATCGGCAGGTGCAGCTACGGCTAGTATAGCGATTATATTTGCTGGAATTGCATTGCATTCTAGGCTTGCAATGAATGCTTGGAGAGGTACAGCGGAGGTATTTGAATCATTTATTTTTGGAACAATTGCTTTTCTTTGTTTAGCTTATTTTGATGTCATTTATGAATGTATGAGTCTTTTTTTAGATGCGATGGTTAGTTCCCTCTTTGATTATAACATTTACGAGAGATACTCGATATCACTAAATCCAATATTAGATGCAAATAGAAATTTAGTAAAAAATATTTCTTCATTTAATATACTTGGCAGTTTTAGCAACATGATTTCAATGGCTTTAGGAGGGATTACACTTATGCTTTTATTTGTTATGGACCTCGTTAATTTATTGCTTTATATGATGCAATATTTTGGTTTACTCCTATTACCTACATTCACAATTATGATGAGTTTTTTTTCAGGAATAGATCCGACAAAGCCATTAAAATTATGTGGTGCATTTGCATGTATGTCTTTGCTAGCAAAGACTCAAATAATTGTTATGAATCTTCTCTTTTCTTCATTTTCGTCGACAGAAGCGGGTGCAGTTGGTGAGGCGGTATCTCAATTGGATCTAGGAATTGCACTTGCTGGCGATAATTTAACGCTTATATTTAAAGTTACAATTTCAATTATATGCTCTCTTGTAATGATTTTCTTAGTATCAACAAAAGTTTTGGTTGCAGTATTTAACATTGTTGCAACAAGCCAAATGGCTCCCATGATAGGTCAAACTCGTGCTCTTATAAATAATATAAGGAGATAAAATGAGTGAGAATAAAAGTAATAAATTTATATTAAATCTAGGATATTATTCTGTAATTATACAGAGATATTTTTGGGTAGTCGGTGTCCCGTATATAATAATTTCACCATTTATCTGGGGTAATTATTATAAACCACCACCACCTTTACCAGCTCAATTAATGCCTGTTCTAGTGGTGGATTCAGTTGGAAATGCTAAAAAAATAATATGTGACACAAAAGATGAAGTAGAATTATTGCCGCTCGCAAAAAAGCAAGTCGTACAATTTGCTTCAGCAATGCTTTCTTGGCCACAGGAAAAATCTGAAGCATCAGCAAGAATAGCAAGATTTGCAAAATACTTTTCACAGGATAGAGCTTCGCAAGCACAAGGATTTTTTAATCAACAGTCAGCTAAAATTCTATCTGAGTCAGTTCATTCACAAGCAAGCTTTACAATAACCGGAATGAGTGCTGATTTTGATCAAAGTTCAAATGAATTTGTTGTTGTTTTTGATGGAATTCAAACTGTTTTAAAAAACGAAATTAAAACGTCAGATAAGATAAGCGTTGACATTGTATTAAAATTATCCAGCGAAAATAGAAAAAAATACGAGGAAGTTGTTCTTGAAATAAAAAGTGTAAATATGAGGGTAAAAAAGAATGATAGTATTTAAATTATTAAAACATTTTTTTTATATTATTTTAATTGTTAAGTTTGCAAATATTTATGCAAGCGACATTGAAGGATTTTATATCCCACAGGGGAAATTTGACAGTGCTATGCCAACTGTAACAATGAGATTAGATAAAATACATCCTCCAGTTATTCGTGTTGCACCTTCAAGGCCAACTGTTGTCGTGTTTCCTATTCAAGTTTCAAGGTGTTTTAGTGATAATAAAGCTTTAAAAGTTGAAAAAGCTGATCCAATTAAACCTAGTTCATTTCAAGCAGGTCAAGAAAGTGAAAATTTTTCAGCAATCATTTTAAAAGTAAATGGCACAGCAATTACAGAAAAATTTCTAGATCAAACACAGATTTCATGTTTATTAATCGATTCAAGCCTTTACCCAATTGGAATTGAATTTACTGATGTAAATGCTTATAGCATTGTAAAACTTCTCGAAGAAACATCTTCAATTAGATCTCCAAATATTGATATGGATGGCTATGCCGCTATACGAATAGGTCAAAATAATCATAATAATTTTAAGCAAAGAAAAAAAGAGGAGAGAGTAATTCCCGAACAAATAAAGGAAAAGAAGTCATTAGATTTAAATAAAAAAAGAAATTTAGAAAAGGTTCCAAGATATGAGAAAAATGAAAAGGCTCTTCTGGTAGATAAAAGTTTTATAAATCAAAGACAAAAAAATATTGAATTATCTATAGAAGATGAAATATCAAAAAAACTTGAACAAAAGGGTTACTCAAAAATTGAAAATCGACAACTGAATAAGATTAATGAATTTACAATTGCAGAAAGATTAGAAGAAAAGGGTTTTTTCAAAATTCAAGGGGACTAAGATGCAATCGAAAAATCGAAATAAAATTATTGGTTCTATTTTTCTAGGAGTTTTTGGGCTTGGTTCATTTGCTGCAATTTTTTCATCATCCCCGAATGGGGATGAAATAAGAGAAAAAGTGAATGAAGAGGCAAAGAAAGCTTCACTCTCTGAAAGGCTTCGAGCAAACGAATTAAAACCAATCGAGTTAGGACATGCAAAAGTTTCTGATAAAGAAACACAGAATTTTGAAAATAAAAATCGCACGGATAAAATGGTTGAAAATGTTGAGAATAAAAATAAAGAGTTGTCATATACTAAGAATATGACAACATCTCCTTGGGATGCAGCACTAACAGGAAAAAAGCTTATCAGCGATTCTGAATCAGAAAATCGTTCTGAAGGAAATGAAAATAATGAATCAACAACAAAAGAAAAAGACGCTCAACAGTTTGTTCAGATTGTAAATAATAAAGGGTTAGTAAAAGATGCTGTGATAAAGCAAATTGAGGTTACAGAAAAGTTTGATTCAACGAGTCAAGTAAATACAGAGAACCACAAGGTCCAAAAAGAGCAAGAAAAACCTAAGCCAATACTCACAAAATTTGAGCGTCTTGCAAAAATGAGTGATCAGAGCATTTCAATAATTGCTGGGCGTGAGAGGGTGGCTGGTAGAGGACAGATGTTTAAAGCTGGGACGAGAGTTTTTGCCATTTTACCTGATAAACTCACAATATCGAGTGATGAAAATATAGATACAAGCTTAATTGCATTTGGTTCAACGGAACAAAAATTTCCTAATAATGTAACATTCGTAGGGAAAGCGAAGCTTAATAAACCAAGCAGAAGAGTAGAAATTATAATTGATAAATGTGTGAATACACGTGATGATTCTCCTCCAATCCCATGTAAGGCAATTGTTAAAGACATCTTAGGTGACAATGGATTATCTGGAAAAATATATGATCCTTCAAATTGGCAACTATTAATAACGACAGCGACTACATTTCTCTCTACATATGTTCTTTCAAGCCTAACAACAACAGTGACACAAACAGGGGTGACAGTTGATCAAACGGTTGCAAATCAAGTTCGGCAAGCTTTAGGTGGCTCTATTAATGCAGTAGGCAACAGATTAATTGATAGCATTAATAGAGGTGGAACAGAAATTACAATAGCTTCAGGAGCAATTGTTCAGATATTTTTTACAGATACGACAGATACTTGGAATATAGATTAAATACTATAAATATAAAGGAATTATTATGTATTTAATCATATTAATTACATTTATTTCTTCTATTTCATTTTGTAACGAATATGCACGTGCAAAAGAAAATTATAAGCATGGTGCTGACTTTAAACCAAGTCTTATATATCCAGTAAAATATTATAAAATAATAGATAAATTTGGCTGGGAAAAATTTAATTCGAGCAATTTTAAGAGCTCAATTACGTTTGAAAAAGGTAATAAAAAGGTCTTTTCGGCAGCAAATGGAAAGGTTATTATTTCGGGATTTATTGGTAGTGAGGGGGTTATAATTATTAAATCGGAGGATTATTATACTGTTTATAAAGGGATTCAAGATTTCTTTGTTGGAAAAAATAAGTACGTAATTGCTGGTCAATTGATAGGAGGTATGCATGAACGTTCAAAATTAAGATTTGAAGTCAGGGATGATTTTGGAAATTCTTATGACCCTGAAAATTATTTCTTATCAAAGAAAGCGGTAAAAATAAAAGTAAAAGGAGAGTTATATAGAACATTTTTTGCATTTATGAATATGCATGGTTTTACAGAGAAACAAATTCCAATTATGTACTGTATAGCAAACTTAGAGTCATCATTTAATCCGAAAGCGATAAATTATAATCGAAATAAAACATTTGATACTGGACTTTTTCAAATTAATGACATTTGGCTAAAGAAATGCAATGTGACACGAAAAGAATTGTTTGATGTAAGAAAAAATGCAGCTTGCGCAAGAATTGTGCTTCTTAAGCAAGGTTTTAACGCATGGGTTACATATAAGAAATTTTATCCACATCGATGCTCATAATTAATTTGGGGTCTAAAATGAATAGAGTTAATTTTTTTGACAGAGTTGCAAATCAAATTCTTGAAGAATTGTCAGTGAATGATTCTTCTTCGTTTGAAGAAAATGTTGATAAGTTCTTGAATGATATTGAGTTTCAAAATTTCATTTTGAGAAAAAATTTTCTTCAGCCCCTTCCTAGTGTTGTAACCGCAAGTGTTTTATCCACAATAATTATAAATTGTAATAAATATAAAGTATAATAAAAATCTATTTATTTAAATAAAAACATTAAAATAAGGATAATAAAATATGAATAATGTTGAAAAATTATCTGTGAAAAAACAATTTTTTTTATCTGTAAAATCATTTATAGATAAAATGGATCGATTTACAAATAATTTTGAGTCTTATTTTCTTGAAATCATTGAAAGAATTATCTATATAATTATTGCTTTATTTATTTCTTCTGTTTTTTATATTTATGTTCACTGTTTACTAAACGATAAAATTCTAAATAACAAACAATTAGAAGTTTTACTAAAAGAGACACCAACGGTGATAGTATTTTTAATAATATGTTTAATGATAGTTAAATTTTTTAAATCATAATATTTAAAATAATAGATTTATTACTTTACATACTTAAAATTTAATAGGGAATCACTTATGAAAAGTTCTAACTATGGATTAGATATTTGCTATTCTTATGGTGCAAAAATTCTTAAAGAGATGAAGGTTTATATCATTTTGTCTTTTTTAGGTGCTTTACTGTTCACTCTTCTTACAATTCAATTAAAGTTTCAAGGGGGAATAAGCTGGTATTTTGATCTCGCGTATAAAAAATTTACATATTATATAAAGTCAGAAGTTTTTTCTATTTTTGCTAATGATAGTGATAAAATTTCTCATTTAATTATTGATAAATTTTGGAAAGCTCACAGTTCAGATACAAATCTTTTTATCTTTACATTTATATTTGGGTTTATGGCTTCGTTAGGACTAGCAATATATTTTACAAAAAAAATTGGCATTAAATTTAAGGATGGTGTTTCTGAAAGAAAAGATGAATTGCATTATGTCGAACCAGATGAACTTATAAAAGAGATTAAAAGAGATGTGAAAGATCTTGCAAACAATATTGAATATACTAAAAATGACCTCGTTATTTCAAAGTCTAAAATAAGAATTCCAGATAAAATCGCGAGTTTGCACTTTGGAATGTGTGGTGCTCCTGCAACAGGCAAAACCAATGCAATGGATGAGCAACTCGTACAAGAAAGGAAATTTAAAAATAAAGTTTTAATTCTTGATCCACGGGGTGAGTTCTTTGCAAAGCATGGCAAAGAAGGCGATCATATTTTGTCACTCTATGATAGACGTGCTAGAAAATGGAATTTTTGGTGTGAAAATCTACCACCTAAATTTCTGGCAAATGCATTAATTGAAATGAAAGAAGGAGGCGCAAGTAATAAATTCTTCGATAAAACAGGTCGCGAGGTTATGGCGGCTGCTCTTCGCATTGCTAAATCACAAGAAGAATTGTGGCAAATTGTAAATTATTCTGAAGAAGATTTATATAATTTGCTTTTAGATAATAAAGAACTCTCAAAACAATATCTCGGAAAAAAAGCAAGTGGACAAAGTGCTGGTGTTATTGCTAGCGCATTTATGAATCTAAACTTCATTAAATATTTGAATCATCATGTAATGGAAATGGAAAGATTAACGGGTGATATTGAAGAAGAGTTTTCATTAACGAAATGGGTCGCCAATGATGATGATACATCATGGATTTTTATCATAGATGAAAATCGAAATTTGGAAGATGCAAAGCCTCTGCACAGATTATGGTTTGATATCGTGACGAGCTCGAGTTTTGATCGAGATACGAGCAAGAAAAATTTAAGGCAAATTAGCCTCTACTGTGATGAAATTTCAACTGTAGGTAATCTTCCTACCCTCCCATTGGTTTTCGATAAAGGAAGGCGCTTTAAAACGAAAATGGTAATAGGCTTCCAGTCTTTCCCTCAGCTTGAAATTATTTACGGTCGAGAAATAGCGCAAAGCATTTATCAAGGGTTACAAAACATTATTGTTTTTGCATGTAATAGTAGAAAAGAAGCTGAAATTTATACGGATCGTATGGGAAGGTCTGAGGTTGTTGAGCTTGATACATCGATGTCTGTAGGAGGAAGGCACAGCACAAACCTCTCACAAAGAACGCGGCAGGTAGATTCTGTAACTCCTTCACAAATTCAAGCGCTGAAAGATAACCAAGCATTTCTAAAATTGGCACGTTTTAACCCTACTAAAGTTGAATTTGAGTATGTAGGACTTGAAACTGTAAATAAAGGGTCTCTCTCTGAAGTTGCAGAAAGTTCGTGGCTCGATACTTTTGAATTGATTCCTTATGAATCTAAAGAAATGATTGCAAATAAAGAAAAAGAATTACTAGAAAAATCTGCAAATCCAGAAAATAGTGCTCAAAAAGAAATGCTTCAAGAGTTTTCAAAAAGCTTAAAATATCTAGTTGATAGTGCGGTGAAAGTTTATTTAAATAAGCCGATTGATAAAGAAAGTTTAAATTTAATAGCTGTCGAAATTATGGAGAAATATGGTTCATCAAAATCAACGAAGCTAAAAATAAATGAAATTTTCTATGGCTTATTTATTAATGATAAAACGAAACTAATACATGTAATCTGTGATTCGTTAGAGTTTACAATAAATTTTCCAACTATTGATGTACAAAAATTTAGTGCAAAATCAAAGAATGATTTTCCAAAAAGTAAGTCAGATCAAGACGAGGTGAGTTCACGAAAGGGAGATACATCGAGTTCATCAGGTGTTGGAATTAAAATACCAAATACATTCAATATTGATAAGAGCGAGGAAACAAACATAAATAAAGAGGAAACAAAAGAACCTGAAGTCAAGTTTAAATCTATTCCAATCCATTTTAGATCTCCTCTGCAAGATAAGTCAGATTCAAATTCCAAAGAAAAAATCTCTGAAAATGAAATGAGCATTCAATAAACTGTGCAGATGATATATTCAGCACAGGCATTTTATTTGGAATCAAAATTTAAAATTAAGAATAAATAAATCAAAATAAGGATTTTTAATTATGCTTTCAATTGAAAATGTTTCACTTAGTATGGGCAGAAGCTACTATAAAAAAGATAACTATTATACCAACGAAAAATCGGCTGAATTTTCGCAATGGTATGGAAAATCAGCAGTTGAATTAGGGTTAGAAGGTAAAGTCGATTTTAAGCAATTCGATAACTTACTATTTGGCTATTCAGCTGACGGAAAAAAAGCATTAGCAACCAATGCCATTGATCCTAAAAAATATGAGGAACCCTCTTTAACAAAAAAAGATAAGGGGATTCTTGAGTTTAGTCTTATTAAAATAGCTGAAAAATATGAGCTTGAGCGTGAAGCTCAGGAAAAATTACTTAAAATAACAAATCATTATACAAGATTTCCGACAAAACTAAAGAAAAAAGATTTTAATGAGTGCATGAATTCCTTCAAAAATGTTCTTAAATCTTCAAATTTAAAAGGGATAAAAAGAGAGGAGTTTTTAGAGCTAAGTTCACAGCTACTAGAGAGAGTGACGAGACCTGTAGAAAGAAGAGGAGGTTACGATCTCACATTTAATGCCCCAAAATCAGTTTCAATTGTAGCGCTCGTACACAAAGATAAGGAAGTGCTACAAGCTCATCGGGATGCTGTTTTAAAAGTTTTAGATGTTATTGAAAATGATTATGCTAAAACTCGCGTTGGCGATAATGTTAAAAGAGAAATTGAAAATGCAAAAAAACTTATTATAGCAACATTTGAACATGATATGAGTAGAGAAATTGATCCACATCTTCATACACATTGCGTGATTTTTAATTTAATTAACCGCGGTGATGGAGAGTGGCGAGCGCTTCATGCGGATGACTATCGTAATTATTCCAAATATCTTGGTATGATTTATCAAAATGAACTCGCGTATAAAGTACAAAATATTGGCTATGAGATTGAAGTAAATACTAACGGAACGTTTGAAATAAAAGGGATTCCAAATGATTTGAAGCAGCACTTCTCTAAGCGTAGAAATCAGATGGTAAATGAGCTAGGAGTAACTGATCAAAAATCAGCAAGGGAGCTCGTTAAATTTGAACGTGCTAAAAAGAATGAAAAGATTGACCATGCAGCAGAAGCTAAAAGGTGGGCATTTGAAGAATCTATTTTTGAATACAATCGAAATTTAAAAGGGAAAACTATAGATAAAGATTTGATATATACTGAAGAGTATAGAAAAGAAAAATTAAATGAATCAGTCACTGACGCATTTAGCCAAACAAGTGATAGACAAGTTCTTTTTAGTATTGAAAATGCAAAAATGACGCATATTCAGAACAACTACGGTAAATATCAATATGACGAGTTAATGAGCCCTCTCAATAATCGGATTGAGAAAGATTTGATTGCTGTTCAAGTTTTAAATGGAGTGAAATACTTAACAAAAGAATCCTTAGAAATTGAAGAAAATACTGCTAAAATATTACAGAAAGAAGGCTTTTATGAAAGTATATCAGAGAAGAAAAAGATAAATGAGTTATTTGAAGATAAAAATAAATTTAATCTAGACAGTAAAAATTCAATTATTGAGAGTGTAAAAAATATTTTAGAACATCAATCTCACAATAAAAAAGATGAAATTTTAAAATTATTAGAAAGTAGTATTAGAGAAGATAAAAGACTCTCATCTGAAGAAATACATGAGTTGATAGAAGAAATAACAGATATAAATAACCTATCAAATTTAAAGAAGAGTGAGAGAAATGTTGTATTAACTGAAATTATTGTCAATGTAACTAAGGCTTCAGGTTTTAATAAAGGGCAAAGAAATGCAATTGAAGAAACCTTGTTATCAAATGATAGAAGTTTAATTTGGGAGGGTGTTGCTGGCGCTGGTAAGACTTATGCTTTGAAAACAGTTATTGATGAAGCTATAAAATTTGGATATGAAGTTCGCGGTTTTGCTCAAAATGGGGATGCTGCCTCAATTTTATCAAATGAAACAGGTGTTCAAGCTCAGACAATTGATAGTCTTGTGCTTTCAAAATTAAATAACGAAGGCACACAACAAAATAATAAAAAACTTTGGATAATAGATGAGTCAGGATTAATCAATGCAAAATTAGGATATGAGCTCGTTAAAAGAGCTGACGCAGAAAATGCGAGAATGATTATTGTCGGGGGAATTTCGCAGCTTTCTGCTCCATCTGCTGGGCATTTTTTAAAGTTTGTGAGTCGATATACAAACATTAAAACAGTTAGATTAGACGAATCAGTTAGACAAAAGAATAGAGATCTTGCTCAAGGAGTGAAGTATTTAAACGCATTTGATCTGCAAAAACTTGACTCTGCTTATTATAAAAACACGGCAAAAGAATTAGCACAAAAGGCTGTATTTCATTTTAAAAGCTCAATTGAAGAGTTTAAAACAGAGGAAGGCAGAATTCATAATGCTGTAAAATATTTTCTTTCATTAAGTGAAAGCGAAATGAACAAGTCGCTGATAGTCGCTAAAACACACAATTCTATCAATGAAATAACAAAAGGAATTCGAGAAGGACTTAAGCAAAGAGGATACTTAAAAAATGAAATTGAAGCTAAGTCCTACGTTCCTGTTTCTGTAAGCAAAAAGCAATTAAAATATGCTTTAAATTATGAAATAGGCAACGTTGTTGTGACTGAAAATCCTAATACAGTTTTAAAAGCAAATGAAAGTTATCTCATTAAAGATAGGGACACAATAAATAACACCATTTCACTTGAGGACAAAAACGGCAATAGTTTTGTAGTTAAACCAGAGCAGGTAAAAGATATTTTTCAATTTAGGGCACAAAATATATCAATTGCTGAAAATGATTGGATGAGTTGGAGAAAAAATAGCAAAGAACGGGGACGTTTAAATAAACAAATGTTTAAGATTACAGAAATAAATGAGGAATCAAGAACTGCAAAAATAAAATACGAAAGGGGAACAGAAGACACAATCTACTTAGACAGCTTAAATTTTATGTCGCATTCATGGGCCGTGACATTTAATGCAAGCCAAGGAGCGACAAAGAAAAATACGATTGGCTTAGTCGAAAGTTATTGTGGTCATGAAGAAGTATATACCGTATTTACACGTTCAACTCACACATTAAAAATATTTGCAGAGTCTAAAGAAGCTATTGAAAAATCATTATTAAAAAGTAAATCCAATATGACAGCAACAGAAATAATAAAGGAGCAAAAAGAGAAGAAATACATACAAAATAGCAAGAAAATGGATTTTTATGATAAATATCAAAGAAACCTTGTTCTTGCTAAAGATGATAAAAATATGATTTTTTCTATTGCAGCACCAAGTGATTTATCCGCTTTGTATTTTACATCCAGTAAAGATATTAGGGAAAAAATTATAGGTATTCATGAAGGTGCTTTAAAGGAAACAATAGATAAATTTACAACATTTTTGAGAATGGAAGGACAGTTCAACTTTCAGATGCAGACCAAGGATACTATTTTTCAAGAGCATAATAATTTGTCTGAAATTCAATATATTCATACAGATTTAGAGCTTAAAAATATTTCTTTGAAAGATAAAACGGAAGTAAGTATAAATCAATTTGTATTTATTGAAAATCAAAAAATATTAAAAAATATGTATGAATTGATTCTGTCTGAAAAATTAGAGAAGGAGCTTAAGCTAAATCTTACAAATGATTCAGGGATTTTGAGAATTAAAGAGAGAAACGATCATGTGCATGCCTCTTTCTCTGAGCATTTTGAAAGAAATATTTTGAAAATAAAATCTGATAAGTTCTTATCCCCTATGGAATTAAAGAAGTATTTAGAAACAGCGCCGAATTCAATTGGGGAGAAGGAAGAAATTTTAAAGTTTTCTCATATTGTTACAGATGTTCCTAATAGCATTGATAAAGAAGTAAAAACTAAAATTTCAGATAATGAAATTATACAAAATGCTCTTTTTAAGAGTTCACATGATTTGCAGATATTCGATGAGACTACTCTCTATCAATCCATTCTTGAAGAGGCCAAAGGGAACGTAGAATTATCGAAAATTGATTCACTCATGGGGAAGTTATTAATTCATGAAGACCTAAAATTTCTCACATACGATCGTTTTGGCAAGATGCTTTTTTGCTATAAAAAATTAGATAATGAAGAGGCAAATATACTGAAACATTCAGTTTTAAGAAAGAATGAAAATGAAAGTGTCTTAAGCTTTGAAAGAGTGAAAAGGAGAATTGAGAACAAAAATTTGAATGAAATCCAAGCAGCAGCACTTGTGCATTTTACATGCGATCAAGGAGGGGTAAAGTTCTTATCAGATATTTCATATGACGATCTTAATGTAGTTTTAAATCACACACGCGATCTGTATGAGAATAGTGGATATAAAGTGATTCACAGTTATGCGGGTCATATAAATGGATTTAAATTAAATGAAAGAAATGAGCTTCATGTTAGAAAATTAGTAGAAAGTATTGAAGAAAAGAGGACTCATCTTACAAAAGATACTGTCATAGTCTTAAAGGATCTCGGTAAAAATATTTCTAGTACATCCTCAAAATTGTTTGAACTTGCGGAAAAATCTGGTTCAAAAGTGATTTGTATAGCAAACGATAATGATTTTATCGATAAAGATGCAAAACGATTCTTAAAGGATTTAAAGCGGACTTCAGGTGTAAATTTAAAGGCAAGATTTAAAGGATATTTAAAGCAAAAATCTGTTTATGAAAAGTATGAAATCAAGCTTAATGCTGAAAGTGAAATGAGTAATAAAACGGATATTAAAATTGTTCATGAGAATGAAGTATCGAATGAGCAAACAGATAATTCTTTAGTTATATCTACACCTACGGTTGAGAATGCAATCCCAAATGAATTCTATTTTGAAAATGAAGAAGGCATTTCAAGTAATTTTGAAATGCCTCCACTTGATTTATTAGACAATTTGTCATTTGAAGATAGGAATTTAGAAAATGAAAATAACATAAATAATACAGATATTGAACGAGAAAAACTTTTTGATGTGATGGAAAAGGTACAAAAATTTTACATTGAAAATCTATTTTCTGAAAAAGGGAAGGAGGCTTTACAGTATCTTATTGATAGAGGGTTTACGATTGAGGAGATTAAAGAATACAAATTTGGTCTTTCAAATACATATGGTCTAGAGCAGTTTGCAAAGAAGAATGGTATTTCTAAAGAAGATTTATTAAAACTTTCACTGTTATCGCTAAATCAAAACAAATCAACATATGATTTTTACCGCAATAGAATTATGATTCCGATAAATAATGGTGATGGTAAATGTGTAGGATTTGGTGGACGTATTTATAGAAAAATTGAAATTGAAAAGGGGATTTCTAAATACGTAAACCCAAGAAATACAGAAATATTTGATAAATCAGCAACTCTATTTGGTCTAGATAAAGCTAAAGATTCTATTAAAGAAACTGGCGAGGCTATAATCGTAGAGGGTTACCTTGACCAAATTGCGCTGCATAAAGCTGGAATTAAAAATGTAGTTGCAGTTCTTGGAACCGCTTTAACTAAAGAGCATATCAATGAATTAAAAAACTATACGAGTGAAGTGACGCTGTTATTTGATGGAGATAAAGCAGGAATTGCAGCAGCTAAAAGGAGTTATTTCTTAGCTGAAGGGAATGGTATTGATTTGTCATATACAAGCATTTCTACAAAAGATCCAGATGAGTACCTAAGAACTAATAGTCCAGAAGATTTAAAAATTGAACTTAAAGAAAACAAGGTGCCTTTGGATCATTTTGTCTCTTTTAGTTATGCCGAGGAAGAACATGATTTTGTAAATGTAAAGAACTGGAAAGCTGAAGTTTTGCCAAAAATTATGCTTATTAAAGACTCTGTTAAAAGAAATATGGCATTGAAAACAGCTTCTCAAGCTTTAAATGTCAATATCTCTCAACTTGTAGGAGTAAATCAATTAAAATATATCCCTGATTATTATTTGAGTGATAGTGATAAGGATTTGAAAAAAGGGGAAAAATATTTAAATAATAATAAGAAAATATTTGATAATAGCAAGACTTCAAAAGCAAGAGTTGAAGATATTATCTTAAATTCTGAGTTGAGGGATGCTGTATTATTTGAAATGAAAGCTAGATTTAATAGAGATAATTTCACAGAGGAAGAAATTAATGAGTTCATTTCAAACAACAAGGATATTGTAGAGTCATTATCAATCATTGTTAAATATAATATTGAATTTGCAAGAAATTATCTTAACAAAGATGAGACAAATATTTTGAGTAATATTGATTTATATAAAGACTTTAAAATGCAATTTAATGATAAAAGTCCACAAGAGGTAAATTCTTATTTTTTAAGAAAATCCGAAGAATTAGCAAATCAAAGTGGAATGGTTAATAGTCATTTTAGTATTTTTGAAAGATTAAGAGAAGAATTAGGAAATGTTTTAAAGGAAAACTATACTGAAATATTTTCTATGAATAATGCTCAGCGTGAATTTGAAATGTACAAATTCGTTAATGATAAAATATCAAGCATTTCAGAAATACATAAAGATAAATCTTTAGACTTTAAGAAAGAGGAAATTGATAAAGATATTAATATAAACAATTTTGAAGAATATTTGACTAAAAATAGACTCGAAAAGGCGTTTGAATATGAAGAAATGAAAAAGTTAAGTTTAAACTCACAGATTAATAATTTAGAAAAAAGTGATATTGAAGTGTTTAAAATATTTGATAAAATAAAAAATATTTCTTATTATCTGAAAGAGAAATCTATAGAAGAAACGGCAGAGTTTATTTCTAATATTAAAATTGATAAAAATTTATCTACTCAAGATAATATTAAAAATATTGAAGATAGATATAATGATGCGTCGAAGTTTATTGATAATAATAAAGGAGAGGTGATTAAACTGCTAAATAGTAAATTATCTAAATATCAATCTGAAGCTGATTCGAAGAAAAATCAAGAGATGGAAAGGGGGCAGATTAAAATTAATGAACATTTGAATCTTAGAATAAGCAATAAAGAATTTGAAAAGTCAGTTAAAGATATCATATATAATAGAGTTGGCGATAAGGAAAAAGTAGATGAAATCTTTAAAGATGTGAGAAAAATATTGATGAAAGAGTCAAAGTTTGTAATGCGAGGAAGTGAGAACGAATTTGAATCTTATTTTTCGATAGTAGGTAAAAATGACTCTAAATTTGTTGAAAAAATCGTAGATGACCTTAATATTACAAGCAAGAAAAATATACATTATAATTCAATTATAAATGAAGAAAAAACCGATAAAATAATTTTAAAAACCGAAAATGTTGTAGTCCAGAAATTACCTAGCAATGAAAATATTCAAAAAGGTGCACATAATCAGGTTAATGCTATTGATATTTTATGTAAAAAAATTGGGCTAGATAGTGCAATCGGTTCAGGTAATACAGATAATAAAAATTTTAATCATAAAATTTTATCTGATGATTATCAATTTAACAAGTCATTTTCAGAAGATATTTCAAAAACAGTATTTCATGAATCAATAAGTATTTCTTCATTTGTTAGAACGGATTATGAAAAAATGAAAGGAAATAGTAAAGAAATTAAAAGAGAAAGACAACAAAATATTTCTATTGATCTTTGAGGAGATTTACATGAAGCCAACCCTTGAGCAAGAAGAAATTGTTAATTTCATAAAGAAACAGACAGGTAATCTAAAAATATCGGCTTTTGCTGGAACTGGAAAAACAAGCACATTAAAACTCATAGCATATGATAATCCAGAGAAAAGTTTTCTGTATCTCGCTTATAATAAAGATATTCAATTAGCGGCAGTTAAATCTTTCCCTAAAAACGTTTTATGTACCACGTATCATGCATTAGCAAGGAGGGCAATGCAGATAGATAATTCAAGATTTAAGGACAAATTGAATATAAAAGTAAGGCAATCTGAAATTATTAATTTATTAGGGCTTAAAAATCTTAAAAAGTATAACCCTTACTTAATTATCTCTCTCTTAAAAAAAACTGTTTCCCGTTTCAAGACATCAAGCGATAAAAGCATAAATATGAATCATATCGATTTAGAGGGAATTTCCGATTTAACATTAATTCCTTCAGAACAAGAGGAACTCTGCAAATTTATTCTAGATAAGTCATTAAAGCTTTGGTTTTTTGAGGTTGATATAAACTCAGATGTTCCTATCGATCATGATACATATGTTAAAATGTGGCAATTATCTGGAGCAATTATAGATGTTGATTTTATTCTTTTTGATGAAGCGCAGGATGCAAATCCTGTTGTACTTGACATTGTTCAATCGCAAAATTGCAGAAAAATATTCGTAGGTGATGTTCATCAAAAAATTTACGCCTGGCGTGGAGCCGTAAATGCGATGAATGAGATAGATGCCGACGAACTTTACTTAACCCAAAGTTTTCGTTTTGGAACAAAAGTAGCCGATATTGCAAATAAAGTTTTATCTATGAAAGGAGAAAAAAGAAGATTGTATGGTTTTGAACAAATCGAATCAAAAATCGATAATATTGATGAGTCAAAACCATTTACCTGTGTATGCAGGACCAATGCAGAAGTTTTTTTGCAAGCAATATATTACGCCAGTCGAGGTAAAAAAATATCAATATGTGGGGGTGTGGGTGACTTTTTAATTCGTTGCAGGTCCGCATATTATTTATATACAGGTAAAAATAATCTTATTTTATATAATGAATATAAAAAATTTTATTCCTGGGATGATTTTGTAGAAAAAGCCCGTTTTGATGCGGAGTCAAATTCAATTTGTAAGATTATTAAAAAATATGGTCATGGTATTCTTCATTATCTTGAAAAATTTGAATCATCTCTCTCTAAAGGGAATGAGTTCGATGTATTACTTTGTACAGCTCATAAAAGTAAAGGTCTTGAATGGGATCAAGTTTTAATAGGTGAGGATTTTAATTTTAAAGAAGATGATGAATTAAATTTAATTTATGTTGCGTGTACAAGAGCAAAAAATATTCTAAAATTATCTGAAAAGTTTATAAAAAATATAAGTGTATAATAAAATACAAAAATGGAGGTTATTTATGTCTAAATCAATAGATGAAATGATTAAAGATCTAATTAAAAAAAATTATAGATTTGAACCTGGATATTATGATGTCCTAGCTGCCAAGGAATTATTAATGAAAAATGATTCTTATAGTGAGGATGGATTTATTAAATTAACTGATAATGACTATTATGAATTTGCTGGTATAATTTGTCGTCGCTCTGACTATATTATAAGTAAAAGTGAAAAAAGTTCTTTTTACAGTGCTTTATATGCTCATATAATTGAAAAAAGATTGGATATTAACGAGAAAGAGTTTGAACAAATAGTTTTTATTTTCAATTCATTTAGGTTTATTAGAGCTAAAGATATTAGTTTATTTTTAAACGAAGAAACGTATAGTATCGATTTAATATCAGAAATTTTTGCATTATCTGATAAAAATAGAGCTATTCTAAAAGATGAAGCTTGTAAAGTTTTGGAAGTTGTCTCTGTGGATTCCAGTAAGTCGCGCTTATCTGTCTTGCAATACGCTAAAATTTTATCGAAGTTAGATTATTTATCTGATGCAAAAATTAGATTTAATTTGTTAAAACCATTAACTATGTAAATTCTGCGTTTTTAATTTATAAATATGAAATTATTATTAATTAAGTTAAATAATATGGAGTAAATTTATGTATTTCTTTATTTTTTTAATTATTTTTGGGTTTGTAATTATATATTATATCAATTATAAGAAAACAAATAGAAGTAAAGAGACGATTGAATCTGATAATAAAGAAACTAATGATATCTCTACTATTGAGAGGGAAAGTGAAGTTATAACTTCAAAGCCTTCATTAAGTCCGCAAATTGAGACAAAAGTAAATAAAGTAAAACAAGATTTTAATCCTTATAAGCACGCTAGCGTTATTTCGAAAGCGGAGGCAGAACTGCAAAGGTTTAGGAAAATGTATTTTGATGACCGCAAAAAGGCATCGTTTATTATGTTTGAGCTTAAAAAGTTAAATGGACTCGTGTTTGAAGAGATGGTTTTGACTTGTTTAAAGGAAGCAGGTTTTAGAATATGGCGAAGTCCTAGTCACACGGGGGATGGGGGAATAGATGGCATGGTCTTTATAAACGAAACAAAAATATTGCTCCAATCAAAATGCTGGAGCAGATATATAGATAATCAAGATGTATTAGATTTTTCTAATGCAGTGATTAAACGAAAGGCTCAGTTTGGGTATTTCGTTCATACAGGTAAAACTGGCAAAATGAGCTATAAAAATATTGGAAAAAATACTCATTTCATATCAGGAGCTAAGCTTTTGCATCTGATACTTCAGCCAAGTACTTCTGAGTTCGAAGGAAAGAGTTTTTTGATACCAGAATTGAAAATGCTATTGAATACTGCTCCAGTTACTCTCTAATCTTTTTAAAGAACATTCTAACGTCAAAAATATATCATATAAAAACGTTCGTACAATAAAACGAACAAAAAAATAACAAACGTTCGTATTGACGTTATTAAAAAATACAGGTATACATTTATATAGAACGTTAAAAGTAACGTTTGTTCAAGTTACATAACAATTTTATAACGTATGTTCTAAAATACGTTATTAGGAGGATACCATGGAAGAAATGATTTTAGTCGTAGATTCTGGGTCTAGTTTTATGAAAGCAATATTCAATAAAACGCTTGAAACGTATGTAGAACATTCGCTTGTAGCAAAATTGTTACCAAACTCGAAACAAAAAGAACGTATCTGGGCAACTGGAGATGATGGACTTGAAGCCTGGTATGTAGCTGGAAAAAAAGCACGTATCCAGCTTTCAGATCTCCAAGAAGAAGCAGATATAAAACAAGATTTTCATGGTTCTAACCGTCAACTCATACAAATCATGTATGCTATGCAGAAATTAGATATACCCGAAAAAATTAATACCCTCGTGCTAACAATTCCCTATTCAATGTATTTTGAAGACGATCCTTCACTAAAAAAATTATCTGATCGCAAAATTTATCGCTGGAAAGACTCCTTTGGAAATGATCGCAAAGTTGAAATCGATCACGTGATTGTCATTCCACAAGGAACTCCTGCACAGAAATATTTTGAATACAAATTTGGAAATTTACCGAATGAAGTGATTTCAGTCGATGTTGGATCTTCTACCACAGATGTTATTTGTCTTATTAAAGATCCAGACACAGGTGAATATGATTATCGCGAGTCACAATGCAAATCGTTTAAAGATAAATGCTGTATCAATTATTTTGTTTCTATAATCATTGATAAGATTCAAAACAGAGTCCACGGAAAGTTAAATACAGACTTTCTTTCAATAATTGACAAGATAAATCGCAAAGAGTTTTACATTCAATACGAAAGCACTGTGATTAATTTCGAGCAAGAATACCTTAAAGCAAAGGAAGAATTTACAGAAATTCTCTCAGATACGCTCTCTCAGGATCTTGGAAAAACTTGGATTTCTGCTGAGAAAGTACTCCTAAATGGAGGTGGAGAGTCATTTCTTGTGGACCATAAATGGAACTGCAAAGGACGTACAGTTAGACTTGGAATGTTTGCAAATCTTGTCGGAGCGTTATTAATAGCGCAGGAAGAATCATCAGGTGAAAGAGTCAGTAACGATATTTTATCGAAGCTCCTTGACATAGGTAGTGAAGGGAATGAATCCTCAAAGGAAGTGTAGTTTAAGAAAAATTTCTTTGAGGAGTTTAAAAAATGGAAGATAAAAGTAAAAAAGGGTATGTCAAAATCGATTTTGATCTCACAAACAAACTCGATAGAACTGTCTATGAGTTCTTTCAAAAAATGTATTTTGGCTACAAAAAGAAGTTTGTAATTGCATGTGCAAGACGTTATTTAAACTGCAATTCAGATCAAATGAAAGAACTTCTTGATGATTTAGAATTGAACATGACACAAATTAATTTAGATTTAAAAGACCAAAAGATAGAATCTAAAAAAATACAAAACTCTTCAAACGAAGAAGAAAAAGCTCATTTGAAATCAAATGAAGTACATGCGCAAGAGCGAATTGCTAAGCCAGTTACGTCGAAGCTTTTTAAAAAAACATAGTGTAACTCACGAAACTTTCACAAGGGTTCGTGAGTTAAGGAGGGGTTATGAAAAGTCAATCAGTCCTTTTTATGATGTTTTCTTTTGTTTTTATTTCATGTGGTGGCAATAAATTAGATTCATTTCTATCGTCAGGTAATGATTCATGCTCACTTCAATTGGATCAAAGTTCTTGGCAAACAACATCCACGCCCAATCAAAATTTATTCCCTACTACAGGTAATTTTGCAACCGTCCAGGCTTCAACTGGGAATTGTTCAACAATATTTTCAGCAAGAAATCCAATTAAGGTATCATTAAATTTATCTTCAGAAGCAGATAAAATTGATGGGCAGCAGCTCTCTTTTTTAGCTATTTCTTTGGGTTCTAAAGCCTTTATTAGAAATGATTTGTCTTCATACTTTGTATCAGGAAGGCTTCAAGGAGTGATGATTGATAGTCGTACAAACGCAAATTGGACTCCTCCATTTGCCGATCCAGGCTTTGTAATTTTAACATTTCAAATACCAAATTCTATTTTAGGAGAGTTTCAAAACTACCCGTCTGGGTTAGTTTATATTGATCAGGTCGATTAAAAAAAATCTTAGATTGCTCCCGTTTTTCTTAAAACTTCATTAAAAATTTTTTCTTTTTCATTGCTATAATTTTTTAATTCGTTAAAAATCTCTTCTTTAAAATTTGGATGTTCTTTGTAAACCTCGTTGTATTGCTGCTTAACAAAGAAACTTGATGTCGCACTTTCAGTCAAAACATGTTTACTAATAATGAGAGATGCTGTTAAATTTTTTTCAACTTCAGCAAGTTTATTTGTCAATTTTTGGATTTGAATTTCATTTTGTTTAAGTTCATTGAGCGCTTTTTTCTCAAAACCTTGCCTCTCATTTTTAAAATTTTCGAGGATGTCAGAGCAAACTTTACTGAAACTTTTACCCGTTTCATCCGCAATATTTTTTAAAAAATCGTGTAATTCGTTCGAAAAATTAACAGGAACTCGTTTCATGATTAAAACCTCCAGTGAATCACATGTGAATCATAAGTGATTCACTAAATTATATAATATAGATATGAATAAAACAAATATTAATTAAAAAAGTGAATCACATGTGATTCACAAGTGATTCACTTTTTTAAAAATCGCACAAAGTGAATCACAAGTGATTCACTGAGTTTATTAATATTATCAATAATAACTATGAAATTTAAAGAGCGAGTGAATCACAAGTGATTCAGGTAGTAAAATCTTTTTAAGTTCTTGTTTTTATTAGATAAAATTATTCTCATACGTTTGCCACTTGTGGCGTAGTGTGTGGAAGCAAACGGGCTTTAGCCCGTGCAGCGAGCCTTAATGATTTTGTTTGTTCTTTGTATCGGCGCAAACTGAGCTTTGAAGTTAAGGAAATTCGTCTGTGCCGGTCTTTAATAAATATTTATAGGGGGTGTTATGGGTTCATTATGGCAATACTCATTTATTATAGAGCAAGTACCGCATGATCGAATCAATGAGATTAAAAAAATTGTTTGCGATGTTTTGACAGATGATTTTGATATTCTTCATGGTGAAGAGAAAAACTTTTGTAGTATTGAAATTTGGGATCGTAAAATCTATGCATCGAACGGATTCTATACTTGGTCAGAGAGTGAGTTAAAGAAAAGAATTTGGAAGGGTGGATTTATAAATTTTAGATATGGAATTAATCTTTCACAGGAAACTGAGCCGCAAGATTTCGACTATGAAGAATATCAAAATTTTAAAATAATTGAGGACGACACTTGAATTTATAATCATATGACTATATAATAATTTTAGATTTAGTGTAGATGAAATTTAATTTTAAGGGGGTAGTATATAAATAACAATTTAAGTTCACGTGAAAAAACTTTAGAAGAAATGATTGATGATTATTTTATGAATTATTCAATATTAGATGACGAATTAGAATCAGATGATGATAATGAAAGCTTAGGTGTTAGAACTGAAAAATTAATCAGAGATATTGATAGTGACATTGAAAATTTAACAGAAAATGAGTTTATGGATATTTATGGTGTAAGCACAGAAATTGCAAAATATCAGGGTATGACAAAAGAAGAATATGAGGAATTATACTCATAATTATTTTTAAATTTTATATAGTCATATGACTATATAAAATTACTTGTTTTTTATTTTAATAATGAAAAGGAGTTTTAAAATGAGTGAATTTAGAAATTTTAATGGGTCTCATCTTACAATTGAGCAGCTTAAAAAAATTTGCCCTGCTGCGTTTGCTTCCAATCCTAAAAATTCAGTTAGTGATAAGTATAGTTTCATTTCTACTGAAAAGATTTTAAATATTTTGTCTCAAAATAATTTTTTGCCTTACTCTGCCTATCAATCTTCTGCTCGTTCTGAAGAAAAAGCATTGACGACAAAACATCTTATAAAATTCCGATCAGCTTCAGATAAAACATTTTATCCATTATTAGGTGGTCTAATTCCTGAAATAATACTGTCAACATCGCATGATGGGTTATCGTCTTTTCGTTTCAGTGGAGGGATATTTAGATTAGTTTGCACAAATGGACTAGTTGTAGCCGATGGTTCTTGTTCAAACTATAATATAAGACATATGGGGGCTAGTGAAGAAGAAATCATTGATGCAGTATTTGAAGTTTTATCATCAACAACAAACGCTGTAACAAAGACATATGAAATGAAGCAAATTGAATTAAACCAAAGCCAAAAATTTAAATTTGCAGAAGAGGCATTTCAACTTCGTTGGGATATCAAAGATGCACCCGATTTTTCACCATTGCGTTTACTTGAGCCAAAAAGATCGTCAGATAGATCAAATGATCTTTTTACAATTTTTAATGCAGCTCAAGAAAAGCTGATCCGAGGCGGGATTCGTTACTATTCTAAAAATCTTAATGGTGATCTAGAAAGAAACAGAACTAGAGCAATTAACTCTATTGACGCAAATTTAAAGATTAACAAAGGCCTGTGGTCTTTAGCAGAAAAATATTTAGAAGGTAAATATTGATTTTATATTCATATGATTATATAATCATGTTAACTGATATTTTGAGTTTTTGTAGACTTCTTTATTTAGTTTAGAATTAAAAACACTTCAGCCAAATTGGCGTAGTGTGTATACTTGGTCAACATAATAAAATTGGAGAACATATGGCAAAAGAAAAAAGATCGGGAGCAGAATCAAAACGGAGCAAACCTTTTTTAGATGTGCGCGTCTATGAACCTATTTCTAAAAAATTGACAATAATGCGCGAATCTGACGCTGTACTTCGATTATATACAAGCTTTAAAAATGATCAAAATAAAGTGAAAAGTATTACTGAAGATTCAATTATTGATGCTCTTATCGGAACTTTAGAAAATGATCAAGAATTTATTGAATGGAAATTAAAGATAAAGAGAGAATCGACAGGTGATGAAAGTACTCTCGTAGAAAGTCCTTAATTTTATGAAAAGATGCCGTGAGCTAAATAAAAAATTAAGGGAACCACGTCGAGGTAAAGTAGAGCATGGAAAGGAAAACTTTTTATGTCGCTGGTGTGGTCAGAGTGTTCCTAAACGGCGTAGGACGTTCTGTTCTGATGTGTGTGTGCATGAGCATAAATTGAGATCAAGCATTGATTATATGCGAGAGCAAGTTTTCAAGAGGGATCTGGGAGTGTGCTCAAATTGTAATTTAGATTGTGAAAAACTTAAGTACGAAGCTATTTTGCTATTGAGAGAAACTGATAATTTTAAGGTAGCAGAATTTTTAAGTTCATACTCAATACCTGTAGGAAGAATCAAAGCCTTCATTAGCAGAAACCTTGCCTTGTGGGATGCGGATCATGTCATACCTGTTCGCAATGGGGGTGGGGGTTGTGGCCTTAGCGGAATGCAAACTCTATGTTCAGGATGTCATGCTAGGTTATCAAAAGAGCAGTTAAAAAAAGAATTTATAGGCTTTGTTGGCAATACACTTTGGGAAGAGGAAATGAAATAAAATGGAAAAAAATTTAGAATCAAATTTAGGACCAATTCCAAAAAAAAAGAGAGGAAGAGGAAGACCCCCACCTGAATGGCTTTTAAATTTACATAATTTAAATGAAATTAAAGATGAAAAATATTATTCTACAAATGAATTATGCAGTATAATTGGAAAACAAAGGAACACAATTAGAATCGTACTTGAATTAGCATATTTTAAAGTTTATTTTTCTGATTTGCCTACAGAACAAAGGATTATTAATAATTTAAATACAACATTTTATTCTGGAAGAATGTTAAGAAAACTTTCAAAAGACTATTCAGATAGTTATATTTAAAATAGACAGTAATATATATTAACAAATGTTATTTTTATATACATTTTATTAAAAAAATTATTCTAAATGACATGCCATAGAAACGGAAAACCCTGATTTTTCCTTTTCATCTGAAATTATAATATTTGCGGCTGATATTGCAGGAACAAATCCATTCACGGCTGCGCAAATAGAAACCGAAGAATACAAGTATTTATCTGTTTCCCCTTCTTTTTTACAATGTATTGTTCTTTTCATGGCCTTAGTATTCCCTTCATTTTGATTAATTGGAGTGGAATAAGAGCAATTAAATCCGTATTTTTTAATATGCTTATCAAAATTACCTGCATTGGTATCGATATCGATTTTTGTCTGCAATTTAGTTTCCAAATCAATTATTTGAGCTGACCAGACAAGTTTGGAGCTAGGATTAGAGGCACTTGCCGAGAAAGTAAGGAGTGAAGTTAAAATTAAATAAGAAACTTTCATAAAAAAACCTTTCCAAATTAAATAAAACTATAAAACTTCATTTTATGAAGTGAAAATATTCTGTCAATAGTAAAGTAAATTTCTAGTAGGGGTGGGATTCGCTAATGAGTTCCATCATCTCATTATCATACCGAGCGTAAGACCTCTCTCTGAAGAACGAGGTCTTACGCTCGGTATGATAAATGTTTACGTGATTCTACAATTTCAGTTGCTTTAACTTTTTTAACTAGCGTCACATTTACTGTTTTTGTGCGCAAATTAATATTACCTTTTTCAAACTCAATAGCCTCATTTATTCCTGCTATAATCTCTTTAAAATAAGGATTTTTTTTCTTTGTTTTTTTCATTTTTCCTCCTCCATCTTCGGCCAATTGAATCCTTACCGTGCACCTATTATTTGACATCCTCCCCTTCATTTATGGAGGGGAGGATGTCAACGAATTGGAGGCTCTTCTATTCCAGTAAATTCGTCAGAGTGAGTTAATTTTGATTTTAACCACTCTATTAAAAGGTTATAAGCCATTTTTCGTTTAGATGGACTTTCATGGTCATAAAATTTATGTGCAGCTCTTAGAGCTTTAAGATAATCTTTTTCATCAGAATTATGAATATCAAAGCGTTCAAAATAAAACTTTTTTGAATGCACTCCCATTAAAATTAAAAATAATCTGCCAGTTCTTCCATTTCCATCAGGGAATGGGTGGATTCTAAAGAATGTTTCTAAAAATATAGAACTTAATCTTAAAAAACGTTCCTCATTATTCCATTGCTCATTATTAATATTTAAAAAATAATCATTGAAAAATTTGGTAAGTTCGATTTCAATTTTTTCGGGTTTTGAACCTTCTCTGTGATGCGCATCGACATCAAAATAGATTTCCTTTTCACGAAATTTACCAAAGAATCCTATCCCTGTTTTTTTAAATATTTCCCCATTAATTGTCTTAAGCATTTCAATAAATATTGATGGTGAATCGGGAAATGTATAGTAATCCGATTCGATTTTCTTTTTGATTTCTAAATATGAGCTTTCAATTTCGTGTGAAAAATAAATCATTTCATCTTCTGTCATTTTTTGATTAAAATAATCAAAGTAGTTTTTAATAAGAAGATGATCATAATTTTTATAAAGGCATTTATTATGATGAATACAATTGTATTCAAAAGCTACGAAATTATCTTTATCTTTACAATCTTCACACTTTTTCATTGTGTTTTAAAATAAATCATTTTAGCGGTTTCAACGAGTTCTTCAAATGAAACATACCCAACAGTAGGAATCCCATCTAACTTAAAACTGCTTAAATCAAATACAAACTCAGGACCTTTTATTCTTTTATCTGGCTGAAAATATTTTTGAAAAAAACTATTCATAATTTCGGAATCATCTATAGCAAAATCACCGTGACTAAAAGAGTTTTTCCATGGCTCTTCTAAATGAGATTGTTGCCTAATTTTCCAAGGACTTAAACTACCATACAAGTATAAAACTTTTAATAATAATGATTCTACTTCTTCAGGTACTTCAAAGTTTGGCTTTTCTATCTGATCTTTTTCAATGTTTTTACTTCCATAGGACTTAAATACATCATAAATTTCTCTTGAAACAGGACCATGTTTCCAGGGTTCAAATGTAAAGTTTTCAAAATAATTTCCAAAACCTTTTGCCAAAGAAATACCATAGCAATAATAAGCTAATTTTTGTAATTTTAAATGAGTTAATTCATTAATTCCAGAATTTAATTCTGGTAAATTGTGTACGATCCACATAGATAACTGAGTGGGATTTATTTTTTTCATAAAATTCTCCGCCTCAAAAAGAGACTTTCTATAAATAAATATTACATTAATTACTACTACTTTCAAGCACTAATAAAAAAGTTTTATTCTAATTATTTTGACATAAGTAAATTTATTATCAATATCAAATTACTAGACGAAAATATATCAATCCCTTTCTAATTATAGAAATTTTAAGACATTCTTTCTAGTAAGTAATCCAGATCTTTTTCTTCTCGAAAGAGAATCCTAACCTCACCTTCTTTCCTAGATTCCGAAAACTGGACTATGACATGAAACCCAATTAAATCTTTAAAAAGCTGTTGAAAATACAGAATATTTTTAAAATCTAATTTCAATTCTTCTTTTGTTTTCTTATCTAAAGCTAATTCTCTCTCAATTTTTTTCAGATTTTCTTTACGGTTTCTTTGTGATATAAGTGAACCACCCGCCCTAGATTTAGGGTAATTGACTGCTTTCCTTGGCTTGTGCTTAGCACCATTTTGAATGAGTTTCTCTATTTCAACTCTTAAGTATTGAAAATTATTTTTAGCGTAATACTTTTGGCGTGATGCAAATGTGGTGAATAGAATTCTTGCAGAAAAAATATCAGGATAGAGAAGGCACTTCGCTTTGAGATCATTTGGCCACGTAAGAAGCCATAGATGCTTATTGAGGTAGTACTTGTTCATGACAAGCTCTTTTTCTAAAAAAGCTTTTGTTTTGCCCATTGAGAGCTGCTCGTGAAGGTAGTTTGCAAAGTTAAAAGGTGATTTTGGGTTTTCCACTTCCTCTCCTCTATTTGTTTCCCAAGGGGAGGCTAGCAAACTCCCTTAGTTTTCACAACTGGTTGTGGAGTTTAATCCTAAATTATCTCAAAACTCTTTTCTTTTCTATCATACTTCCAATTCTTAAAATTCAAAATATAGACATCCTACGATTTTTTGGTGAAAATTTAGTTTTACTTGTCGCATAATGTATATTGTGTGATCATGTTTGACAGCATGCAGGGTTTAAATTCTAGTATTACAGCTTATGACTTTAGATTATTTGATTAAATTTATAATTATGTTGTAATACAAATGTATAACAAAGCAGGTACGCTTTGTTTAAACGTAAGATTTAGAGAGGCTATGGAATGGCTACTGGCGATAAATGCTATAATTTAAATCAAAGTTTGAATTCAACTCAAGCACTCCTTCCATTGAACTCGCAAAAAACCACCGAAAAAATCGAAAAGGAATTAACCCAATTTTTAGGAAGTTTTACTTCAAAAAATACGCAAGAAAATTATGCGCGAAGCCTTCGGGGATTTTTTCAATTCTGTAATAAAAAAGGGGAGATGATTTTAAGTGCTTCTTGCATCGAGCGGTTTCATGTCGATGCCTGGAAAAGAGAGTTAATTCAAGTTTCTCCTCCCCAAACAGCAGCAAATAAACTTTCAGCCCTTCTCTCCTTTTTAAAGTTTGCTCATTTAAGTGCTTGGACACTAAAGGATGTGGGAGCGTCTGTTCGTCTTCCACGTTTGCAGACAGGAAAAGGAAAGACAGAAGCTCTTTCTGAGATAGAGCTTACAAGAATATTAAAATCTCTTAGCACTTCTTTTAAGCTTGCAATCGATCCAATGGGAAATCCCAAACATAAAAAAGCATGGCTTCGTTATGTTACCTTTATTACCCTTTGTTCTATTGGCATGAGAGCAACAGAGCTTGTCAGTCTAAAAATAAGAGATCTTGACCTTTCAGGCCAACACCCAAGGCTTCATTTAAAACTGAAAGGAGGAATGCTTCATGCACCTCTTATAAGTCTTGAGCTTGCAAATATTTTAAAACTTTATCTTGTTACTTTAAGATTTGCTGCAAATGAAAATGATCCCCTGTTTGCTCTTACTCCTTATTCTAATAAACCTCTTTCAAGAGAATATTTAGCACGCTTGGTAAAAGGAATTGCAAAAGAAAATGGGGTAAGTAAAGAAATAAGTCCTCATTCTTGCAGAGCCACTGTTGCAAGCCTTCTTCATAAAGAAAATGTTCCCATAGGTGAAATTCAAGAACTTTTAGGCCATAGATCCATTATAACAACCATGTCCTATATCCGAAAAATCGAAGAGGAAAGCCAAAGTGCTGCAAGAAAAAATCCTATTTTTAAATTGATGGAAGGGTAATGATTGATGATTTTTATAGAACACATTACAAGTATATTTGGTTTTATAAAAAATAATATAAAATTATTTACAGGTGTTATAACAATTATTCCTACTCTAAAATATTTTTACTCTAAATATACCGTTTATAAAAATGAAAAAAAGATTGATCGATTTCGTTCTTGTAAAAATCAAAATAAGGAATTTATTGAATTAAAAATAGTGGAGTTTAAAAAAGATATAATATGGAAAAATGATATAAAAAAATTAAAATTTTATAAATCAGATTCTATTTTTTATACTAGTAATAATTTGACAATCCGAAATATTGATATTCCAGTCGGATATCATTTCTATAAAATTAAAGGAAAAAAGATAATCCAAATTAATATTATAGATAATAAATACAAAATTAAAGATAAAATAAAAATATTTTATGATGAAAATATTATTGATAAATTTTATCAACCCAAAACGCATTATAATAATCTGCTTTTATATCAAGGTAAAGAATGTATTGAAGACAAAGAAAATATAGAAAATTATAATAAAATAATCAATTAAAAAAGGATAATAAAATGGAACAAGAAATCATAAATCATTCAAGTGCAAATTCAACCTATCAATTTCGCTGCCAGCCAGAGGAAAAAAAATTTCTTCAAGAAGAGATTTTAAAATCAGGATTACCTCCTGCAAAATTCATTAAAACTGCTGTAGAGGCATTTGCTATTCAAGGGGAATGTGAAGGGAGTGAAGCTAAAAAAGCTCTTTTAGAAGTTGATTCTCTTACTTCAAGGCTGAATGGTCTTATCCGCGCGCAACTTGTTCAAGCTATAGAATTGCAAGTCCAATCCAAAAAAGACATCGAAGCTCATAAGGTAGAGCGTATTGAGCTCGAAGAGCATAAAAAAAGCATCGAAGAAAAGCTTACAGGGGAGTTTGAGCAGAAAGCAAAGGTCATGGAAGAGGAATTTTATCAATCCCTAGCGGAGAAAGAAGGGAATTGGAAAACGGAGTTTGCAAGGAAAGAAAAAGAAATGATTTCCCTCCTTGAGAAGGTGGAAGCCTTGGAAGTGAAGTGCCGTGGGCTTGAACGGGATTATTCTGCTGTAAAGCAACAGCACACAGATAGCCTTCGGATGTTTGAGGTCACAGACGATAGGCTTATGGAAACAAAAAAGAAATTGATGGAGCTTGAAGGAAAATTCAAGCTCCATGAGGAAACCCTCAAGGAAAACCAAGAGCTGAAATTAAGATATGCTGTACAAGAAGCCCAAATGGATGCTTTACGTAAGGAACATAGTCTTAAACTGGAACACCTTGAAAAAGAAATCAGACTTGAAATGAGGGTCGAAAAAACTAATGTTCCCGTTAAGCAGTTCTATGAATAAGAGCTCAATGTTATTTATCTAATATTAATCATTAAAAAATAATCACCAATTTGGAAAACAATGAAAATGCCTGCAATAAGATGGATGATAAATAAATTTATTTTCTTTTTTCTCAAAATTTTTACCAACATATATGTGAAAAATCCGATTAGATAATAACGCTATAAAAATTGTTAGACCAGAATGCTCATTAACAATTACATTCTTTGATACCTTTGAAAAGTCTTTCCATACTTCTAAATTAGGATGGCGATGATTTTTATTTCCAGATAAATATTCAAATTTTTCAAATTTGGTATTGGGATCAAGTGTTCTATTTGCATTCGTTGAAAAGACGCTGAACTCAGGTTTTAATCTAGATGCTAATCCTTCCTTCCAATCACCATGTGCTCCATGATGCATTACTTGAAAATTTAAAATCCTTTCCATTCTATACTTTGATAGATAGTTGGATAATGCTTTAAAATTATTATCACTTTTTAAATTACCATCTCCAGTATATAATGATCCAAATTTTTGTTTTGAATTTAAGTTAGAATTTTTATAAATATTTTGTGATGGACCAGTGTATAGAAATAAAGAAGATTCATTTTTTATTTTACTTCGCTTTTTTTTCTTTATATCTTTGATTTTATCATCATATATATTTTTTAATTTTTTAATAATATTATTAATTATTTCTATTTTGTTTTTTTCATTGCTTTTAGATATAATTTCATTGATTCTATTATTATAATATTTAACTTCAACTTTTATTTTTTCTTTAAAATCATTATTATTATAAAATTCTATGCTTGGGTCATTGTAAAAAATAAATTCCCAAAAGTTTTTTAAACTAATAATTGTCCTTTTTTTTAAAATTTCAACTTTTTTATTATCTGGTTTTATGAAGTAATTTTTATTATCATTTTCTTTTTTTTCTTCAAATTCATATTTTATTATATAGTCATTGTCATTTTCATTTTCTGAAAATTTATTCTCTTCTGGAATTTGTTCATCATTACCGCTTTTTCTTATCAAAATGATTTTTTCAACTTTATCACTAAAAAAATCATTAGGATTAATAAAAAAATTAAAAAATTTGATTTTATCTTCATTTTTTATGTATTTCTTTTTAAATGCAAAATAAAATAATAATAATCTTTCCTCTATTTCTAGATAAGGAAGTACGATTGTTTTAATTTTTTCACATTTAGATACTAGATTACTTATTCCTTTGTAATGATCTTCATCAAAATGAGAAACTATTAAAAGATCAAGAACATGTTTTTTATTCATATCCTTGAAAAATAAGTCAGTCAATTTGTCAATATTATTCTCTTGACCTGTTGTACCACAGTCATAGATCCAAGAAAATCTTATTGTATCTTTATCGCATATTTTTCCAGAAGTAAATAAACCTTGTCCTACAGGATAATAGTTTAAATGTACGCATCTAAATTTATCTGACATTATAAATTCTTTCATTACAGTTAAATTCTATTAAAAATTAACATTTTTATCAATATTTTCATTTTTATCAATATTTTCATTTAAAAACAGACAAATTAAATATATTTAATTTGTCTGTTTTTAAATGCAGGCATGGTTCCTTCAAGTACATTTATAATTTTTTCTTTTATCTTGGGATTTTCAATGGCTCCAGAATCATATTTAACAGAATAATTATCTTTTTTATCAAGCATTGAATATATAATTTGTTCAGCATCACATACAACTGCTAAATTTGGATTGTGAGTTACCATAATAATTTGTCTTCGTTTCTTGGCTTCTTTGATGCAGGGGACTAAGACATCAAAAATTGTATGATTATCTAAATTATCTTCTGGCTGATCTATTAATAAAGGAAAATCTCTTTTATCAACGAGTAAATAAAAAGCTAGAAGTAATGTACCCTTTTCACCGGGAGAAAGCTGAGCAACCTCTTTACCAGATAATTTCATAGTAAATTTTGGAGTAAGATACTCAAGACCATAGATGAATTTATAGAAATCAGAAATATTTGAACTTTTCTTCAATTGTTTAGAAATAGATATAAATTTATTATTTTTTCCCTTGTCTAATTTAGATTGAATAGTATTTAAAAATTTTTCAAGACCATCTATTGTTTCAAAATCAGCGTCTGACAATATTGTATTAATAAGTTTTTCAGATTCTTCACTACCATAAAAATTTCCTGCAGATGATTTATCTATATATTCTAAAAATTTCTCTTTAAATACTGAATATGTGATTGAAACGTTAAATTTAAAATCCAATTTATCAGCAGCAATCGGATTTCTATCGACAAAGTTTTGAACAGGTTGATACAAATTTTTATAGACATTTGATAATTTAATTATTTTATCAAAAATATTCTTTGAAATTGAATTTCTATATATTCTTGCATTCAAAAGATTATTCTCTAAATTATTTAAGTCTTCTCGTTTTAATTTTAAATTTTCTAAAATTCCATCTAATTTTAATTTTTTACTTTCCCATACCTTAAAATTTTCTAAATATTCTTGATATTTTCTATTTGGCTCATCACAGAGCGATTTTTTATCAAATAATTCATTCTTTATTTCAATTAATTTAAAATTAGCTCCATTTTCATTTGTCATATCAAGATATTTTTCAATATTTTTTAATGTATTGTTAATCTCTAGTTGCTTTTTTATAACAGGATCAAGATTTAATTTAAATTCAATCAAACTATCTGAAATTTCTAAAATATTTTTATATGTATTAATCTCGCCTTTTATTTTTCCAATCTGGCTTTCAGCAGATTTCATTCTATCTACTAATAATTTTGCATCTTCTGATAATATTTTAAGTTTCTTCATTTCTATGCTTTTATTATCAATTTCAATTTCAAATTGATTTTTTCGATTTTCAAGATCTTGAATATTTTTTAAAAGTAGCTTAGTTTCTTCATTTTGTTGTATGTTAACTTCAGGGGAAACAACCTTATTGGGTTGTGTCAAAATGTGAGCCTCCAATTCTTGTTTTGTTTGAGTTATATCTGAATTTAACTTTGATAAATAACTATCTAATCGCATTTCTTCCAGAACTTTAACTTTTTGGTTAGATGAGTTAAGTTCTTTTTTTAATTCATCAATCTCAAAATTAGTTTCTTTAGTTTTAAATTCTATTAATGAATCGATATCAGCCATCCCCAATCGATCTGCTTCGGGAACATGAGAAAATATAATTTCCCTGAGTTCTTTTTCAAATTCACTAACTTCAGATTTTGAAATATCATTGCATATTTTTTCTAATAAATTTTGTGGGATTAATTTAACTTTACTTACATCATCTTCAGACGAAGAATCAGAAAGTTTTTTTTCAAATGTTACTCCATCAACCATTTTTATTTTAACTTTAAAATGCTCGCTTTTATTATTTTTTCTAGTTTGAAATTTATCTTTATGCAAAAATAAAAAATGCTCATCTGTTTTTGAATTCCCAGCAAGACCTATTATTTCAACTAATGCGCTTTTTCCATTACCCTTATTACCTATAATTGCAACTAAGTCGGGGTTGAGATCTAAATCAAGATTAAACCAAGATTCATCCAAAGAAGATTCATTTATTTTTTTAATTTCAACATTTTTAATATATTTGGTTGGATTATTTTTCACTAATAATTTTTTTAATGGCTCATCTCCCAAATAAACTCTTTGTTCATATTCAACAATTGCATATTTTAATGCATCAAAAGTTAGATCCCCCTTTATCCATGTAAAACATTTTCCAATTTTATCTTTCTCGTTTGAAGTACTATAGTGATGCGCATCGCTGCAATCCATTAATCTTGAATTGACATTTGAAGTTTTTAATTGTTCTTTGCTTTTATTTAAATTTTTTGTATTTTCTGCTGATGTGAATACAAAATCAACTTTATTAATTAAACTTTTTTTGCTAGCTATAGCGCCTTCTGACCATTTAAACTCAGACCACTCTGTCTTACCAATAGCTGTAATATATTTGTCTTGAAGAAATGTATTATCTAATGAATCAAATAATCTATCTTTTGATATGAATAAATTATTAAACCCAAGTTTAATATCACTGCAATCTGGAGTTTTAGAAGTTAGAGAATTCTTTTTTATTTGTTTACCTAAATCAATTAAACTTTCTTTATCAATGACTCCATGCCAAGTTTCTTTGCTTTCTAAATGGTCAAGATTTACACTTTGACTTAATTTTGATAAAAATTGACTTTTAATTTGTTCGGGTGTTAAGTGATTTGAAAAAATAACATGAATATTCATTTTTTTCAATTTATCTTCAGTTCCAGCAAATGAATCAATTCTAAATTCAATTACTGGTAGTATAAGATCAATGTTTGCTAATCTTCCTTTATTTTTATATTCTAATACTTTTTCATATCCATCTAAAAATAAATAATCATTAATTCCTAATGCTTTAAACTCTTTAGGTAACGACTCTAAATCTTCAATGAATTTATCCCACTGTTCACCTTGATCTTTCCCTCTATAATTGTGAATAATAGAACTAGGTGTGTGTACATGAAGGTCCCATTTATACCACTTTGAACCATCCTCAAATGTTTTTTCATATATTTTATCTTTTTCATTTTGCATATTCATTTTTTATCCATTAAAAAATTGTCAAATACTTAAAAATAAAACTTCTTAACACTATAGAATAATTTTATATTTATCAAATTTTTGAAATTATCTAGTAAGGTTACTTATGGGACAACTGCATGCAAATTAAAGTGATTCCTTTTAGTGGAAAATATGCTATGAAATTAGGCGTTCATACAGAAGGGTTGTCCAATGGTAAAGAAGAAATCAGTTAAAAGTCAATATTCTCTTGAGTTTAAAAATAAAGTCCTTGAAGTCTTAGAAAATAGTCCTAAAAGCATGGCTCAGATAGCTAGGGAGTTTGGGGTTTCCTACCCCACTTTGAATAGCTGGAAGCGATCTAATAGGGACACCCCAGATTCTGTCTTAGCTATTATCAGCAAAAAAAATTATTACATAGTGGTACCCCATCCAGAAGATGGAGTAATAAGAATAAGAAAAGTCCATTTGTCTTTGGGAACTTTTAGAGTTTTATAAATTTAATTTTTACTCGCAAGCTAATTACTCTTAGATTGCGAAATTTGCTTTTTCTCTATCCTACAGTTAGATTGCGAGTGGAGGTGCTTTTCATGGATGGAATGTCGCAAGCTAAAGAAACTAGCAACCTAATGTATATTGGCAATGAAAAACTGCTAAAAGACTTTCAGGTTCACTTGGAAAATCAAGGGGCAAGTTTAAAGACGCAAAAAGACTATCTCAATGACGTGAAAAACTATCTCAATTGGCTTTGGGAAAAAAAAGTTTATTCCCCTGATGAAATTACTTTTATCACTATCAATAAATTTCGCGATGAACGTCTTGAAAAGACAAGCCCTGCCACTGTGAATCGCAATTTAACAGCACTCAGAAAGTTTTATGATTGCCTTGGAAAGCCTGAACTTGTGAGCAGAGTAAAACTTAAGTTCGTTGAAGAAGTCAAACCAGCTCCAAAATCTTTAACACTAGAAGAATGGGATCTCTTAGATAGAGTTGCAGAAAGGCAAGCAGATAAGGACAAATTCCTATCTATTTCGATTTTAAGGATCATGCGTTATGCAGGTCTAAGAGTAGGAGAGGTTTGTTCCCTAGATCTTCCTGACCTTGAATGCAATACGCGAAGGGGCAATGTGCGTATCCTTCGTGGAAAAGGCTTAAAAGCCCGTGATGTGCCACTCTCTAAAGAGGTCTGTGAAGTTTTATCGTTATATTTGGAACATAGGAAATTACTTGCAGAACGTTGGGAAAGAAAATCTTTATTGATGGGAAAACCAAGCGATGAGCATACCAGATGGCCAAATGGTCGGGTTTTTTTAAGTCAAAGAGGTGGATTTACGGCAAATGGTCTTTATAGGCTTGTCAATCACATCGGTTCGCTTGCAAAGATAAAAAAAATCCATCCCCATGTATTAAGACATACCTTTGCGAAGTCGTTAGTGGACCCTAAAAGATATGGTTTAAGGCAAGATGCAGCTCCCTTATCAGCAATAAAACAGCTGATGGGACATGCAAGTATCCAAACTACAGGTATCTACCTTCTTCATTCGGAAGAGGATTTAGAAAGGATCATCAATGGAAAATAGCATATTCGAAAATTTACAAAGCTGCGCTATCAGCCCAAGCCTTGAAATCGGAAGCTATGAGGCCCTTTGGGATCAATCCGAAAAAATGGGTTTTGCAAAGCTGGCAAAAATGTTTGCTAGCGGGGCTATGTTTCCTTCACATTTTATCGCTACTGAAGTTGCCGAAAAATATTACGCAGAAGTTATGAAACGCGTTCAAAATGCGAACCTCAATCAGTTTGGGGTGCGTATCCGTGGAACATTAGATTATAAGCCTTCATTTTTAGAGGCGTGTGAACCACTTGAAGTGATTTATTATGAAGGGCTGTGGGATCTGGTTTATACGCCTTCTGTAGCAATCGTAGGGACAAGGCACCCAAGTGAAGAAGGTATTAGGAGAGCAAAAAAACTCACACAAGGTCTCATTGAAAAAGGATATACAATTGTATCAGGGCTTGCTGCTGGCATAGACACGGCTGCACATAGCACTGCCCTTGAATATGGAGGCAAGACAATTGCTGTAATTGGCACTCCTTTAAGTGAAGTCTATCCAAAAGAAAACAAAGATCTGTTTGCTAGGATTGCTAAAGATCACCTTATAATCAGTCAAGTTCCATTCATTAAATATGAGAAACAAAATATCAAAACGAAAAGACTTTATTTTCCAGAACGCAATAAAACAATGTCTGCCTTAACTAAGGCAACAGTCATTGTTGAAGCTGGTGAGACCTCTGGAACCCTTGTTCAGGCGAGAGCGGCCTTAAAGCAAAAAAGAAAGTTATTTATCTTACAGAATAACTTTGACAACCCTAGACTCACGTGGCCTAAAAGAATGGAAGAAAAGGGTGCAATTCGTGTAAAAGATTTTAATGATTTATGGGTTCATCTTGAGTATTAATGCAAAAGCTCAAAAAATTGATAAACTCATCATTCAAGATCACCGCTATTTAGACAGAGATGATGAGTGCTTTTTTTTTGCTGAATATTTTAATAAAGATGGTGTGATAATCAATCAGGGCTATGGCGCTGGCGATAACCTTATCTCCAATTTAAAAATTAAAAAAAGCGAAACTAAAAGACTGAAATATGGGCATAAGGCAAAAGCTATAAAGCAATGTGCCGATCTTATTGTAAAATGCTTTACGGTTGACAAGCTCAAAGAGTGTTTATTTATCCCTATACCTCCCTCTAAGACAAAAGACGATCCTGAGTATGACGATAGAATAAATCAAATATTAATTTCGATACAAGAAGAGGCTAAATTAATTAACAGTGATATTAAATTCATTGATTTATTGTCTACAAAACTAAGTCGGGAGCAAACAAGCTCTCATTCAGGAAAAAATCTGACTCCCAAGGAGCATATAGATAATTGGGTTATTTCGCCATTGAATGAAGATCTCAATAAGTATGAAGTTATAATTATTTTTGATGATGTGATAACGACTGGTTCTCAATTTAAAGCAGCTAAAAATATTGTTCAATCTCTGAATACAAGTGCAAAAATTATAGGTTTATTTGTTGCAAGAAGAGTATTGATTCACAAGAAAAATCAAGGCTGATTCTTCTTGTGAATGCCTTTGGCTTGTTTTAAATATAATTGTAAATCCGTCTGTTAAATGTTTCTAGTTTTGTTGATTTAAGCGTAATTTAAAAAGATATGTGTAGAAAATAAGAGTTAGATGATTTTATGAGTAAAAAAGGATTTTTATGTCAAAAACTTATGTATCTCCAGTCATAGTCACATCACTCAATAGCCTTAAAATAAACAATGAATTCTCTGACAATATATTAGAATCCTTAAATCGATTGAGTGATAAAGGTCATTCAGTCATTGTTGTTTCTAACAATTATTTTGATAAAAAAGTCAAAGAAAATCTAAGTACTAAGGGTATAATATGTATGAGAGAAGTAGGGAGGCAAGATGGAAAGATTATTCAAAAAATCGCAGAAAAAAATGAGATAAATACCTATGACGTTGTTGTACTTTCTTCTAAAGAGGAAGATTTATCAATGGGAAAGCGTGGTGGAGCTGTAGTTCTCTCGGCAAGTTGGGCTTCAACGAATAGAGAACCAAATGAACATAATCATTTAAGTAATTCATATGGAATTCCAATTGAGAAAATTGAAGATCTTGAACATATTATAGAGATAATGAGAGTCTACCCAGGTGACTGGTGGTTTTATGCAAAAAAAGATAATTATAAATTGTATTCACTAGCTGACTTCTCTACACATTTAAAGTCATATGACCAAGAGAAATTTGCAAAAAAATTAACAAGTATTGTAAAAAATGGTACCTCATTTGATAATTTACATCTGAATTCAATTCTTGCTTTATTAACAAGGTCTTTTTTAATCAATAAAGAACAATATCCTGAAAAGCAGCTTTTTGGTGTTTACCCTTCTTCAAAAAGTAAAAATGATGATACTGAAGTCTTAAGTAATTTTACCCATCGATTTAGAACAGTTGTTTCAACAGTAAGACTTGCTAAGAGAGGAGAACCTTTATTTATTCGACACAAAGAATCAATCAAAAGATCGAACGCAAAAAATATCAATAGAAATGACCCTACAGATCAGATTCAATCAATTCATATTAATCCATTTTATAAAGGAAAAATTAAAGGGAGACATATTATTATAATTGATGATTGCACAACTTACGGTATATCAATTGCAGTTGCTGCGGCATTTTTAAAGAAAGCGGGCGCAAGTGCTATATCTGGAATTACAATCGGAAAATTTGGTGACCGCTTAAAATGTTATAATATAGATATTAAATCAGACCCCTTTACACCAGTTCAAAGTTTTTCTGTGGATGAATCTGAGTTTGAAGAAATATTTAACTCAAAAAGTCATAATCTTGAATGTATTATGAATATGTTAACTCACTGATTTGAATGTGCGTCAAAAGACTCTTTTTTTATGAAAAAATAAAAACTTGAAATGGCAAATACGATTATATATAATATTTCAGTAGTATATTATCATTAACAATTTTATTTATCCGGTAAAAAATGAAGAGTAACACTCCTAACTACGATAAAGAAGTATTTGATATAATTAATAAATTAATTTTATTTATTAAAGAATTTAAGAAGGTATCGAATAAAAACAAATACACTTATATATTATTATTTTATAGATTAAAAAGTCGCCTTAATAATTTAAAATATTATTGTGATAATTACTATAAATACATTGCAATGTCAGATACCTTAGCTGATTTAATAGGGATGAGTGAACAAAAAATTCAATATTTTGATTATTATTCATTAAAAATTGAAGATGTACAAGATAATATTGATTATATGTTATCAAGTTTGGAAAATTTACTGACTTGATACGCCTTATATTTATGCGAATATTAGGTTTTTCGATTATCTAAAGGACAGTTTTACTATCTAATAAAATTAAGTATATATCAATGATGTTTACTTGAATTGTCGCTCAAACCAAATAAAGATTCTCGAATATTTTTTCTATCTTTATCTGTTATTTCAAACAATTTTGATATCAAATTATCATGATTATTTTTATAGTATTCTCTTTGTTTTTGGGTCATAATAGGAATGCTATAAATTAAATCTCTGATTTCGTTAAAATAATGAAAATTTTTATAATTTTCATTATTTTCTATTATTGAGTAGCTTATATTTAACATCATTATATTTATCTCTCTATTTATTTCAAAATCTTGAAAGATACTCATTGCACCATTTTTGGCAATTAACACAGATTTATTATAAATTTCACTAATATCTTTATCTTTAAGAAACCAAGCTTTGCTCAAATCTATAACGATTCTCTCATCATCACGGCCAATAATTGCATTTTGATCGGTGAGCGATTTGAAAAGTTCTTTTAAATCATTCAACACGGTCAAATTCTTTTCTGCTACATTTTTTTTCTTAGTTTTCATAGTTTTACCCAATAAAATTGTTAATTTTACTTTACTTTATATTCATTGCTGTCATTAGCAGGTTCAAGACTAAATTTTGGAATACTTTTGAGCATTGCAGCTATTTGTGCGACACTCGCTAGCGTAAGATTTGCTTCGCCATTTAATATCTTTGACAGTTTTGATGGACTCACTTCAAGCTTTCTAATAATTTCATTAAATCCTATATTTTGTTTCTTCATATAATCATTTAAAGCTTGTGCTATAGCGTTTTGTAATGATTTTAATGCTTGTATTTCCATTTCAGCTTGAAGCTCTATTTCTTTTATTTCTTCACTGCTGAGTCTTTTTTCAAGATAATTTTGAAAATTTTTGACTTTCATTTTTCAATTTCCTTTAACTTCGAGCAAACTTGTGAAGATAGAAGCGTTTTATTTTGCAATATTTGTTACAATTCATAGTCTATTGGTTTAAATTCCAAGTGAGATAGATAACCAGCCTTATCTTTTTTTTAATTCTTCAATTTTTTCTAGAAGCAGCACTCTTGCTAGTGTCTGGTAGCTAACCCCCTTCTCTTTTCCCAGGGCAATGAGAGTTTTTATAAGATCTACAGGCAATACTATACTGATTCTTTTTCCGATTGCTTTTCCTCCATTTTTAGGAGGAATCCATGCAGAGTCCTTTAATAGCTCATCTGTGATTTCTAGATTTTCAAGTTCATCATTCAAGTTGTAGTTTTTTTGCTTTTTCATATGCCCTCTTTTCATTGCTCCTCATTCGCCTTCATGAAAATGGCCTTAAGTTTTAGGTTCTAATTTTAAAAATCAGAGTAAAGCCCTTCCGTTTAAAGAGTTTATTCATAATATATGTCCCGTATTTTTGCATACTATGTGTACTTTTACCCTCCCATGTAAGTAGCAAGCAAAGATTCACATAATGTAACAAATGTGCCTTAGAAAGTGCATATAAGGATAGTTATGTGTACTGTTTGTGCCCTCTCTATTTCATTTCGTAAAAATTCCAATATATTAATATTTAATAAAGGAACAACAGGAGCGCTCTCATTTAAGGAGGCATGTATTTATGAAAAATCAGTGGAAGATTAATAGAGAAACGCCATCAAAAAAATTTTATCCAGGCATGGGCTTAGAAAATGCAATGCAAGAGTACAGAAAAAAAGCTGATGAGGGTGTTCGCTGGGGCTGCGAGTTTGTAATTTTAAAAAATAAAAATAATGAAATAGCACCGATTATTCTCATGGGGGCTAAATATTTTATAATTGAAAGAGACGGAAGGCTTCATTGTGTCGGAAACCGTGTCCCCTCTCGACCATATGTCGCTAAAAAATATGAACATCTCCTTACACCTGAGCAGTTAAAAACGCTAAAATCCATTTTAGATAGATAGTAATATCTCTCTAATTATTGAATTAGATATCCAATATTTAAAATGTGTAATAATTTGACAATTTAGATTTGTTTTATTAATTATAAAGAAAGTGATATTTGGCTAGTCAATAATAATCCAGGAGGATTGAACATGAAAATACAAAAAAAACTTGGTTCTGGTGTCCAAGGAATTAAATGCAGCGGCTCTATGGGGCGTTCTACTCAACTTGAAGGCTCTGGGGTATTCCGTTCTATGAGTTAATACAAACTAGATTAAAGGAAGTTTCCAAACTTCCTTTTTTTATAGAGTCCTCTATAAAAAAATAATTAAAACTTCGCTTTTTTGTTTAAAAATTCAGAATTCTTGAATGCTTCATTCCTACCAAATCCTTACCTTCACAATGCTACTCTTTAATGTCTTTTCAAAGGTAAAAAAATTATCCGGAGTAAATAGGGATAGTTCCCAACTGATAGAATGAAGACGAGAAAATCTCATTTTCCTGAATGCTCTGGTTTTGTTGTTAAGGGAACATCTTTCGAAAATCGCTCTCTCTCCGGGTAACTAAACTTATCAGGACTATCTTTTAAATCCAGATGAATATGCTAAAAATTTAATCAAATATTATTTATGTCAAAAAAAATTGCAGGATTTATTGATGGAAAAAAAATTTAGGTTATTATCTAAAAGTAACTCTAACGATTGAGTTAAAATTGATTTTAGTTGTAATTCTTTTAAATTTCAGTGTTTATTTAGCTATGTTAGATGAGGATGTA